>JAPOOU010000115.1 GCA_026713245.1 Chloroflexota bacterium
CGCGATCGTTACGAAGCCCACCACAATTTGACAGTCGCCGACGACGCAATTGAAGCGGCAGCGCGTTTGTCCGCAAGGTATTTGACCGAGCGCAAACTGCCCGACAAAGCTATTGATCTGTTGGACGAAGCGTCGGCGAAGTTGCGAGTCGCGCTCTTTTCCATGCCGCCACGCTTGAAAGAAATGCGGGAAACGATCGATCAATTGGCGATAGAGGAGCAAGCTGCCGGCCTGGCGCGAGACTATGAGCGGGCCGCCGACTGTAAAATGCAGCGCATCCAACTGGAGGAAGAATTCGATCACGCGCGCCACGCCTGGCGACAGGAACATACACTGGACGAGGTCGTCACCGCGGACAATGTCGCCCAGGTGGTTGAGCAATGGACGGGTATCCCGGTGCAGAGCATGCTCGAAACCGAATCTGAAAAACTGCTGCGAATGGAAGAGGTCATTAACGAGCGCGTCATAGGCCAAGAAAATGCTGTGGCTGCGCTTGCGGATGCCATTCGCCGCGCCCGCAGCGGCTTGAAGGATCCCAAACGCCCGATCGGCTCCTTTATCTTTCTCGGGTCAAGTGGCGTGGGCAAAACCGAATTGGCCAAAGCGCTCGCGGAGTTTATGTTTGATGACGAAGACACGCTGGTGCGCGTCGACATGAGCGAATACCGCGAAAAGCATACCGTCAGCCGCTTGTTTGGCGCGCCGCCCGGCTATGTCGGTTATGAAGCGGGCGGCCAGCTTACTGAAGCCGTACGCCGTCGTCCCTACCGCGTCGTGCTCTTTGATGAGATCGAAAAGGCGCACCCCGATGTTTGGAGCGCGTTGCTACAGGTACTGGAAGACGGACGCATGACGGACGGACAGGGCCATATCGTCGACTTCCGCAATACCGTGCTGATCATGACGAGCAACCTGGGCACGGAGTTTGCCAAACAAGGCGGCGCCCTGGGTTTTTTGCAGCATGACGACCGCGCCATCGCAGACCATCGTGCAATCGAAAAGGCCATGCGCGATACCTTCCGGCCAGAATTCCTCAATCGTATTGACGAGGTCATCATTTTTGAACCGCTCAATCTGCAAGCCGTCGAGCAAATGGTCGATCTGCAAATCCGAGGATTGGCGGAACGGATGCACGAATCCGGCCTGGCGATCCATCTCACCGAACCAGCGCGCTATTGGCTGGCGAAACAAGGTTTCGATCCTCAATTTGGCGCCCGTCCGCTGCGCAGAGCGGTACAGCGACATATCGAGAATCCATTGAGTGTGCAGTTGCTAAAGGGCAATTTTGATGACGGCGACCTGGTTGTCATCGACGAGCATGATGGACAGCTTCGCTTCTCTGGACATGTCGACCAACAGAGCGATTACGCCGACGGCGCTGACGATTCCGACAACGAACCTGAAGACTATTACGACGGCGGTTACCAGACCGGCGAATATTACAACGAAGAATATGATGACGAAGAATACGCCGATTTCCTCTCGCAAACGGCGGATGACGAGAACTGAGCAGTACCCGACTGCCATCGCGCCAAGGCACATGCGGACGACTCTCGTGTATCGCTATTTTCGGCGCCGATGACAGAACTCCTAGCCCGTGCCAATTATGTCCGGTTGGTCAATTAGTCCTTTGATTCTGCCTTTGCACTGGCTATAATTATGTTCGATACTCTGGGTAACGGACGTAGGACACAACTATGAGCGCAGAAGAACTAGGCAAGGACGACGAGGTCGTAGAGAGCGAGTCGTCCGCCGAGTTGTCGCAGATAGACGCGGTTGCCGCCGAGAAAGCGGACGCTTTAACGGAAGACGCTGGCGTGAAAGGCGAAAACGTGGCGACACAGGCAAGATCCGGCATCAACAATAATCCGGATGAATTGGAGTCTCCCGACACTGAACCAAATTCCGCCGTGCAAGCGGATGCGTCGGCAGAGGCAAGCGAAACAGACAGCGTACCGTCAAATGATGGAACGGTTGTCACATCGGATCCGGTTGCCGAGGGTTCAGAGAGTGAAACAGTGGCAGCGCCTGCGGAATCTGAAGCCCGGGAGCCCGCCACTGAGAGTTCCGCCCAGACCAAGAAAGAACCGGGGCCCAAGGACGACGACCCGCCCAAATACCGTCGAGGTCAGATCTGCGGCGGCGTCATTACCAAGACCTCGCCCACTGCGGTATTCGTGGATCTCGGGGACGGCGACGAGGGCCTCGTGCCCGGGCGCGAACTGGAATTGATGACGCGCAAAATGCTCGAATCTCTTATCGTCGGGGCCGAAGTCGATGTCTACGTCGTTAATCCCCGCAACCATCGTGGCGAGACTGTCTTGTCCATTAACCATGCGCTTGAAGAGCTTGATTGGCGCAAAGCCGAAGAATTCGCCAAATCCAAAAACGTTTATGAAGCTTCGATCGGCGGCTATAACAAAGGCGGATTGATTGTGCGCTTTGGGCGACTGCGCGGTTTCGTGCCACAGAGCCAACTGGCCGAGGAACGCGCGAGGGGCATGTCCGGCGAAACGCCGGAAGAGCGTTACAGCCCGATGGTAAATCAGCCGATCGGCGTCAAGGTAATGGAAGTTGATCGCAAGCGCAATCGTCTAATCCTGTCCGAACGAGCCGCCACGCGCGAAGTCCGTCAGCGGCGCAAACGAGAACTGATCGAAGAGCTCGCCTTGGGCGAGATCCGCAAAGGGACGGTCGTCAGCCTGGAGACATTTGGCGCCTTTGTCGATATCGGCGGCGCCGAGGGCCTGGTACACCTGACCGAGTTGGCCTGGGGGCACATAACTCACCCGCGGCAGGTGGTCAGCGTCGGCGACGAAGTCGAGGTTGAAGTCATCAGCATCAATTCCGACGCGCGGCGGATTGGCCTCAGTCGGCGTCGCATAATGAGTGACCCATGGGACGAAGTTGCCGGCTCGCTACGGCGGGGTCAACTCGTACGCGGTCGCGTCACCAAACTCACCAAGTTTGGCGCATTCGCGCGCTTGATCGACAACGACGCGGTAGAAGGTTTGATCCACATTTCGGAACTATCCGGCGAGCGAGTTAGCCACCCGCGAGACGTAGTCAAGCGCGGTGACGAACTGGTCCTGCGCATTGTCAAGATTGATATCAAAGAACGGCGCCTCGGCTTGAGTTTGAAATCCGTGAACTCGACGGAGTATCTGGACCTTGACTGGGAAATGGCAATTCAGGAATCCGCCTCAATGCCAATGGAAGCGCCGGCGGCTGATCCGCCAGCCGAGCCTGAGGCGCAAACTGAAGATTAGGATATGCTAGGAGCCGCTCGGCGCGCTATCGGCGAAACGGTTCCAGACTTGTCGCGCTCACTCAAAATCAGTATGTCTGCTGGTCGCATGAGCGCTGCGGTTTATACAAACAGAGGCGCCCGCGTGGGCGCCTTTTTCGTTTTCCGGCTGATGTGTTATAGATTTGTTCCGACCACATGGCAAGTAAGTTCTTCGTGCAAAATGACGGTTCTACGTTGATAATTTCTGTGGTCTCCGCTAGCATACGTTGAATATGTTTTACTAAAAGTCTTTTCGCGATCCCGCAACGGAGGTCTACCGCTTAGTGTAGAGCAATTGGTATAATAGCCGGACGTTCTGTTTTATTGAGATGCGCGTTTTGCTATTTCGCCCGACCGTCCAGCAATCAACATCGCCGCATGCGGTCACAATCCAAAAGACAATCTAGGTGCAGATTAACAGTCCTGTTGAGCAGTCCAATGCAAGAGCAATGTCCTTTGCCGCGAACGGTCGAGATTGGGACGGCGCGAGTAATGGACAAGGACGACTGACGATGTATACTGCGGCGTGTAAGCGCCAGGCGGACCTGCGCATGAACGGCCCATATTCAAGCGGATACCGCCAAAATATGCGCCCGTGCCCGTAACCGCGTGTCGACGGGACAGTTGCGGTCAACTCTGGCGCGCACCATTGAAGATGGAGGGATGAACCCGTGCCAAACAAAATGGAACGCTTCACACAGCGGGCGCGGCGCGTGCTAAGCCTGGCGCAGGACGAGGCAGAACGCTTGCAGCATCACCAGATTGGCACTGAGCATTTGCTGCTGGGATTGATGAGGGAAGAAGGCGGAGTCGCCGGCCGGGTACTGCGCGACCTGGGACTGGACCTGCGTCGAGTCGAAGAGTTGGTAACGCGTCTCTCTACTTCCGAAGGAAAATCCAGCAATACCCAGCTTGATTTGTCCCCGGGGACCAAAAAAGTATTGGAACTCGCTGTGGACGAAGCGCGCCGCATGGGACATCACTATATCGGCACCGAGCACCTGCTGCTCGGTTTAGTGCGCCAACAAGAGGGCATCGCCCTGGATGTCTTGCGCCGCCTGGGCGTGAGCCCGGAAGAAGTGCGCCGCCAGACTAGCAAGGTGCTGCAAGAAAGCCCGGTGCAATCACAGCAGAAGATGCAGGACCGTCCCACGGGCAGGCCCTCGCGCAAGGACAATACCCCACTGGTGGATCAACTGGCCACCGACCTGACCAGCCTGGCAGAAACCGGGAAGCTGGACCCTGTGGTCGGACGGGAAATGGAAATAGAGCGGGTCATCCAGGTGCTAAGCCGGCGACGTAAGAACAATCCTGCGTTGATCGGCGAACCCGGTGTGGGCAAGACAGCCATCGTTGAAGGTTTGGCGCAACGCATTGTCGAGGGCGACACGCCCAAGCCACTGCTCAACAAGCGTGTCTTGCAGTTGGATGTTGGCTCTCTCGTTGCCGGCACCATGTACCGTGGCCAATTTGAAGAACGGCTCAAGCGTGTGATCGAAGAACTCAAGGCGTCGGACACGATCCTGTTCATCGACGAAGTGCACATGTTAGTGGGCGCCGGTTCGGCCGGCAGCAGCGTCGACGCCGCCAATATTCTAAAGCCGGCGCTGGCGCGTGGCGAACTGCAATGTATCGGCGCGACCACGCTGGACGAATACCGCAAACACATCGAAAGTGACGCCGCGCTTGAACGACGATTTCAGCAGATCCAGGTTGACGAACCCACGATCGAAGAAACAATCGAGATTTTGCAGGGTATCAAATTTCCTTATCAAGATCATCACAATGTTGAAATCACCGATGACGCTATCGAAACCGCCGCCAATCTATCCGCGCGTTATATCCCCGATCGATTTCTGCCCGACAAAGCGATTGACCTGATAGACGAAGCTGCAGCGCGACTGCGCATGTACAAGAGTCCGGAAGCCGCTGCGGTACGCCGGGTGATGGACGAGCTTGAGGAACTGAGCGACGAAATTGAATTGGCGGAAGCCGCCGGCGAACAACAAGAAGCCGATACGCTCAAGTTGCGCCACGAATCATTGGACGCGACGCTGGCGGATATCCGCCACAATTGGAACGAAGAAACCGGCCAGCCGCGCTTGCTAGGCGACGATATTTCCGAAGTCGCAGCCATGTGGACCGGCATTCCGGTCACGCGAATCGCCAACGAGGAAAGCGAACGCTTGATGGAGATGGAAGACAAACTGCACGACCGGATTGTCGGCCAGCACGAGGCCATAGTCTCTATCAGCAAAGCCGTGCGCCGCGCCCGCGCCGGCCTGAAGGATCCGCGGCGCCCGATCGGCTCCTTCATGTTTCTCGGTCCCACCGGTGTGGGCAAAACCGAACTGACAAAAGCGCTGGCGGAATTCCTTTTTGGCAGCGAAGAGGCGCTTATCCAACTCGATATGAGCGAATTCATGGAGCGGCACTCGGTCGCGCGCCTGGTCGGCGCCCCGCCCGGTTACGTCGGCTACGAAGATGCCGGTCAGTTGACCGAAGCCGTCCGCCGTCGTCCCTATAGCATTATCGTTTTTGACGAAGTGGAGAAGGCGCATCCGGAAGCCTTCAACATGTTGCTGCAAATCATGGAAGAAGGCACGTTGACCGATGCCCGCGGGCGCCGCGTCGACTTCCGCAATGCCATGATTGTCATGACCAGCAATGTCGGCGCGGACTTGATCAAGCCCAATTCCAGTCTGGGTTTCAATACACAGCTTGATCTCGACAAGATGGACGAGGAAGCCTACCAAGATATGAGCCGCAATGTGACGGACCAGTTGCATCGCATGTTTCGTCCCGAATTCCTCAACCGCGTCGACGCGACCATCATCTTCCGCTCGCTAACTCGCGACGAGATCAAGCAGATCGTCGACCTCGAACTGAACAAGGTGCGAGAGCGCTTGCTAGAGCATGCAATCACGCTGGAATTGACCGTCGCCGGCAGCGAATGGCTGGCGGAAAACGGATACGATCCCGAATACGGCGCTCGCCCCCTGCGCCGGTTGATTCAAAACGAAATCGAAGATAGTTTGTCGGACGGCATCCTTTCAGGAGAGTTCGGCCTGGCGAGTGTCGTCCGCATCGACGTGGACGACGACGGGGCGCTCATCATGATGAGCGTCGAAGAGGACGAGATCGCCGACGAAATCGAGGCGCCGGTCTGAGTCAAACTGCAATCGTCTTAAGAGTCGCGAAAGCCGCCGCTTGCATTACGGCGGCTTTTTTTGGGCTTATCGGCTATGGATTGATAGTCTCGTCGCAGAATGCGCGCAGATGATCCTGCCAATCCTGGAAGTTATCCTCCCAGTCTTTTTCGGATGACCATTTGAATGGGGATACTTCAAGCACTCTTTTGTCCATGTAATATTCATCGCTCAAATACTTGGCACTCCACTTCGCACTGTCCTTATCGCGCCCGACAAGCCGGTAATCAGTTGCTGGAATTACGTCTTCGGTCAAATTAGCGCTGATTGTCAAAAAGAAAAAGTGACCGTCGACAGCAGAATCATTGCCTTGCGCGTCAACGGCGCTCAGCTTGCAGAAGACCAGCGTCACCTCGGAGCGATTCGTCACGAAACCGGAATATCCCAGATAGTAGCCGACTGGTTCGCGCAGTTGCCACACGGGCGAATCTTGTAATAATTTGCGTTCAGCTTCATTCAGCCGCGCTTCCACGTTTTGCAGGCGACTTTCCGCCTTTTGCAGGCTAACCGAACGTTCCTGCAGTTGACGTTCCGTTTCCCGCATCTTCGCTTGCCAGCGTTCGACTACCTGCATGCCAAACAATCCAATGACCGCAAGCAGTAGTAGAATCAGCACTGCCGAGACCAAGCGTGAAACGCGCGGCTTGCGGATAAATATGGTCATGAAGGGTTTGCTCTTCTCTTCCATTCTCTCCTCCAGAAAGCGTGGCGCACACGTCGCTTGCGCTCAGGATATCGTGGACTGGCAATGAAGTAAAAAAAGGGACTGTCGCTTGACAGTCCCTTTCGGATAGCTCAACTGTTGGCAAGAAGCCGGCTTACATCATGCCGCCCATGCCACCCATGCCGTCCATGCCGCCGCCGGGCATCGGAGGCGGGTTATCTTCCGGCACGTCGGTGATCAGCGCTTCGGTGGTCAAGATCATGGCGGCGATGGACGCGGAGTTCTCGATGGCGCCGCGGGTCACTTTGGCGGGGTCCGGGATGCCGGCTTCGATCATGTCACCGTACTCGCCGTTCATGACGTTGAAGCCGACGCGATGGTTGCTGCTGTCGGCTTGCGCGCGGCGCACGTTTTGGATGATGACGGCGCCGTCTTCGCCCGCGTTGGCGGCGATCTTGCGCATCGGCATTTCCAAGGCCCGGCGCATAATAGTCACGCCCGTGTTTTCGTCGCCGATACTCATGCTGACATCGTCCAGCGAGCCCACAGCGTTGATCAGCGCTACGCCACCACCTGGCACGATGCCTTCTTCAACGGCGGCGCGGGTCGCGCTCAACGCGTCTTCGACGCGATGCTTCTTTTCCTTCAACTCGGTCTCCGTTGCAGCGCCAACGCGGATCACTGCCACGCCGCCGCTGAGCTTCGCCAGACGTTCCTGCAGCTTTTCGCGGTCGTAGTCGCTGGTGCTATTGTCGATCTCGCGGCGGATCTCTTCAATACGGCCGGCAATTGCGCCTTCTTCGCCAGCGCCATCAACGATCACGGTATCGTCCTTGGTGCTGACGACTTTGGCCGCACGACCCAGGTCCTGCACCGTGACGCTATCCAGCTTGCGGCCGGTCTCTTCGCTGATGACAGTGCCGCCGGTCAAGACAGCGATGTCGCGCAGCATGGCTTTACGGCGATCGCCGAAGCCCGGCGCCTTGACGCCCAAGACGTTGATCGCGCCGCGCAGCTTGTTGACAACCATGGTCGCCAGGGCCTCGCCATCAATATCCTCGGCGATGATGACCAGTTCGCGCTTGCCGATCTGATGCAGCTTTTCCAGGATCGGGATGATATCCTGCGCCGCGCTGACCTTCTTGTCGTGAATCAGGATATAGGGCTCTTCGATATCGGATTCCATATTTTCGCTGTTGGTGACAAAGTAGGGGCTGATGTAACCGCGATCGAACTGCATGCCCTCGACGTATTCGGTTTCGAATTCCAGGCCGCGGCTCTCTTCAACGGTGACGACGCCATCCTTGCCGACCTTGTCCATCACCTCGGCGATCAGATTACCGATTTCTTTGTCTTGTGCGGAAACGCTGGCGACGTTGGCGATCTCGTCTTTGGTGTCGATCGGCGTTGCCTGATCGAGAATGTTGCGGGAAACGACATCGGCGGCGTGGATGATGCCACGTTTCAACAGCATCGGGTTGGCGCCCGCCGCCACGTTTTTCAGTCCTTCGCTGACGATAGCCTGGGCCAGGACTGTTGCGGTGGTGGTGCCGTCACCGGCGATGTCATTGGTCTTGGTCGCCGCTTCCTTGAGCAGTTGCGCGCCCATGTTTTCGTAAGGATCTTCGAGTTCGATCTCTTTGGCGACCGTGACGCCGTCATGGGTGACCGTCGGCGCACCGAACTTCTTGTCCAGGCCCACGTTGCGTCCCTTGGGGCCGAGCGTCGTGCTGACAGCGTTGGCGACCTTGTCGACGCCCGCTTGCAGCTTGCGACGGGCATCTTCCTTAAATACGAGTTGCTTTGCCATTGATTCCTCCAGAATTGACTGTGTTAACTGTGGATGAGAATTTGATCGACCAACAGAAATCCGGTTAGATTTCTACGATACCGAGGATGTCGGATTCTTTCATGATGAGCATCTTGGTGCCATCAAGCTTGACCTCGGTGCCGGCATACTTGGCGAAGAGCACACGATCGCCTTCCTTGACGTCCATAGGAACGCGTTTGTCGCCGTCTTCGTCGTATTTGCCGGGTCCCGCTGCGCGGATCAAACCTTGTTGCGGCTTCTCCTTTGCAGTCTCCGGCAGAACAAACGCGCCACCAGCGAAAGTTTCTTCCGATTCGACGGGCTCAACCAGAACACGGTCGCCGAGCGGGCGGATATTCACAGGCATTGTCTTTTCCTCTCTACAACAATCGTTGCAAGTGTCGATACTTGAGTAACTTTAGCACTCGATAGCAAAGAGTGCCAAATTGTCAGCGATAATTTAGCATAATTGGAGAAATAAGTCAACGGACTTGGCAACGATAGAAAGCGTTTGCCAAGAATAATATGAATTTCTTATGTTTTATCTTGTGCTTACATAAGAGGCGGCAGTCAATCGCAACTGGATCTATGGTATAACGCGATACTTATGTTCTGTATGTCGTCGTCCGTTCGACATCTTTCAAATTGTGAATGCAAGGCATCTTGCCACAACGTTTCGTATCGTTCGGACTTGTCCAATTCGTAGACGAGCCAAACACGCTCATGTCCGTTCAGCTTGCCGCGGAGCATAGTCCCGATTGAATCGTCATCGCTTTTGCCAAGTTCATAAGTATGTTCTATCGCCACATCGACGCTGTGTTTCGCGAAGTAGAAGTCTGCGACGCCACCGTAGACAACGGACTCAAAATACAAGTTTAACCCGTCGCTCCAGCCTGTCAGCAAGTCGCCCTCCAAGAAAGTGTCCCGCAAATGGCGCTCCACCAGGTGTATCGGCAGCGTATTGTAAGAACGAACAAACTGACCGGCGCCGACCCGTCGCTGGAATAGCAAACCGCTCGCCAGCCAAAATACAAGTATGCCTAGCAGCGCTAGCTTCCTGCGCGGGACCGCCTCAAACCCCTTGACCATCACCAGAATCATCAAGGGAAAGACAATCACAGCATAGCGTGTTCGCGGGAAGTCAATGACCCGCAACTCGTAATTGACGATTACATAGAATGCCATCGTCACCAATAGAATCACCCACAGGGCGATGGCGGGTCGATCCCGTTTCATGGCGCGTGCGGCCGCCAACGCGAATGTCAACAGGAACAAGTGGCTCGCGTTAATGCCAAGACTGGTGATCGCCCACAACAAATCGAGAGAATTAAGCGCGTTGATCGCTTGCTCTGCCCTGCCCGTTGCGTAAGCCGTGCCCTGTATTAAGATGCGAAGCCAGGGCAAGAACGCCAGCGCGGCAACCAAGAACGCGCCAGACATGAGGAACCATTTGCGCGTCTTTGCCACGAAAAAGACATGATATACGCCAATCGCGCAAAGCATGGCCAAGCTAAAAATATGAGTATAGACGAACAGGACACAGGCAAAGCACAGCGACACAAGCTCGACGCGGGTCGCCTGTCGGCTGTGGAGCGCGCGAAAATAGAGCCATAAGAGCAATAGCGCCGCCGCGACAAACATGGTGTACATGCGAATCGGCAGGTACCAAATATTGTAATACGCCAATGACGCCAGCATCACCGTGGCAAAAATACCCGCTTCCCGGCCGATCAAGCTCCAGCCCAGCCGATAAATCAGCGCCAGGCTTGTGATGCCGAAAAATACCGAAAGCAACTTGAGAGCAAGGGGGGACCAGTTGACCAGTTTTCCCCAGGCATGCAGTACCAGAAAGTAGCCGGGCACATGCTGCTGACTCTTGCCCATCAATCGATCCAGCACACCGTCTATGCCTGCGGCCTGATCAAAGTAACCGGCGGTCGCCATGGAAAAGAGGCCGTCCACGTAAATGGGATAATCGTCGAGCAAACAGACAGCAAAGCCGAAGACGACAAATAGGATTGCCGCTACCGTCAACCAACTGTTGAGGAGGCGATCGTAGCGCCCGGTCAATCTTCGCAGGGGCTGTTCAGGATGGCGTTTCGATTTCATCAGAAGTTTTTCCCTGCCTCGAAAGCGCTAATCGCAGCCCGGGCGCCCATAAAGCTCGATGGCAACCCTTGCCAGCGTCCTGTCACGAAAGCAGCGCGCGTGAGCAAGCGCCAGCGCGTCCTGATAGAGCTTGTGGAAGCGAGCGGTATTGTCCAGCTCATAAGTCAACCAGATACGTTTGTACCCGGCAAATCGTTCCGCTAATGTCGCGCTGATTTCTTCGTCGTCAAGCTGCTGCAATGCATAGGTATGCTGAATTTCTATGTCTATCTCTTCATCAGAAAAGTAATAATCGATGATGCCGCCGTAGGGCGTGCGATATTCAAAACTGAGCCCGCCCGACCAGCCAGCCAATAGATCTCCCGGCCGCAAATCCGCGCGCAGATGTCGCTCGACCAGATGGATCGGAATCGTATTATACGACCGTACGAAAATATCGGCGCCGACGCGGCGCTGGTACAATAGCCCGCTGGCAATCCAAAACAGCAATATGCCCAGGGAGACCAGCTTCCATCGGTTCAATTGCGCCAGCCCGACGTTGAGCAGCAAAATAATCAAGGGGAAGAGCACGACGAAGTAGCGCGACCGATGGAGATCTATGGCGCCGGTAGCCCAATTGACGGCCGCGTAAAACACGATAGCCACTATCAAGATCGTCCACAACGTAATAGACGTCCGGTCTCTTTTCAATACCTGCCTGACCGAAAGCGCCAGCAATCCCAGAAAGAGTATGCTGGCGTTCATGGACAAACTTAGAATCGTAGTCGCTGTCTCGACCGGACTGAGGACGCGGATGTCTCCGAACTCTCCGCCCACGATTTCTGCCGTACCGGTCAAAAGCGTACTCAACCAGGGCAGGATCGTGAGTCCGGCGAGCGCCCCCGCTGCCGCAACCAACAAGCAATGACGTGAATTGGCTGCAACTAAGCCGCTCGGCGGCACCGAAGAGGACCGCCGCCCTTGCGTCAAATATCGATTTCGTTCCGCGCGCGCGGCTGGTAGCATGTTAAAAAAGAGATGATGCAGCGCCAGCCCCAGACCCACCGCCAAACTGAATATCTGCGAATACAAAAACAAGGCGCAAGCCAGAAACAATAGGGCATAATCCCGGGGCGAAGTCCTGTTGTGTACGACAGCGCGCAAATATAGCCAAAGGAGCCAGAGTCCGGTCGCCACAAACAAGGTGTACATACGAACAGGCAGATACCAGAGATTGTAAAATGACAAAGAGGCCAACATCACTATCGAGAAAATCCCGGCTTCCCGCGAAACGAAATCCCTTCCCAAACGAAAAATGAGCGCCAGGATCAAGATGCCGAAAAAGACGGAGAACGTCCGCAAGAGCAGTGGGTCCCACCCGGCGATTTTTCCCCAGACAAAAAGCGCCAGGAAGTATCCCGGCATGTGCTGTTGGCTGACGTCGGTCAATTTCTCAAATACCGACGTTAGATTCGACTCGGCTTCGAGACCACCGGCCGTGGCAATCGATCGCAAACCGTCGGGCAATATCGGATAATCGTCCAATAGTCGCGTGACGAGAGCAAAGGTCACCAGGATCACAACCATAGCTGGCATCCAGCTGCGCGTCGCCCACGCGTAACTATTTTCTACTCGCAACTGCAAGGCTCGAAGTGTCGCCATTCGGCATCCGATACCAGCCGCGCGGCGCGCAACCGGCGAATCATCCCGTCACGCTCACAGGAAGTATCCTGCCCTCACCTTGCTTGAGCGCGTCTGCAATAAGAGAGGAACAGCCAGGCAATAGTACCAAAACCCCGGGTGAAAAGCAGGGCGGACCGGGCGCACGCCCGCGCGCTAAGGCTCGAGTACCGCGATAGCAGTCAGGTCATAGTAGCGTAGCGCGCAGCGATTGGAAGGATCGCGGCCCAGCGTGGTTACCCCTACATAGTCTGCCAAATCAAACTCAAGCGGCGCAACTTCAACCGAACGATGACCGGCATCTCGCAGCGACAGGATCTGCTGATGCCGCGCATCCCATTCACCAGCGTATCGTTGAAAGCTGGGGATCAAACGCGCGTTGCCGATCACGATACCAAACGTGATCAACGCCGCAAGCGTCAAACACAGACGGACGGGCAATATCAGCCGGGTATTCGCCAACTGCGCGATCTGGCCGAGCGCGATCCCGTAAAGCGCCCCCAAGAGCAATCCCGGAAAAACCAGGGCAAACGATGCCGGCGCCAAAATGCGCGCATCCACGAAGCCGCGCCCGATCAGCGCCGTGAATACAATAGCCGCCAGCGATATCACCGCAATGACCAGCGCGAAAAGCGATGAGCACCGAAGTTGCCGGATCCGCGCAAGTTCACTCGCCGAATCCACTTGCCCGATCCCAATATACAGGATGCTGATCGCGCTCGTGAAAAGGAAACTCGCCGCGCGAAAGTGAATGTCACGCGCCTGCGTCAGAACGAAAAGCAGCGCCACGATGAAAAATATCAGGCTGATGACCCTCAGGTTGGCAGTCGGCGCTTCGCTCAACCATTGGTCCAGGCGGTCACGCTGTCGAACTGTGACCAAGAAGCCGACAATCAAGGACAAATTAAGGGCGACGACCAGCAGATAAGCGGCGCTGAAGCGCCCGAAAAAGTGGAGGTCGTCGCTCACATGCGTCCAAAGCAAGGGTATCCAAAGCAACTGGAATACAAGCCCGATCCAGATCTCGCGTATTGCCAGCCGGGTAGATTTTAACGCGCACATCGACGGTTGCGGTCGATAACTAAAACGAACTACAAGGAAGGAAACGCCGAAAAGCAACATGAAGCCGGAAAAAGCGGGCGAATGCCCGACCAGCTGGAAGGATTGGCCGAGTGTGGCCGCAAACAGGTCTGACGCGTCCCGAATCGCGTGACCAAATCGGGCGGCGTCTACGGCTGCCCGCGTAGCCAGCCCGGGTGACAGCACCTGAAGCAGGAATCCGACCAATGTCGCAATCCACCCAGCGCCGACTACAATGACAAGGCTCCGCAGCTTTCCCCCTCGCCAATACACGACGGTCGGCAGCAGAAAAAGCGACATCAATGTCAGTTGGAATGCCACAAAGATTTCCGAGGCTCCCGCTGTGCAAAAGCACAGTATTGCGCCGGCCAATCCCCAGCGAATTACCCGGGCACCGCCGCCCCGCAGCAGCATATGCGCGCAAAGCGCCAGGTAAACCGTAAGCAACGCCAGTGGCAGAGCGTAGTGCGTACTGGCGGCGAACCAGTAATAGGACTGCGGGGAATAGAACGCGTTCAAGCTGGCTGTTATCAAAGCCAATGCGATTGCCATCGCGCCGATCCGGCGCGGACGGCATCCCAACCCTTTCAAGATAGACCATGCCAGCCAGCAAGCGCCCAGCGCCCAAATGATGATGATGGCTATGGGTGTATACATTGGCAGCAATTCATCAAATGGGGCAAGGGCGCTCTTGAGGAAGAAATTGGCGTAGCTCCCAGCCCAGTTGTTGAACCAGTAGCGGGTTCCTTGCCAAGCGCCCATCTCGCGGCCGACGGCGATCGCGCAATAGTCATCGGACATCACCCGGCTGAATTGGCCCAGATAAGCGAACAGTCCAAGCGGAAGGAGCGCAAACAAGAGTAGCAGCCACTCAAGCCGGCGGAGCGGCTGAGGCATTTCCCCTATTGAACGATCTTCTGACATGAAGCGAATACTCTTACGAAAAAGACCTAGCCGGATCGACTCTCGAACGCGAATGCGGATACAGACATTCTCGTTGAACGGATTAGCAACGGAACTCGAGACCGTATACGCCCAGCCGCTACCGAAGCCGCTCGGCGCGTAACCGGCGAAAAGGTCCCAGGAATGTCGCGCTCACGCAAAATCGTGAGCCTTCTCGTCGCATGAGCGACGCGGTTTACATAAACCGGCGCCCCTAACCCTCTTCTACTGTGGCAAGAAAGACAGAATCGGCGCTGTTCCCAACCTGGTCGAAGGCCAAGGCGACGAAATTCAAAGCGTCCGCGCCAATGATTTCGTATTCGAAACCGTAGGGCCAATCGCGGTCGACACCCAGCAAATCGGCATCTAGATAGAATTCGACGCGCTCAATAGCCAAATTGTCGCTGGCATCCGCCAGCAAGGAAATGACGCGCTGCGCGGGATACTTCACCACGGACGCGCCGTCGCTCATCCGTAGCACTACGGTCGGCGGCATATTGTCCAGCGTTACCTGCCTGGTATCGGCGACAGTTCTGCCGTCATCCATGCGCGCGGTCAATTTCAAAGTATAGATGCCGTGCAGCTCACTGGTATCCCAGCCGGTCCTCAGATCTACTGAAGTCGCCGGCGCGCTTACCCCGATGATCTCAATCCATTCTTGCGGGTTAACACCAGCGCCGAAAGCCAGCGCGTAGTGGAGCACGCCCTCTTCGCTGATTCGCCCGGCAACCTCCACCAGCCCGCCGACATAGGCGAAATCCGGAGGTTGAAGCAATTGGACAGTTGGCGCTTCGCCGGTAACGCCGTCGTCGCCAAAGGCGCTAGGCGGCAAGGGTCTGCCATCCGCTGTCCACCAGTCTATGATGTCATCGGGCGGCAGGAAATAAACCGCCGCGCGCCTTTGATTCTCCGGTGTTGTCACCGTTGCCAGTTGTCCCGTCAGGCTGTTGATCTCGACGGTTTGCCACAATGTATCACGACGTAAGGATGTGCCGGCTGGAACGATTTCCCGACGCGTCGGGCAGTGGTCGGCCACGGGAGGCAGGTGACCCGAAATCTCGCAAACAAGAAACTCTTCAATATCCCCGGGCCTTGGCCAATCCCGCGCCGGCAGATCGTCTCTATCGGTCACATAATCCAGCAGCGCTCGCCAAATCGGCGCCGAACCGGCGCGATCGTAGTGGTCTAAATCCATCGCGCTGCCATCTTCACGCGCGACATTAACCGCCACCACAATTTGTGGCGTGTAGCCAACTGTCCAACTGTCGCGCCGGTCTGCGCTCAATCCGTCAATGACTGCTGCGGGTGCCGCAACTTGCAGCGCCTCGTCCGCCCGATCCAGAATGCGCTGTCGGGCCGTTTCGTCGGCCAGGAC
Organism: Chloroflexota bacterium; assembly: GCA_026713245.1. Taxonomy (GTDB): domain Bacteria; phylum Chloroflexota; class Anaerolineae; order Aggregatilineales; family Phototrophicaceae; genus UBA6055. The sequence continues at coordinate 16,138 of JAPOOU010000115.1, forward strand.
GTCGTTGACCAGATACGCCAGGCTCGGTTCAATCACGGGAGTCGCGTTCGATCGCTCCTGCGCACCCGTGTATCGCCAAAGCACCTTGTCCTCAGCATCTGCGATCCTCAAGATAGCGACAGGATCTTGTCCTCGATAACCAGCGCCAACAGGCTCGCTCGGCAGGCCGCGCATCACACCCGCTGCCGCCAGCACGCTGTAGGCATATCCCGTATCGAGAACAGAAACCGACCCGCCGCGCTCGAGGATATCGAGATTGACGCGGTTTTCGTCCAGGCTATTGAATCCCAATCTATGGGCAGTGCGAATGACTTGCCCCATTCCGCGGCTATTGGCGACTTGAAGCGCCGGCGGCAGCAAGGCCGCGGACATGGCGTCGCGTAAATTCATGGGACCGCTAAACTGCCCATCCGGGTTGGCTGGCGTATAAATGAGCCCATCCGCCTGCCCGGGATACAGCTGTGGAATATCGTATACCATGGTTGCCGGAGTATACAGCCGGCGCAGGAAGCCTTCGATGTATACGAAAGGCTGAAGAACCACCCCTGGCTGGCGCGCCGCCACTTGAGCATTGCCCGACATGCTCAGGATCTGGCCGCTGCCAACGTCCAGTATCACGGTCGTGACCTTGTCCGGAGCGGCGGCTACGGGCGGGAAAGGCAAGAGTTCACGCGCCGCGTTACATGTCGCGTCGTGGCTCGGCCGGGTTTCCGCCACACTGGCGACGCTGCGCAACTGCTGCAAGTGCGCGCGCGCCAGGCACTCGGACTGAGTGTAGAGATCCAGATCAAGCGAGGTCGTAATACGCAAACCTCCGCGCGCCAAAAGCCGCGCGCCGTCGTAGCCCAAATAGTCGAGAATGATTTGCGCCTGCCGCCGGGCATACAAGCTAAAGTCAGGCGCAATTTCAGGAAGTCGTTTGATCTTTTCTATCCTCGTCCGGGCGCTCGCTTTCGACGCCTCGTCATAGGCCGTCTGGTCGATCAATCCCAGATTCAACGCGTCCAGCAGCAGATCCGCGCCCCGTTGGCGCGCCCCCCGTTCATCATCAATGGGATTCTGCCGCGGCGACCGAGGTATTGCCGCCAGAAGCGCCGCATCCGCCAAATCAAGTTCCGCCGCGGATTTACCCAGATACACCTGGGCAGCCGCCTCAATACCGAAGGCGTCATTGCCGTAGTAATTCGAATTTAGATGCAGTTCCAATAGGTCATCCGCAGAGTAGCGCCTTCTGCTCTCGGCCGTCAGCACCAGCTCCAGCAAGGAATCGTCCAGGCCACTGGAACGGGACTGGGGCAAGAAAGCGTTCTGCGCCAAGCGGTCAAGGATGCCCGTTTCCTTGGAGACCGGCACGCCCAGCATGTAGCGCCATACTTGTAACAGGCTTTGCGCGGGATTAGAACCGGCGTCGATCGCGCGGCCTTGATTCTCGGCGGCCAGGGTAAGATCGCCGACGAAACCGGGAATGCCCTCCAGCGTCACAGGGCCTCGCCCTTCCCCGAGTGGATCTTGCACGGTATAGATAACAATCTCGCCGCTGCGATCAAAGAATCGCGTTACGCTTCTTGCGGGGTCGAGTGCCTTGAGCGCTTCGGTTGACGGGAAGGAACTCGCGGCTTGCACATAAAGCCAGATGGCCAGCGCCAGCGCGGCAATCAAGGGCAAGAGACAGATCAGAACTGGTGCGCCGACGATTAACGCAAGCCAAGATGCGGCCCGTCGGCTCTGAGATTTCTTGCGATGCTTGCGGGCATGACGGCGGCGGATGATACGAGCAACTTTGGGCATGCCCTGTCCTCAGACTGAGTTGCTTCTATTGCTTGATCAAGAGAGATTGTGTCAGATTTACAGTATGGGCGCGCGATTGCTTCATGTCTACGGCGACGGCTGCGAAAGCCCGAGCTAAGACGCATTCACATAAGCGCGCAAACCCTCCCAATCACCTTTTGACGCGTACACTGCCTGCTGCGGCCAGGTATCGAGCCCGGGCGGCGGCACCTTGCCGGCCGCGACGACAACGCCGATGAGACCCTCGCGCGAGCTACTGGAAAGCTGATCGAAAGTCTTGATGCCCGCATCGTACAAGATTTCGCGGAAAATCTTGCCGATTCCGTATATTTTGGTCAAATCATCAGCTTCAAGAGTGTCGACGGTCGCTGTTGCCTGGCCCGATTGACGTTCCGTTTGCGACTTTTCTTGCGTGCGCCTCGCCAACTCCTCCGCACGGCTGGCGCTTTCCTCCGCCGCCTTGATCGCCTCGTCCCGTTGTTCCGCCAGCGCGTCACGTCGCATCCACAACCAGAAAAAGATGGAAACAAAAAACAGACCGACGGACCAGGAAAGCAAACTACGATCATCCCCCCCTAGCGCTACGTCATTCAATGCAAGCGCCACGGCCCCTACCAGGGCAGTCATCGCGATCAGATTCTTAGCTTCTTGACTGAGATTCATGATCTTTCCCGCCACCACCAAACTGTCATTCCGTTTGCGCGGATTATAGCATAATCCGCGCCGACGCGCCGTCCTGTTTACGAAAACCGAGGCGCTAATATGACAGTCGAATTTCCTCTGTTGCGCGAGCGCGGCAGATGTATTCGCTGCCACCGAACGGCTGCACATGAGCTCAATTTGCCGCGCCGCCCTCGTGCCATATTGGCGTCCGCGTATATCATTAGCGCTATCGCCAGTTACATGTCGGGAGCAATAGCGATGGATTTCGTTTTTGGCAAACTGATTAATGACGAGCTCAAACTAACTTACCATCGCGCCAGCAGCCATGGCGTCCAGCACCGTCACCGTATCGCGCCGCCAGACCCAAGGCCGGAAGACTATGTGACAGTTCACGTCGTCACTTCGGGAGACTTCCGCATCCAACGCGTCTCGTTATATTACACAACTGACGGGGACCTTCCTTTGGGCAATCGCGGCAAGTCCGGCAGCGCCAGCGTTGTGGAGTTTGAGCGCGTCAAAACCGAGTGGGATACGCTCGTTTGGGACTATCTTTGTCACTGGGAAGCGATCATACCCGCCCAGCCTGATCAGACCACAGTCAACTACGCCATCAGCGCCTGGTCTGACCAAGGCGAGGAAATCTATGCTGACTTCCCCGATGCCGAGGAGCGCCTGCGGCACGCGACCATGCGATTCTTCAAGAGTATGCCGGAGGATTCGATTTTCGAACCTGAGGAACAAGGAAACGCGCCGATCTTCACTTATCACGTCGACCGCCAATTCGCCCCAAAGTGGGGGCATGACGCGATCATCTATCAGATCTTTCTCGACCGCTTTCACCCCGGCACCGGCAGGAACTGGCTCCAGACTGCTGATCTGAACGGTTTCTGCGGCGGCACGCTATGGGGACTGCGAGACAAGCTCGACTATCTCGCCGATCTCGGCATCAACTGTCTCTGGCTGAGCCCCACCTGGAAGAGCCCCAGCTGCCACGGTTACGATATCATGGATTACAACTGTGTTGAGCCGCGTCTGGGCGGCGATGAGGCGCTGCGCGCGGTCGTTGAGGGCGCGCATCGGCGCGGCATCCGCGTCCTGCTTGACCTGGTTTGCAACCACATCTCCAATCAGCATCCTTTGTTCCTTGACGCGCGGAGCGATACGAGCAGCGCCCACCGCAACTGGTTCGATTTCGACGAGCGCTACAATCACGGCTATCGCTGCTTCTTCAATGTCGAGACGATGCCTGAGGTCAATCTCGAGCATCCGGCGGCGAGGGACTGGATGATTAGCAATGCCGTCAACTGCCTGCGCGACTTCGATATCGACGGCTTTCGGCTAGACTATGCCAATGGCGCTGGACCCAACTTCTGGGCGCATTTTCGACCGCGGGTCAAAAGCGAAAAAGAAGACTGCTTGCTCCTGGGCGAGATAATTGACGCGCCCGACCGGCTGCGCCTCTATCAAGGTCGGCTCGATGGCTGCCTCGATTTCCCGCTCAACGATGCTCTGCGCAAGACATTCGCCTGGGATACCTGGGCAGGAGCCAGATTCAGTTCCTTTGTAGAGAATCACGCGCGCTACTTTGAAGGCGACTTTGTCATGCTCAGTTTTCTCGAAAGCCATGACATGGATCGCTTCTCGTTTGTCGCAAAGAACGACGTCGATCCACTGAAGCGCGCCGTCGCCGCCCAAATGCGCTTGCCTAATCCGCCAATTATCTTTTATGGCGCGGAAGTTGGCCTGAGACAGACCGAGAGCACGCGCGACGAGACGCTGGACGTCAGCCGTGTGCCAATGGTTTGGGACGACGGGCAAGATCACGACCTGCATTCGTACTATCGCCAGCGTATACGGGAGCGGAAAACCCGGCGCTCGTGACAGACGCCATTTGGCGCACACTGAGGAATTACGGATTCATTCTTCCGTTCATCGCAAACCTTGCGCAATTGCGAAGCAAGTGGCAGCATATGGATTCGACCTAACAAAGTTTTCACGTCACGTTATTAAAGGGGGACTCACGATGCGAATAGAGGTCACCGGCGTACTCGTCGATAACCAGGACAAGGCGCTCAAATTCTATACGGAAGTATTGGGCTTTCAGCCCAAACACGACATACCGGTATCAGGCGACGATCGCTGGCTAACGGTCGTTTCGCCCGAGAATCCCGACGGGGTTGAGCTACTGCTGGAACCTAACGGCAATCCTGCCGCCAGCGTCTTTCAGCAGGCGATATTCGAGCAGGGCCTCCCGGCGGCCATGTTCGGCGTCGACGATATCCAGTCCGAATTCAATCGCCTCAAAGAACTTGAGGTGGAGTTCACTATGGAGCCGACCGAAATGGGGCCGGTGACGATTGCCATCTTCAACGACACCTGCGGCAACTTGATACAGATCGCGCAGACGAACGAAGCGTAAATCACCGCTATTCGTTGACAATTACAGGGACGCCGTAGTAGCAAATGGCGTCCCGCTCCCTCATATAGTTGCCGAAGCTGCTAGGCATCGGATCAACTATGATTGGAGACTCGCCGCTATCGCGCATCGAGAGAATTCTTGCGTGGTTCGTATCCCATAGTCTGGCATGGCCTCGGTACAGTTCGACCAATGCAACCTGGTCGCGAACCATAGCGAATCCCAAGACCAGAATCAACGCAATCAGACCGAATTCCGTTACAGTTTTCCAGATTCGTTTGGATCCCGAACCTTGTAATAGTCCTTGGAGCCAGTATCCCAAATAGGCGCCCCATACGAGGCCCGATATCATCATCAGGTACGGTCCAGCGGTCATCGTACGAATAAAGACCTCCCCGCGCGCGAACAACACTGTAGCCGCCACTGCTGCCTGGCATAACCAGGTGACCGCCAGACATAGGATCAACAGTAAGCTACCCCGCCGCAACGATAAGAGCGGCACAGCCGCTGGCGACTCCCACACAAACGAAGCCAGAAAAAGCGCAATCGTGCAGAGAAGATAGAACCAGGCATAAATCCGCACGGCGCTTATCTCCAATGCAAGCAAGGTAGAGACAATGACAAGCAGCACGTTGCACGTCGTTCGAAGCCCGGGTCCGCACTGCATCAACCACCCGTTTACGCGCGTTCGTCCCAACAATAGGGTGGCATAGACCACGATCGTAAACATGTTGACGAGAATGAACGGCGTGTAACGGACGCTGAAGCGCCCAAGGAACTGGGGATCGTCACTGACATAAGCCCAGAGGATGGGCATGCACAGCAACTGAACAATCATGCCAAGCCACATAAGCGGCGCATAAAGGCGCGCAGGTTCTTGCTCCGGTTTCATCGGATGCAATGCGCGCCTTGTCAACATGTATAACATGCCGACAGCCATCAGCAACAGAAATCCGGCAGTGATCTCCGGACCGGACAAGAAGGCGAATGTGTTTTCTACCGTTCCAGTCAGCAGGTCGAATGGCGAGCGAACTGGCGGAATTCGAGTATCCATGGACACTGCCAGGCTGCGTTTCATAACGCCGGGAGAGAACAACTGCAGGGCCAGGCTCGCGAGGCTTGCCGCGCAACCTGCCCCCAGCATTTGAACGAAGGCATAGCGCGCGGATCCGCGCAGTGACACAATCGCCAAAAGCAGACAGCAAGCCAGAAAACAGAGTTGCAATGTGACAAAAGCCTCGGCCAGTCCCGCGCTCAGGAAACAGATCGTCGCCCCCGCCAGCGATGCCTTGCGGGAATGGGACCCGTTGCGCGCAACACGAAGAGACAGCGCCATAAAGGCGCTTAATGGCGCAAAGGGTAAGGCATAGGCTGTATTGGCGACATACCAATATATGGCTCGTTCCGATGGGAAGGCATAAATTGCGGCGGACACTGTCAGCGCGGACAGAGCCACAGCAACCGGCCGGCGCGAAGATTTGACGCCAACGCAGTATAATGCCTCGTACATCAGCCAACTCAGGCCGCAGAACCACAGCGTGACAATCAGAAGCGGAGCGATGGCGGTCGCCAAGTGCTCCAGCGGGCCAAGCGCGCCGATCAGAAAGAAGCGCGTATAACTGCCGCTCCAGGCATTGACATAGTAAAGCATGGTTCCCCAGGCGTCGTGTCGCTGTGCCTCGGCGACAACGCAGAAGTCATCAATTTTCATGCGACTGAAGAACCCGGCCAGCGGGATCAGTCCCAAAGGAATCAATGCAAGCGACGCCACTAGCCAGGAAAAAACGGGTCGGCTGAGAATCATTGCGGTGTACAACCCTGTTGGGCTAGGCGGAGTCGCTTGTTCGCGCGCCGACCGTTCGTAGCCAAATGCTGCGTACGAACCTGAACCAAGAATCTGTCAACGCAGCTCAAATTGATGAGCCTTGAGACCGACGTCAAGCCGGACTGTGTGAGCATGCGCAAACGTCAACGGCACCAACTGAGAATATTGATTGATTACTCGCCATGCTGACGCAATAGACGCAAAGCGCTTTCCGCCAATACGCTGACGCCGACTGGCAAGCAGCCCTCGTGGATGTCGAATATGGGACTGTGATGAGGACGATTCAGGTCGTCCAACTTGGCGCCCAGACGCATCATCGCGCCCTGCGCTTGCTGTGTCATAAAGGCGAAATCCTCGCCTGCCATGATCGGCACACCTTTCCCCGACATGTCAGCGCCCAGCAGGTCTCGTCCGGCGCCGCGAATCAGTTCGGCAACAACCGGGTCATTGTAAAGCGCCGGATAACCGGTCGAGACGCTCAGTTCATAATCGCCGCCAAAATGACGCGCCAGTGCAAAGGCTTCCTCCACCAGGCGATGAATTCCCTCGCGCGCTTCTTGCTCAAATGTGCGAATTGTGCCGCGCATGACCACCTCGTTGGGGATCACGTTATGCGCCACGCCGGCGTGAATCGCGCCAATTGTTACCACCGAACGCTCGGTAGGGTCGCGCCGCCGCGAACGGATCGCCTGCAGCGCGTTCACTACCTGTGCCGCCAGCCAGATCGGATCCAGCCCGTTGTGGGGCGCCGCCCCGTGCGTGCCTTCGCCGTAGATGATCGCGTCAAAGGTATCGGGCGCCGCCAGCGAAAAACCGTCGGTCACCTGTACCTCGCCTACGGGCGTACTGCTGTCGACATGACAAGCGATCACCGCGTCCAGGCCATCGAGCGCCTTTTCCTCGACCATGAGGCTGCCGCCGCTATGGCCGTCTTCGTCGCGCCATTTCTCTTCGCTGGGTTGGAACAACAGGCGTATCTCTCCTGCGGGTCTTTCGGGCAGGTCATTCAGCACGTTTGCAACACCCAGCAAGATCGAGGTATGAGCGTCGTGGCCGCAGGCGTGCATCAAGCCGGGACTTTGAGATTTGTAGGGTACGTCGTTGGCTTCCTGGATTGGCAAAGCGTCCATATCGGCGCGGATGCCGACAGCAGGACGCCCCTCGCCGATGCGCGCCACCACGCCCGTCTCGGCGACGCCGACCTCAACCTCGATGCCCATCTCGCGCAGCGAATCCGCTACCAATCGCGATGTGCGTATTTCTTCAAAGCCGAGCTCGGGGCGCGCGTGGATCTCGCGCCGCCACGCAACCAATTGATCTTGCATTGCATTGGCTTTCTCAAGTAGCGTCATTGGCATTTCCTTAGATTAATTCTCTCGATTGTGTTAATCATACCGCATGTTGACGCGTGCGCGAACATTTCAACAAGCGGGTGAATAGGGATTCGATGTGTATGATCGCCAAGCAGACGCAATATCGGATGCTGCAAGAATATATAACCGGTTTAACCGCCTGCAACCGCATCATCCAAGGGGCAGCCCCGGTTGGAGGAAGGACCTGCCGCGTCGGGGCAATCGTCTTGTGATGTGTCCAGACCATCGTCGTCAAAATCGCGACAGCCCCTGGGGCTATTGGGAGCGAACTCATTCGGGCAGAGATCCGCATCGGCGCGGATGCCGTCCCGGTCCGGGTCATCGGGATAGGGGCAGCCTGCATTGTCCGCATAACCAAATGCTTCCGGGCACTTGTCTGCACTATCGGGTAAGCCGTCGCCGTCAGAATCCGCCGGACCGTCGGTAGCGGTCGGCCGGGCAGGCGACGCCTCGACGACGGTCGGCGAGGCGATGACGAGAGTCTGCGCGGCGGATGAATCGGTCGGCGCCGCCGTCGGCGGTACGAACTGGCGCGGCGTCGGCTGCAGAACGCTAAGCGGGGTGATCGTAGGAATGAGTACTGGACTGGCGGTGGCATGCGACCAGGCTACCTGATCACCGCCCAAGGGCGTGAATGTCGCGTTGCTGCGTTCGGTCGGCGAGGCTAGCGCTTGGGCCTTGTCCGCCGGCGCGCTGCCGATGATGATGACGCCCAGACAGTAAAATGGAAAGGTGCCCACAATGATCATCAGCATCAAAAACCGCAAGCTTTGATTGCGGTTGCTGTTGCCCTGGATGACGTCGATCGTTCTCATCTGGTTGTCTCGATGGCGCGACACATTGCGGGGTGTGGAACCGCCGTCAAACACAGAATCATTCTAGCCGATTGGACAGATTTTGCTTTGTTCAATTGGCGAGATCGCGGATCTGATAAAGCTCGCAATCCAGGAAGCCGCGCGCCCGATAATAGTCGCGCGTGCCGATGGCGGAGATGACGGCCAGACGGGCGTACCCGCGTTCCGCAGCGATATCCGCCGCCTTTTCGATCAATCGGCTGCCCATGCCCAGATGCTGGGCCCGCCCGGACACCGCCGTTCCGAACCCCAACGATAAACCGTAGACATGCACTTCGCGGATCATGGCGCAACCGCTCAATTCTTCCAATAGCGGCGCTTCGCCGGCATCGGGTAGGGACAAGCGCAAGAAGGCGGCGATCTTCCGCTCGCTGGTGATGTACTGCAAGAAGATTTCGCCGCCGATACTGCAGCGGTACTCGCTGACATCCAGGCGCAATTCGTCGCCTGTCACGGGATCCCGGCGAATCTCACGCGCGCGAATGTCATTGCTCTTGCCGCCTCGACGAGCCAGTTCACCCTCGACCAACTGGCGGAAATTGGTCACCTTGTTTCCATCGACGATGTCCGTGCCCGGAATATCACGTATAACCCGCGTCAGCCGGCAGTATTCCGGCGTCATTTCAAAACAGTCGACCAGCAATTCGAGCAACTCTTCATGACCATAGGGGCGCCAATCACCCGCCTGATATCGCTGCATCAACTCGGCGCTTTCAATCAGAGAGCAGGGATAGATCTTGAGTTCATCCGGGCGAAAATCCACATCGTCAAACATCTTCTCGAAATCCGCGCGGTCAGCATCCGGCGACGAACCGTAAAGATTCGGCATCCAATGGGCGTGGATCTTGAAACCGGCTTTGCGCAGCAATTTGACCGCTCGCCGAGTGGCGGCGACGTCATGGCCGCGTTTGTTCATCTCCAGGACGCGGTCGTCCAGGCTCTGAAATCCGATCTGAACTTTGGTGCAGCCCAATCGACGGATACGTATCACCTCGTCTGCGCTGATATGATCCGGCCTCGTCTCGATCACCAGTCCCACGGAGCGGCAGGGGGCAGTCTCGTTTTCGCGCTGAGCCCGCTCCAGTTCTTTCCAGGTCGCGTATTCATCGACCAGTGATCGTTCACGCTCGCCCGCTATGATCTCGTCCACCAATCCACGGGAGCGATACATCTCATCGGCGTAGATATTCTGCACAACCTGGTTGTAAGACGCCGGCATGTCCAGGCCCTGAACGACGACGTTGCTGATCTGCTCTCCGCTGAACATCGACCGTTGCCGCAATGCCGCCACGACTTCCGCGCGGTCGTCTATGCCCTGGCCGTAGTCGCGCATGGCGTCAAAGATGCGCTTGACGAACCAGATCTGATAAGTTTCTGGATAAAATGACCAGGTGCCTCCCAATACAATGATCTCTATCTTATCTGTCGAATGCCCCAGGTTGTGATAGGTTTGCAAGCGCATATAGGTCTGCAGATACGGGTCAAAGGCGTTTTTTTCCGCCCGCTGAGCGCCCGGTTCATCGGCGAGATAGCTCTTGGGCATGCGGACGTCGTTGGGACAGAATATGCAAGTGCCCGGGCAGGGAAAGGGCTTGGTCAGCACAGTCACCGGCGTGACGCCGGACAAGGTGCGCACGGGCTTGCGCCGTAGTTTATGCAGCAAGCCCTCGTCGTATGCCGGAACGCCCTCTTGCCCGGCAAAAACGCGCCAGGCGTAGACTAGATTGGCGAGACTGTAAAAGCCCCCGCCGGCCGGCTTTGGATAGCGACGCATCAATTGCTGATGCTCGCGCGAACTGAGGCGCTTTGGGGATTCCAGGATCACCTTCAGCAGTGGAATCAACTGGTCGCGGTGTTCCTCGACATCCAGTTCATATTTGGGGTTCTTTAGCATCAGGTTACCGAAATGCTGAATCGTCGATTCATTCTATAGCCAAATCAACGAAAGATGAACCAAGACTTGCGCCCCCAGCAGCGCATACACCGATCAGAGCAATCGCTTCAAATTATTTTTTCACCACAAAGACACAAAGGACTGCGTAGACACTGTGTCCTCTACAGACCTCGATCAACTGGCTGTGTCGAAGGGCTGTGTCTACGCGCCCTACGCGCCCTGCGCGTCCCTCAATGGTTAGAAACTCCCAATGCGTGAACATTTAGTCGCACTTCATCAGAACATCTGTGCGATCATGTCTGCAAACCCATCGAAGCGAGGACCGCCATGCCTAAAACCAGACACTTCTCAGACCGTGAACAGCGCAACGCCATGGACCTGCTCGATATCCATAACGACAGCAACGCCGTCCACCTGCTTACAGGCATCCATCATCGTACGCTGCGTCGCTGGCCTAAAAAGCTGCGCCGCCGACAAAACGCGACTTTGTCCGAAAAAAGTATTTCTTTGTCCGCGAAACGGACAATGTCGGACAAAGTTATAACCAAAAAACAACCACCCGATAGTCCCGCGCCTACTCCCAACGCCGCCCGCAAGAACGCCAATACAGCCAATAACGACTTGCAGTCCCTTCGCCATATCCGCGCCCAACTCATGCGCTTCGCCTGTCGCCTCGCCGGCGACCTTGACACCGATGTCAATCTCCCAACCCTGTCCCTCTCACGTACCCTCGATCGCATCTACTGGCTTGACGTAAACCTCTACGATGGCGAAGCCCGCGAACATCCGCCTTGGCGCGACCCATCGGAAGAAGAGCCGCGCCCCAATCCATCCAATCCCAAATCGCCGCTCGCCCAAGATGATGCGCCCAACCATATCGAATTCAATTAGGCGGGTAATGCGCGCCACCTGCCCCCTGGCGCGACGCCCTCCAAGAAGACGGCGATTAACCCGATGATTCCCTCAGTGTCGAAGGGCTGTGTCTACGCGCCCTACGCGCCCCTCGATGGTAAAATCTTTTGGCTGTATCCGCGTTTCCATTTTTGTGCGATTGCCCTGATACACCGATGAATCAATACTTATCCCGGCCCAATTTTAGGTTAAGATGGCGGAGGTCAAAATATCTGGATCGAGATCTTACCGACGATGCCGCACTTGCTACCCCCCTTCACTCGCGCCCTGGCGCGTTATCCAGCGACGAATTTCGCCTCCGGCGTAACGCGCTCGGCGCATCTGGGCGTACCGGACTATGACCTCGCGATGAGCCAATTCGAGGCTTATTTGCAGGCCCTGCGAGACTGCGGACTCGAGGTCGCCGTTGCGCCCGCCGATGATCGCTTCCCGGACGGCCATTTCGTCGAGGATCCTTTCGTGATCTTCCATGATCTGGCCTTCCGCTGCCGTTCCGGGGAGCCGACGCGAGAAAATGAAGGCCGATCGCTGCAGCCGTATCTCGCGCGCTTGCGCGTCATCGTACCGCCGCCCGAGGCCCGAATTGACGGCGGCGATGTCTTGATCTGCGCCGACCGGGTACTGGTTGGCGTGTCCGATCGTAGCAATCAAGCAGGTGTAAACGCGTTGCGACGCGCATTCAAAACGGTGAAACCCGATATCCGCGTCGACGCCCTGCCATTCTCTGGTGTATTACATCTGAAAAGCGGACTGACCGAACTGGCGCCAAATGTCTTGATACATGACCCCGCGCTGCAAACCGAATATGACCTATCCTGGGCCCGGGTCATCACCTTACCCCCGGAAGAGGGTTTCGCGGCCGATGTCATGCCGATCAACGACAGGCTTTTTGTCGCCGATGGCTGCCCGAATGCTTTCGCTGCGGCGCGCGAGTATTACGACGACGTTGTCGCCCTCGATATGAGCGAGTTCCGCAAGATGGATGGTGGTTTGACATGCCTTTCGCTGCGCTATTGACATGGCCCTCTGTATTGACAAGTCGTCTTTCTCAAGCGAGGAGAGGCCTTGATATCGCGTGTGAGAGCGGCAGGTTTTTTGCTTGCCGCCGAGCGACTGCGGTGGCGCTCGCGCTAACCCTGCTTAGTTTGGCCTCGTTCAACGCCGTCCGCGCGCAGCAGCCGGCCCTTGGCAAGTGTTCGGAACGTCCGCGCGTTGTCACAGGCGCGCTTTTCGTCGACTATCTGCGCTGGTGCGTAGAGAGCGTGATTGACAACTCTGAAATAGAGCCATTCTCTTTCACCGCATTGGAGGCCGCGCCTGATGGCTCGCTGTTCGCGACGCGCCCATTGGCGGGCCAAGTCATGATCATTGAAGATTCCGACGGCGATCAGTTGCCAGATTCCATGAGAACTTTCGCTGAAGGGCTGAACATGCCCAACGGCTTGACATACCATAATGGCGATCTCTATGTCTCTGGCGGCGCCAGCATTTACCGTATCTCGGCCAGCGGATCAGTTGACACGATCGTGAGCGATCTCCCGGTCGGCTCGGGTTTTCCCGCTGGCGGATTAGCTGTCGGCGCAGACGAGCGCCTTTATGTCCCGGTTGGCGCGCCCTGCGACAATTGCGAATTTGACGAGCCGGAACGTGGCGCTATTCTCAGCATGACTCTCGACGGGGCAGACAGGCAGGTCGTCGCCACCGGCTTTCGGCATCCGGCGGATCTTGAGTTTTATCGTGGCAAGCTGTGGACCCTGGACAGCGCGCCGCGAATGTACCGGAAGGGAGCGGTCGACGAAGTCAACCGAGTGGAAACTGGCGCCCGGTACGGTTTCCCCTATTGTCTGGGCGCCGATACAGTCAACCTGGCCTCTGATCAATATGACTGCGCATCAAGTACGCCTCCACGAGTGCTCTTTGGCGCGGGAGCCCGGCCGACATCGCTGGCGGCATATCCCTATAATACGTTGACCGGGACCGCCGATACGCTCATCGTTGTCCTCAGTGGCGAACCGACGCAGATCGACTTCGTGGGCTACAAAGTGGTGATGCTAAACTTTGACGACCACGATCAGCCGCTGGGCGCGACTCTGCTCTTGCCTTTTCGCATTGAAAGCACCAGGCAAGCCTATGTGCCTTATGACGGCGAGGGATACACCTGGCGTCAGTACATCACGCTGAGCGAACTCGGCTGGGGCATCTATCCTCAGCAGCCGCTGGCGGTTGCGGTCAATTCCTACGGGTGGATTTACATCAGCATGACCGGCGGGCAGATTGTAGCCCTGCGTCCGGCAAACGAGACGCCGCCCTGGCAGGACTTTTATCCCATCTGGACGCCTATGCATCCCGACTACGATCCGTCGGCGTAACCTGGTCCACAGACGGTCGAGACGCAGGCCAGTTGAGACCGAAGGCATTCATCTTCCCAGGCTGAACTCTATCAGCCGCCACTCCCTGGCATCCGTCTCCCAATTCGGATAAATCCCGATGCCGTCAAGACGGTCCGAAATACCGGCGCGCAAACCATTCAAGGCGATGCCGATCGTTTCGGCCTGCGTTTGATGTGACAGCGTCCATTCTTCCGAGGTCGAAAGACCAACGAGCAGTTCGGCGTCGACGTCTTGTAGCGCTTCCTGGCTTGCCGCGGTCTGGTACGCCACCCAGTTAAGGTAGTCTCGGGGGAAAAGCAAACCAGAGTCGTAAGCCATCAACACGATCTGATCTGACCTTTGCGCGACCTGGTTCAGATAGTCTTGTGACCAATGATGGGCAAGAGCCGGATATGGCAGGGCGGTGACGGGCTTCACCACACGCAAGGGGTGAGCAGTCACAGAAAGGAAAATCGGCGGCGGCAGGCTCTTGCGGATCTGGTCGAGCGTTTGCAGATACGCGCGATCGCCGTCGGCGATCAATTCGGCGTTCAAGTGAAGGCCGTCGAAACCAAGCTCATATACGACGAATTGCGAGAACCGGGCGATCTGATCGCGGATATGCGCCGAACCCAATCTGTCCGCGCTGGTCGTTCCGTCGCCTCGCTTGATCGAAACCGGAACGCCGATCCAGGCCAGCAAGCGCAGTCTCGGCGCGTGCCGTTTCATTTGAGCGACAAACGTCCTGGCCTGTCCATACGTCAAGTTGAAACTGTCATCGGCACTCAAATAGCTGACATAGATATAGGCTTCGTCAACATTTCGGGCGAGCAATTCATTTGCCAAATCGCGTATTTCGCCAGGCTCATGGTCGTCCATCGACCAGGTCACGCCCATCCAGACCGCCAGCCGCAAGTCTGTCCGAGGTAATTCGACGTCCGCAACGGGCGGTGTGAACAGATAAGCCAATACGACCAGCGGGACGACGATTGCGGCAAGACAAAGCAAGGTTATTCGCTTCAACTGTCGCGATGCCCTCATTCTCAATCGCACTATTACCGGATCCCGCGCGCCAGGGCCTTATGCGCCTGCATCAGCCACTTGGCGACATAAGCGAGCCCGAGTAAATCATACGGCTACGCTATAACGACACATAAGATCTACCCTACCGGAACGGAGAACCATGCGCAAGGCATTCCGCTTGTTCATGGCAGCCGCGCACTTTTGCCTACTGACAACCGGCGTCGTCCAGGCCCGAGAGATGATTCAAGGCGAGAATTGCAGGATCGCAGCCGACAAGGCAGTCGAAGGGTCGCTCTTCACCTTTTGCCAAAATTTACAGATTGAGGGACGCTTCGATGGCAATCTCATCGGCATCGCGCTACGCGCCATCATCACGGGCGAGATCAGCCAAAATGTCTACCTCGCGGGCCTCGAGCTGGATGTTACCGGCACGATCCAGCGCGACCTGCATTTCGTCGGCCTATCCCTGAATGTGCTGGGAACGCAGGCGATGCCAATCAGGGGCCAACTCATTATCGCTGGCTTGTCGTCTCAGGTGGCTGCGGGCGTACACAATCCGGGTCAAGATAACGGGATCGGATATCAGTTTCTCATTGACGGCGAAGTGAGTTACTGGGGATCCGCCTTCGCGCTCAACAATACGATCAAGGCGAACGTCTATGCAAACGTAGGCAATCCCGAATCCGACGGCTCCGACCTGGAGACCTTGCTCTTGCCGCTGGGCATTGAACTGAAAACGACCGTTCCCGGATTGACTGTTGATCGAGACGGAATGATCGCGGGCGACCTCAGTTATTCCGGTCCGGCGGAAGGAACTATCCCGGGAATCGTCGAAGGCGAAGTCCGATACCGTACGACGACGCCGACGATCATTCAGACCGTGCCAGACCAAGGCGCTCTGAATCACTTCCTGGTCCGGTTTATTCGGGAAATCGTAGTTCTGTTCACCGTCGGATTATTGGGTCTCGCGCTGATGGACGCTGGCATCATCGGGCCATTTTATTTCATCGCGATTTCTGTAGCGCGGGCCGTCATCGCCCTGGCCACCGGCGTCATCGCGCTAGCGATAGTTACTTCCTTGCCCGTGATCGGATTTGTCTTTAACGCTGGCGCATTGCTTTTGGGCTCGGGAGCCATCGCAATCGTAACGGCGGATTGGATGCAATCGTTTCGAACCGAAAACTACGCCAGCACAAGGCCGCCGCCGATGTGACCAAGATCATTATCGAGCGAAGCCCGCTGTCGCGCTATAATTGACCGGCCTTGCCAATAACGGAGCTAGCCGATGAATGTTCTCGAGAATATGGAGAAGCACAAGATCGTCGCCATCGTCCGCCTGGACGATCTTTCGACAGCGCGGCATATCACCGAGGCGCTGGTCGAAGGCGGCATACGCGCCATCGAGTTTACCTTGACCAACCCGGACGCGGTCGCGACCATAGCCGCCATGCGCAAGACAGTCGACGATGCGGTCGCCATCGGCGCCGGTTCCGTAATTTCGCCCGGCCAAGTACGCGCGGTCGCCGATGCCGGCGCGCAATTTGTGGTATCACCCGTTAGCAAGCGCGAAGTCATCGCGGCTTGCGCGGAACGCGACCTCCCGGCCATGCCCGGCGCCTTCACGCCGACTGAAATCCAGCAAGCCTGGGAATGGGGCGCCAGCGTGGTCAAGGTGTTTCCAGCCAATCACCTTGGGATGCGTTATATCAAAGATGTCAAGGCGCCCTTGCCCCACTTGCGCCTGATGCCGACCGGGGGCGTCAATGCCGACAATATACGCGAGTTTCTCGATCAGGGCGCTTTCGCCGTGGGCGTCGGTTCGTCTCTGATCAATAACGATGCTGTCGCCGACCGAGACTGGAAGCGCCTGCGGGAGAATGCCGGGCGCTACCTGCGGCAAATCCGCTAAGCCTCGTATTCGTCCAAGAGCTTCAGCAGCCTTTGACAGGTATTCCAATTGCGAGCGGTAGATCCCAGTCCGAGCGCCCTTTCGATGCGCTTGTTGTCCAGTTTAGATCTTGCTTGACCGTCGGTATAAAAGACAAATAGCTCGCTGCCATCGGCGTGAATGAATTCCCGCCCCGGGTTGCTCGCGCGCAACTTATCAACGTCGTCATGGCGCGGGCAGTCGCTAAGGAAGACGACCACCATTTTGTTCCTTTCGCTCTCTTGCGCATCGGTGAAAGGATGGCGATCAATGATCGATCGGAAATCCGCCGCCGCCCGCAACATTACCCGCACATCAAAGCCGAACTGATCGCGAATGCCCGCTTCAATCTTGGCTTGCAGCAGGCCAAGGTCAGTCATATCGGTCCTGAAAACCGCGTTGCCGCTTTGCAGGATCGTGCGCGTATCGCGCAGCCCCAGCGACCTGTAAAGCCCGCGCAATTCGGCCATCTTGATTTTCCGGTGCCCGCCCACATTGATGCCGCGTAAAAACGAAATGACCACAGCCATAAACACACGCCCCCGGTAGATTGAACTGACCGCAAGTGTATCAGCTTCTCGCGTAGACCACCCAATTGCTCCGCGCTTGCCATCTGAAAATGTCTATCCCTGCTATCGGTCTTGCTATACACTGATTCCTCGGTACGGGAGCGACAAACGCGCCGCTTCAAGACCTGCGGCTGCAAATGACCATACCTTGGCGGAATCGAAAAAAGCGCGATGATAAACGACATACGTAGCGCCTTTGCCTTTCTCACCATACTGCCGGTGGGCTCAACGTCCGGCCGGGATGCGGGCAAAGCTCTGGCCTGGTTTCCCTTGGTCGGCTTGTTCATAGGCGCATGCCTGCTCGCCGTCGCAGCGATATCGCCCTTCGACCGCGAACTGACAGCCACCCTGATCCTGATCTGCTGGGCTGTCCTCAGCGGCGGCTTGCACCTGGATGGCTTCGCCGACAGTTGCGATGCTTTGCTCGGCCACGGCGAACCGCAAAGGCGCCTGGCGATCATGCGAGATCCGCGTTTGGGCAGTTGGGCCGCGATCGGCCTGGTCCTGCTGCTGCTGACGAAATGGCTGACGATCCGCGCCATTGATCCGGCCCTGCTGGTTCTGCCGCCACTTTTCGGTCGCTGGGCGATGGTCCTGGCCGCTTATCACTTCCCCTACGCCCGCGAAACCGGAATCGGCGCCGTCTTCCGCGAGGGTCTGGGACCGAGACAGTTGCTGCTCAGCTCGGCTATCGTCGGCATCGTCGTCACCCATCATGGCGCCTTCCTGATCTGGCTGCTGGCGCTGATGGTCGCGCTGGCAGTCGGGCGCTGGGCGCGCGCGCGCCTGGGCGGCGGCATCACCGGCGATGTCTATGGCGCGATCTGCGAATTGACCGAACTAGCCTGTCTATTGGGGATGGGAATCACCCATGCCTAAGCGGTTGATCTTTCTGCTGGGCGGCGCGCGCAGCGGCAAGAGCCGCTACGCCGAGGCATGGGCGCGGGGGCAGGGCGCGCACTTGCTTTTTGTCGCCACCGCCCAAGCCGGAGATGACGACATGGCGGCGCGCATCGCCGCGCACCGGGCCAATCGTCCGACGCATTGGCATACCCTGGAAGCAGCGCGTCAAGTCCCCCAGCGCATAGCCGGCTGCGCGATTCCGCATGATACGCTCTTGCTCGACTGCCTCACCTTGCTGACGAGCAATCTGCTGCTTGACTTGCCGGAATCCACAGCGCAGGGCGACGCGAATGAGGCAATCCTGCGCGAGATTGACGCCTTGCTTGCCGTCTATGAGCGCTCGGACGCGACCTGGCTGCTGGTCAGCAACGAGGTGGGCATGGGCGTGGTGCCGCCGAGCCGGCTGGGTACGCTGTTTCGGGATATGCTGGGCCGCGCCAATCAGCGCGTCGCCGAGCGCGCCGATGAGGTGATTCTGTTGGTGGCTGGCTTGCCGTGGAAGTTGAAGTAGGGGCTAGATGTTATTGAAAAAGTCGGGGTCGATGGTGACCTTTTCTACCATCTCAGTCGATACGCCGAGTTCAAGGTCTTTGAGCCTGTTTATGAGGTCCTCGCTGTCAACTAACTCAATCGGCACCTTGTCCTCACGTGTAGCCTCGCGAACCGCGCCCTGCGTAAAATGTCCAGTTGTAACGATCAATCCACGGTCGGCACTGCCCGGCATCGCGCCCCGCAATCGCTGCACTACGTCCGGTCCTACCGACCCCTTGTAGCGCTTGCACTGGAATACGACTCGAAACGTCAAAAAGTCATTGACCTGCAATATGCCCTTGCCATCAATGCCGCCATCGTGACTTGCTTGTGTAACTTCCACCTTTGTAAAGCCGCTCTCGCGCAGAATTCTTTGGCACAGCCGCTCAAAAGCAATCGGATCCATCTCAGTAAGCACGCCGTAAATCTCTTCACGCCACTCTTCATCACGTGAAGACTCATCAGCCTCTAGCAAGTCTCCTTCAACGTCATCCGAGTCCGCAGACTGAACGTCTGACTTTTCGAGTCTTTCTTGCTTCAGCATTTCATTGACGACACGTTCGACTTCCCTACCATCAACTTCGCGTGTAGCTTGTCCCTTTGGCGTTAGCGCCCAAACTCCCCTACTGGAATTGTGCAGCAATCCATAACGCTTGAGATAGGTTCTTGCCCATGCGAGTCTGTAGGATATTTCAGTAGGCGCGCTCTGATCAGGTTTGTGAGGCCTGGCAATCTCTGCCTCCGATATTTTCAGGATTTCTACGGCTTTGTCGTGAATCTCTTGGTTTCTTCCCGAGTTGCCTAGCTGATGAAGTGCCTCCAAGGTCGCATTGAGCAGATCGTGAAACGGTATCTTTTTCATTCGGACCTCTAAACACTCCCAAACCAGGCCTCGTCAATCACCACCCGCTCGACCACAACCTGCTCCGTCACCAGACCCAGCTTCAGCTCCTTCAACTTGTCGATGAACTCGTCGCCATCGATCAGCCTGATCTCCGGCGCGCGATCGCTGGCCGCTTTTAACTCCGCTTCCTGCGTGTACTTGCCCGTCGTGATCAGCAAGCCGCGATCGGCCCGCCCCACCATGACCTCGCGCCGGAAATCGTCGATCTCGCCCGAACTGATACGCCCGCCGCCGCGGATGCACTTGAAGGAAACGCGGAAGGAAAAGAAGCCGCCCCCGCCGACCGTGCCCATGCCCTCAATCACATCCTTGGCGCCGGTCAAATCAATCTCTCCCATGCCGTCTTCACCCAGCAGCCGCAAAAACAAGCGCTCAAAGGCCTCCCGCGGCATCTGCTCCAGCATATCCGCCAGGGTTTCGCGCCAACCCATCAAATCCGCCACCAGGTCATTGACGTCAACCTGTGCCAGGCTCGCTTCCTCAATTTCACTCGTTGCTATGTCCATCATGTCGTCCCCATCCTCTTTGCCTTCTGTAAAAGCGCGCTGCATAATTTCTTGTTGTGCCAGATTTGTGAGTATTGATTGCTATGGATATATTTTCACCACAAAGACTGGTTGTAACTTCTCCGTAGAACCAATAAAGTAATGCAACTTTCGCTAAAGGAACGATCTATAGGCGCGACATGCCATGTTGCCCGAAACCACTAGTCGCAGCGGCGGCAGGCGACCAGATTGGTCGCCCCTACGTGGCGAATTTTATGCGCGACTTACTTGCACTTGCTTCTGTGCCTCTGCGGTGAATCCCCCGTTCTGAACCCGCACCGGGGCATATCCACGAATCCAATTACATCCACTTATCAACTGATCCAATTCAATTACGTGATCCGGCGCTTATTGTCGCGCCAGGCCGGAAACGAGCAAATCCAAAGCCAGCCGCGGCGCAATCCGGCCCATCTTCATATCTTGATCAAAGCGCTGCAAGTGCTTCAGTATCCTTTCCAATTGCTCTAAAGTGAAGGCCCGCGATTGCGTCGCCAATTTTCCCGCGACAAATGGATGCACCTTCAAGGCCCGCCCCATGACCGGCCCCTGTGACGATCCGCCGGTTTCCAGGTGCTCCTTCGCCATGACCAGCAAGCGGAACTGCCGCACGATCATGCCGTACAGGTTGAAACCGGGATCTTTCGGATTATCATGCAGCGATTGATAGATTAACCGCAGGGCCCGCTCCCCATCGCCGTTTGCCAAGGCATCCACCATCTCGAAGACGTTGGCTTCCGGCACATAAGGCGTCAGTACGGCGACATCCCCTTCGCTGATTTGGCGCTCGCCATCAACATAGCAAACCAGCTTGTGCAACTCGCTATCGGCGCGCAGCATATCTTCATTCACGACCGATGCTATGGCAGCAGCCGCCGCCGGACCGATCTCAGCGTCATATTCCGCCCGTGCGCGTTGCATGATCCAACCGGTCAAGTCTTGCGGCGCTTTGAACGCGCCAATGTAGCCTGTTCCCGACTCCCTGGCGGCTTTCAGCACCGCATTCTTTTCCGAGAGCAATTCGTCCTCTACCAGGACCAGGCGCGCGAATTCGGGCAGATTTGCCAGTTCATCAATCAAGCGCTTGGTCGCTTGCTTGCCCGCCTGCCCGGCGCCTTTGCGCGTGATGTGGCTGATCAGCCCACGGGCGATCACCAGACGCTTGTCCGCCAGGAACGGCAGAGATTTAGCCGCCGCCAAGACCTCGGGCACGGGCGCCACGCGCCCGTCGAACTCGCTGCAGTTGAGTGCCGCATCCTCGCCCATGGCGGCGCGCATTTTCGCCAGCGCCCCCTGACGGCTGATGCTGTCGTCCCCATGTAAGATATAGAATCGCGGCGTCGCGCTCATTATCCGCTTAGCTCTGCTGCGTCGACACGCGATGGGTCGTCAATTGTTGCCCGGTGAATGGCACGTGCAATGTCTCGCGTTTGACACTGAGCAGGCGCAGATCGCCCGGGTCGCCTTCGGTGGTGATATGCCGTTGCAGGCTCATGCCCAGGGGTTTGGAAAAGAGCAAAACCGCCATCATGATCACCATCATCGTCGGGAAGCGTTCCCATCCGCGCCGCCACCCGCCGCCCGCGAACCCGAGCCAGGCCGCCACCGTCGCCGCGAATCCAGCAGTCACCAGATTTGTACCGCAATTGGGGTGCACAGCCAGCTTGTGCTCGCCCGACTGCATGCGCTGCAGCGCCTCGTTAACGGCATTTTCAACGCGATCGGTGGGGACATTGCCGAAAATGATGAAGCCTTGATCGCTGCTGCGCCCCGACAGCTTGTAGTTAGCGCGGCTCAAGATGTGAATCGTGGCATGCTCCAAGCCATGATTGCGGCGCGTGCGCAGTATGTAGGGCGAGTTCAAGAGCGGCTCGGCATACTCGGCCAGGCTCAGTATCGGGTTCATCTGATGTCCTTCCGTAAACATGTCCTGTAACTTAACACAAAGACGGCGCGCTCGTCAAAAGCGCCAGGCAAATATGATACAATGCGTTCCATGAAATCCGCTGCCAAGCCCCCACATCCTCTCACAAGAGTCATCAGCCTGACAAAAACGGGACCCTTGCCGATTCTGCTGCGCGTCGTCGATCAGTCCTGGCGAAAAATGTGCGGCGCGCCGCTCTGGCAGTTGAGCGAGGTGACGCCGCAGCTTTATCTTGGCGGGCAGCATAGCGCCCGTGGATATCGAAATATGCGGCGGCGCGGCATCAGCGCCATCATCAACATGCGCGAGCAGCGGTTCAGTGATGCCGACGCCGGCATTGACGGGGAGCGGCACTTGCACCTTGCAACAATTGACAACACCCCGCCCACAATCGCCGACTTGTCCCGCGGCGCCGCCTTCGTCAGCGACGAAATCTCGCGCGGCGGAAAAGTCTACATCCATTGCGGCGTCGGCGTCGGACGCGCGCCGACCATGGTCGCCGCCTATTTGATCTCGACCGGACTTGCGCCCGAGGACGCAATTCAACAGATCAAGCAGACGCGGCCATTTGTTCATTTGACTGCAGCGCAGCGAGCGGTTCTCGATGAATTCGCGGCTACCTGGCGAGAAAGGCACGGTCACGCGCCATGCAGCGGCTGATCGTCACCGCGGACGACTGCGGCATGTCCGAAGGCATCAACCAAGCCACATACGACTTACATAAAAGAGGTTATATCAGCGCGGCCAGCGTGATGACCAACTTCCCGGGTTACCGGCACGCGCTGGAGCGCTTCAGCAATTGCCCCGAGCTTGACATCGGCGCGCACCTAACCTTGACTGACGGATACCCGGTGGACCAACGCGGTCCCCGTCACGCGCATCTGCTTAAGGACGACCACCGTTTCCGCGACAAGTTCAGCTTGTACCTGCGCGGTCTGTTTTTCGGCAAAGACACCATCCGCTGGATCCGTAATGAACTGGACGCGCAATTGCGGCGCCTCGTCGACGCCGGCGTGCATCCCCAACATATCTCGACCCATCATCATTTTCATTCGCTGCCCATCCTGCGCGAAATTGTGCAGGAATTGGCGGCCGTATACCAGGTAAACTGGGTTCGCGGACACAGCTTCCGCGCGACGATTTCGCCACACGCCTTTATGCCCCGCAAGCAAGCGCAATCACAGCGATACGCATTCTTCATGCCCGACTACATGACAGGCATTCAAGGCTGGGTCTCGCGCTCACCGGCTGAATTCGTCGATCATGTCGCCGCATTGCCGGGTACGGTCGAGATCGTCGCGCATCCGGGGCTGGCGAAAGACCCGGACTTTCCCACGAGCCTGAGCTATGGACCGGCGCCGCGCTACGCCGAAACGAAATACCTCATCGAGGCGCTCGACCTCCTGCAAAAGCAAGGCATCACTACCTAAGCCGCCGTCATGACCGTTACTCGCCCATGTTTTTTCGAGATTTGCTTTTATTGACATCACGCCAGCCCTGCCATACAATGACATTCGCCTCGTCTCGGCCGCAGGCCCCAATATCGCCCATGCTTATTCGAATACAGAAAAAATGATAACCGAGAAAACCATCGCAACCTTGGAACTGCACAAGATCCTGCAAGAACTCTCCCGTTTTACCACCTTCGGTGCCGGCGAGGAATTCGCCATAGAATTGCACCCCTCCACCGAGATCGAAGAAGTGCGATTGTGGCAACGCGAAACTGCTGAAGCCCTGGTCCTGCTCGAAGAAAAGTCCAATATCACGGTACAGGGTGCCCGCGATGTCCGCGATCCAGTTATTCGCTCTCAGCGCGGCGCCATCATCGAACCGAGCATCCTGCTCGATATCCGCTATACCTTGCGCCGGGCAACGACGCTTAGGCGTACCCTGGGGCGCCTGAGAGCGAGCTTCCCCCTTCTTTCCGACCTGGCGAACGAACTGGAGGAGTGCAGCGAACTACAGCTGTCCATCGAGAAGTCCATCGACGACAACGCCGAAATCAAGGACACCGCCAGCGCCAGACTGGCGATCATTCGCCGCGACGTGAAGATCGCCTTCGAGCGCTTACAAAACAAGCTGAATCGCTTCGTCAGCAATCGAGCCAACCATGACAAGCTGCAAGAAGCCCTCGTCACGATGCGCCACGGCCGCTATGTGATACCCGTCAAAGCCGAGCACAAGGGCAAGATCAAAGGTATCGTTCACGACTCGTCCGCGTCCGGCGCTACGTTATTTATCGAGCCGCTGGATACCGTCGAGCTCAATAACAAATGGCGCGAACTGCAGATCGACGAAGAAAAAGAAATTCGCCGTATACTCAGCGATCTGACCGAAGAGGTCGCCGGCGAAAGCGAACGCATCGTACGCACCGTGCAGTTGCTGGGATATCTCGACCTGACCTTTGCCAAGGCGCGCTACGCGCTGGAGCATAACTGCATCCAGCCCAAAATGGTCGCGATGGATGCGATGCATGCGATTGAACAGCGACCGCCGGGCGCAAATCACCCCGGCTCGACAATACAAATTAAGGGCGCGCGCCACCCCTTGCTCAAGGAACAGGTAGTGCCCCTCAATCTCAGTTTTGACGACGACACTTGGGTTATGGTGATCACCGGACCCAACACGGGCGGCAAGACCGTCGCGCTTAAGACCGTCGGCTTGACGGTTCTGATGGCGCAGTGCGGCTTGCACATACCAGCCGACGAAGCGAACTTGTCCGTTTTCCGCGGCGTATACGCCGATATAGGTGATGAACAGAGCATCGAACAGTCGCTCTCAACCTTCTCCTCGCACATGACCAATATCATCGACATCCTGCGCCACTGCGACGGTCGCTCGCTGGTCATTCTGGACGAGGTTGGCGCCGGTACTGACCCCACCGAAGGCTCGGCGCTGGCGCGGGCGCTGCTTAACCGCTTGAAGAGCAAAGGCGTTTCGACCCTTGTGACCACGCACCACCCAGAGCTAAAGGTCTACGGCGTTGAAACACCGGGCGTGCGCAACGCCAGCGTCGAATTTGACCTGGACACGCTGCGTCCCACCTACCGCCTGATCGTCGGCTTGCCCGGTCGCTCCAACGCCCTGGCAATCGCCCAACGCCTCGGGCTGAGCAAAGAAATCATCGAAGACGCGCGGGGCATGGTCGCGACCGAAGAACTTGCCGCTGATGATCTTCTCAACGAGATCCAGCGCACGCGCGCCGACATTCGTATCCAGCACGAAGAGGTTAACCGACTGAGGGACGAACTCGCCGGGCAGCGCGACGACTTGCAAGGTCGCCTGGACAAGATCGAGGACGAGCGCCGCGATGTCATTCGCGCCGCCCGCCGTCATGCCGAAGAAGACCTGGCGGACTTCAACAAGGAGCTGCGCAAGATGCGCAACGAGTTGCGCGCCGCCGGGATGCCCGCGCAAACGATTGTCGCGCTGCAAGCCGCCGCCGAAAAGATGGCGAAATGGACCCACGCCCCGCTTGACGGCGCCGAAGAAGTGCGGCCACTCGAAGATGCCGACTGGCTGCCCCGAATTGGCGACACGGTCTTTCTCGACACGCTTAATGCCGAAGGTGTGATCGCAGAACTCGATGACAAGGGCGCGCAGGTGCAGGTCGGTTCCTTGCGCGTGCGCGCAAAATTCTCCGACATGCGCAAGCGCAGCCGTAGCGAGATACGTGCTAAAGAACGTGGTCATGTACGCGAATACCAGCCGATGAACACCGTGCCGCAAGCGGTCAAGTCGCCGGGCATGGAATTGGATATCCGCGGCAAACGTGTGGAAGAAGCGCTGGAAATCCTCGACCGCTATGTCGACGCGGCCTACACGTCGGGGCTGCCCTTTGGCAGGATCATCCACGGCAAAGGCACCGGCCGCTTGCGCCAAGCCGTGCGACAATTCCTGGGCGACCATAGCCTGGTCAGCAAAGTGACGCAGGGGAAAAATAACGAAGGCGGCGCCGGCGTCACCGTCATACATATGGTGCCAATCACGTGAATATCCCCGCCCTAAGTCCGGTGCATCCTCGGTGCCCCGCCGCATGGCTGAGGAGCGGACGCTTCTTGTCAACTGACTCGCTGCCCCTCCCGCTAGCCCGCGACTCTATGCCGAAACCGCGACCATATAGCCGCCCTTTCCTCCCCTCCTTGCTGTATCCTTCGCTTACGCCTGCTACGACAGACTCTTGCGCTTCTATCTATCCCGCGCCGCTTGCCAAACCTGTTTCAAACTCGGCGCGCGGACCAAACGGAGCGATATTGTCGAAAAGAGGCGCTAATGTCCGAAAAAAATATTGTTTTGTCCGAAAATCGGACAAAGATGGACAAAACACAAACTGAAATCTTACCAACTGGCAGGTAGCGCTTATGACGAAATACTGGAGGGGCGATCAGCATCGAATTGCTATGTCGGCGGTCAGTGTTTACGCGACCTACGCCCCTTGCGCGAACCTTGGCTCGCCCGCAATCGCCACAGAATTTCCCTGTTGCCTGCCGACAGCCCGCCGCTCTCAAACCGGCCTGTCATCAGCTTCCAATCTGGAGAGGGGGTACCCCCCCGTATCCTTACTCTATCTATACTGTTACTCAAAAACGGGGCAAGATGAGGGCAACTTTTGGGTATTGGAGGACCAATTGCATGAGCGAAGATCCGCTCAAGAGCTTCACCGAGCGCTATGCCGCGGGCGACATGCCCTGGGACAGCGGACTGACGCCGCCGGAGATCTTTGAGGTCTTGTCGGAGTTGCCGCCGGGCAAAGCGCTTGATCTCGGTTGTGGCACCGGCACGGTCATGCGCGATCTGCTCAGGAAAGGCTGGCACGCCGACGGCATCGATTTCGTGGGGGCTGCCGTTGACCTGGCCCGAGACAAACTAAAGGGGTTTCCCGCCGAAACTTGTCGCCTGTTCCGCCATGATGTCACGAAGCTCGAAAAGTTGCCGGACCTGCGACCGCCCTATGATCTCGTCATCGATATCGGATGCGGACACTGCATCGACAAGGATGCCGCGCCCGGATATGCAAAGGCGATCGCGAAAATGCTCGAGGCCGGCGGCGCATTCATGCTGTATGCCAGTCATCCCCGTCCCGATTCGACCGTGGGCTGGACGCCGGTCGAGGTGGAGCGACTCTTCACGCCCAAATTGAATCAGGTCTGGCATCAGCAGGGCACTGATACCGCGATAGGCGCCGCGTCGAGTTGGTACAGGTTTCATAAGATCTAATGTTTTGACAAAAGTACGATAGTTAGCTGGCATATGCCGAAGTTGCATTTTCAATGAAAGCAAAGCCCTCCGTCTTGATCATCTTCCTGGCACTCTTCACAGGTATCGGCGGATTTATCTTGGGATCGGCCTTTCCAGATCTACACCAGAAATTCAATCGTTCGCAGCGCGACGCGCCTGTGCCGCAATCCGCGCCATCGCTCATTGCGCCATCCGACGGCAGCGAATTTGTCGATTCCGCCCTTGAACTGCAATGGCGCTGGAATGCGGAACTCTTGGAGAACCAATTGTACGCACTTCGAATCTGGACAGGAGAGCTTGCCTATCGCGAAATATGGACCGTAGAGGATCGCGTATCAGTTGCCATCGTGATTGATAGTTTCAGTGTGGAAGCGGGAATCTTCTTCTGGAAAGTCACGGTCGTCAATACTGATACGAAGGGCAACTTCGAAAGCATGGGCAGCGAATGGAGCGAACAATATTCTCTGCGTCGCGTTCGCCGCCTGAGCATTCCAAAGGAACAGTATTCTGAAATGTCCGGCATCGCCCGGCAAATCCACGACCAAAACCTCAACCCGGCACGAGCAATTGACGAGGCCCACCGCTTCATCCAAAAGAACAGCATCCCGGATCTGCAGCAAGACTACGATGCTGACTATGGAGACGCAATCGCACTGATGTTCGATTATTCCCAGGGGCGAAGCAGCGAACGACCGCATCTCTTATGCGATGGCAGGTCGACCGCCATGTTGACGATCCTGCGCGAACTGGGCATCGATAGCAGACTGGTGTTTCTCTACAGCCCGGTGCCAGGCTACTTGGCGCAACATACCGTGCTCGAAGTATTTGATCCCGAACGTCAAAGATGGCAAGTACACGATCTAGCCTGGGATTTCTATTATGTTGACTTGAATTCACGAGAGCGAGTTTCCGCAGAGCGCATCCTCTTCGGACCGCGAGAGAATCTGGCAGGTTGCCCGATTGCGGGTGGCGCATGCAATGCGGCAGTTATGCAAGAAAGCATCGGATACTTCGACGCAATGCGCTACGGTTGGACGTTTGAGCTTTGGGTAAACCCGGATCGCTTTGCGATCTCGAGGCGTTTTGAAGGGCAGAATGGACAAAACATCGCGGAGTTCATTAGCGGCGGTTACCCACAAAAGGTGACAGTTAGAATGGGCAATTGGGAGAATCAGGTTCCCCAGGATACGCTGAGCGAGCAGTGAAAATCTTGTGCGTGCTGGCTCTCTACTAGCCGTGAAAAACTTTCCGTGTCCTGTTTATGCAATCTGCGGCGCCCATACGGCAAGCAGACTCACTATTTTGCGCGAGCGCGACAAAGGACTCAGTTCTCGAAGTTCACCACTCCAACACGATGACGTCGCATAGCCAAAATCTCCATTCGGGTATACCATTATCCGCAGGTTATCTAATAAACGAGCAGAGTACCGTGCATCGACTGGCTTTTTGCAGCCTGCTATTGATACTCGTATTGGGCGGATGTCGACAGCAGGTCGAGTACTCTGCGGCGCCCCTGCCCAACGTACCGGCAGGTCCTACGGCTGCGCCCAATCTCGAATCCGCAGCCAAGATTGCCAATTCCTTCTTGACCGCCTGGCAAGAACAGAATTTCAATCAAATGCACCGCCTGCTGACGCGGCGCCTGCAAGAGGCCACGCCTCTCGCCGACTTCCGCCTGGCATACCAGCAAGCTCAGTCCACGATGACATTTCAGCGGCTTGAATACAAAGCGGAAGCGCTCTTCGCCACTGACGCGCAGGTACTTGTCTTCCAGTATCAGTTGACCTTTCACACGCGCATCCTCGGTTCATTCGTCGACCCCAATCGCCGGCTGCGCCTCGTCGTCGAAACAGGCCTAAATCAATGGCGCGTTGCCTGGTCGCTGGCGGACATCTTTTCCGAGATGGGCAACGGCGGGCGTCTGGTGTTTCAACCACAGATACCCGGCCGCGCCAACATCTACGACCGTAATGGCGAATCGCTCGCCGACCAATACGGTCGCATGGTCCGCATATTTGTCGACAATGCCGAAATCCCCGACAGAAGCGCCTGCTTCCAACAGCTGGCGGAAGCCCAGAATAAGCCCGTCAGCGCGTTTACGGAACTGTTTGACCAGCGATCTGGCGCCGACTGGCTGGTTGACGCCGGCATCCTGGAACCGCAGGTTTACATCCGACATGGCGACAAAATCGAACACTCCTGCAACGCCGATTTCGAGCAAGAAGCCACCCGCCGCTATGTCGATGGAACGCTGATGCCCCATATCCTGGGGCATGTCGGCTATCCGGATACCGATCAAATCCCGGAGCTCGAAGCGATCGGATATAACGCCGGGACCATCATCGGAAAAGCGGCCATCGAAGCAAGCTGGAATGAGACGCTGGCTGGGCGCCCGGGCGGCAAGCTGTCCCTGGTTTCGCCAAGCGGGGTTCGTCTGCGCTTGTTAAGCGAAGTTGGTTCACAAGTGCCGGAAAGCATCTGGCTGACGATCGACTCCAAGCTGCAAGAAAATATCATCCGCGTACTCGACGAAGCGTATCGTACCAACGCCTGGGGCAGGATCTCCTATGGAGCGGCGGTCGTCGTCATGGACGTCAATAATGGCGAGATTCTGGCCATGGTCAGTTACCCTTCCTTTGATGGAAATGCCATGAACCCCTTTCCCGTTGTCGGGCGGGAAACAGCAAACAAGGTCCTGGAAAAACTGGCACAGGACGAACGAAAGCCGCAAATCAACCGAGCGACGCAAGGCCTCTATCCGACCGGCTCGGTCATGAAAGGCCTAAGCGCGATCGCCGCGCTGGAGAGCGGCGTCTACGACGAATCAACCCGCTATTATTGCACCGGCAGTTGGACTCACGGCTTCGATACACGTTACGATTGGCTGCCTGGCGGCCATGGTAGCGTGTCGGCGCAGACGGGCATCACCCACAGTTGCAATCCCTTCTTTTATGAAGTTGGCTTCCGTCTCAACGCGGAAGATCCGAATTTGCTGCCCGCGTTCGCGGCCAAGTTCGGCTTGGGCCAGCTCACCGGTATCAATGCGATATCGGAATTGCGCGGCAGCATTCCCTCACCCGACAATGTCCTGCAAACCGCCGGTCTGCCGTGGTCATACGCGTTTGCAGTCAACTTGTCAATCGGCCAAGGCGAAGTACAGATAACGCCCTTGCAGATGGTGCGCTTGTATGCCGCCATTGCCAACGGCGGATACCTCTTGCGCCCCCTGCTGGTGCGCGAGCGAGGCATCCTCGATCAGCGCGCGTTGGTCGCCAAGCGCGATGTCATGAACGATACGCGCGTTTCGCCTGACAATCTGGCCATCGTGCAGAAAGGCTTGTGCGGCGTCGTCAGCGATTACGGCGGGACAGCTGCGCACCAGTTTCTCTATTCCCCACTGCTGGATGTGGGCGTATGCGGGAAAACCGGCACGGCGCAAGCCCCCGGCGACGACGAACTGCCGCACAGTTGGTTCATTGCCTATGCTCCGGCCAAAGATCCGCAGATCGCCATTGTCACTATGGTGGAGAATTCCGGTGAAGGCTCGGCCATCGCCGCTCCGCTCACGCGCAACATTTTGGAATACTACTTCTTCGGGGCCTTTTGAGCGTCGGGCGCTCTATCCCGCGACGACCCGGCTCAAGGCGATAATGCCGATTTCCGCCAGCAAGATCAACAGCAGCCGTTTGCGCGTCCGCGCTTGCGCCAGCCGCTTGAAAAAGTAATCGAAACCGCCAATGGTTAGGCCGACCAGAAGCGCGCCTCCGCCGATCAGCCAGGCGTTACGCGCGGTAACCAGCGCATAGCGCTGGCGCACTGAACTGTCCATGCCGTGGTAGATGAGGTATGCGGCAGCCGTAAGCAACAATTCCTGTATGGCGAAGAAACAGAAGAACGTCGTGACCGCCGTTAGCAAAAGCAGGACCAGATTGATCAGCTTCGCAAGGACAGAATGCGCCCTTGCTGACGACAAGATATCTTTTCGGTCAGGCTTTTGCATCACAGCCCAATAATACACGATCCCCCGTCATGCTCAAGCTACAATGGCGCCGAGGCCGCGATACGCGCGTTCGCCAGCGCCTCCGCTGCCGATATAACTCAGCTCGGGAGACATACAATCCTCACGACGCAGCCGCCAGCGAAACCGAGACAAACTGCGCTGAACATGCTTGTAATGCGGCAACCTTTTCGGTAGAATTGTGAAAAATTAAACAAGCGCTTGTGACCGACGCAGGAAGACCTTTGTGGCGTCTGTCATGGTGCGCTCGCAAAGGTTGATATCCGCGACTCTTGGAAAGCGCGTCGACGCGTGATCCAAGCTGCGAAAATCAGGTGGAAAATCGCTATGGCCAACAACTATGGAAATAGACCATCGATAAGTCCGACAACGATTGTCGTTGCCGCGGTTTATCTGCTGGTTAGCGTCGTCGGCATCAACTGGTTTACCACTTTCATTCCGGGCATATTTCCGCCGCAAGCGTCGGCGGAATCCAAGAGCGTGGACGAGCTTTTCTACATCTTGATGATTGTTGGCGGTATCGTATTCTTCTTGATCCAGGGCATGTTGCTGATCTCGGTGATCGCGTTCCGCGCGCGCGGCGACGATACGAGTGACGGCCCTGCTAATCACGGAAACATGGTGCTGGAAGTCGTCTGGACAGTTATCCCGGCCCTGGTGGTCGTCTTTCTGGCGGTCATCAGCTTCAATGTCTGGAGCCAGAATTCCGCGCCCAAAGCCAACGTCAATATGGTTAATGGCACTTCCATTCCGATTTACGTGACAGGCGCGCGCTATGCCTGGACGCATACTTACGAAACCGGACGCCTGACGCCGAATGGCGATCCCATCATCATCAATAGCGGCGCCAACTTGCACACCTACATTGGTCAGAACGTCGACCTTATATTGCAGACGCAAGACGTCATCCATTCATATTGGGTGCCGGCGATGCGCGTAAAGCAGGATTTGCTGCCGGGAGACCCCAGGCAAGGGGGACGGCCCACCGAACTGCGCTTCACGCCGGTTCGCATCGAGGGAGTTGAATATCCGGCAGAGTATCCCATCGTCTGCGCCGAACTCTGCGGCGACGGCCATGGACGCATGCGCGGCGCGGTTGTCGTATATGAAGACGAGGCACAGTTCCTGGAACGATTCTTTGAGCCGGCGATCCACGCGATTCTCAATCCCCCGGCCGATCCCGTGCTGCGCGGAGAAATTGAAATCCAGAACTATATCTGCAACAGTTGTCATGTGCTCGACAGCCTGGGCTGGACGGGCCTCACCGGTCCTCCCTTGAACGGCATCGCCGATCGGGCCGGGGAACGCGTGCCGGGCCAATCAGCGGAAGAATACATCGCCATGTCGATCTGGAATTCCGGCGCGTTCAGGGTGCCGGGTTATGACCAGCAAATGGCGGCTTTTGGACCAGACGTGGTCGACCCGCTAAACGTGATGACACCCGAACAACTCTATTCAATTGTGGCCTACCTTTGTACGCAGGGTGAGCAATCCGACTGCGATATGGAAAATAGTATTACCGCTATTCCGGACGCGATCATGACCGTCTTCGACATGGAAGTCGATATCACCTTTGGTATGGACGCCGCCGCCGCAATGGACAACGGGACATCGGACACAGAAGCAGTTGGCGAAGCGGGAGAATCGAATACACAAGACGATTCCGCATAGCGTCGAGACGAGAACGATAGCAGAGAATGCAGCAGCACAGCATAATTGACGCTGAGTGAAGAGGCGAGACAATGGCGACAATTGCCGTACCCCTCGGGGGGGCACAAGCTAGACAAGAGATCGAAGCGGTTAGGCGCCCCGCGCTAAGCGAATACCTGCGCTGGAGCGTTGATCACAAGATCATCGGCGTACAATACGGCGTTACTTCCCTGTTCTTCTTCATTATCGGTGGCGCGTTAGCAATGGGCATCCGGCTGGAACTTTGGACGCCCGAACTGGACCTTATGGTATCGGGCGCGGCCTATAATAGCCTCTTCACCATGCACGGCACCATCATGATCTTCCTCTTCATCATTCCCATGTGGGCGGCCTACGGCAATTTCGTCGTGCCACTGCAGCTCGGCGCAAAAGACATGGCCTTCCCCTGGCTGAATGCCTTCGCATTCTGGCTGATTCCGCCGGCGGGCGTCGTCATGCTGCTCGGTTACTTCGTCAGCCCCGCCGAAGCGGGCTGGACCTCCTATCCGCCGCTGTCGACGCTTTTCAGCGGCGACGGTCAAACACTTTGGGCGCTGGGCGCGCACTTGCTGGGGCTGTCGTCGATTCTGGGTTCGATCAACTTCATCGTCACCATTCTTAACATGCGTCCGCCGGAGATGACCATCTGGCGCATGCCGCTGCTCTGTTGGGCGGTGCTGGCGACGAGCATCATCGCCGTGATGGCGACGCCCTTTCTGGCCGGCGCCTTGACACTGCTGCTGCTCGATCGCATGACAGGCACCACATTTTTTGACGCCTCCGGCGGCGGGGATGTCCTGCTCTGGCAGAATATTTTCTGGTTCTACAGCCATCCGGCTGTGTACATCATGGTTTTGCCGGGCATGGGCGTGCTGTCCGAGGTGCTTTCGATCCACAGTCGCAAGCCCGTTTTCGGTTATCGTATGGTCGGGCTTTCCAGTATGGCCATTGCGATTGTCGGCTTCACCGTATGGGCCCACCACATGTTCACAAGCCTGCAACCGGAGCTGCGCATTCCTTTTATGATCACCACCATGATCATCGCCGTGCCCACCGGCATCAAGATGTTCAGTTGGCTGGGCACGATCTGGGGCGGCAAGATCCGCTTCACCAGCGCCATGCTCTTCGCGCTCGGCTTTTTGTCGATGTTTGTCATCGGCGGCATCACCGGCGTCATGCTGGCGGCGCTGCCATTTGACATCCACGTTCACGATACCTACTTCGTCGTCAGCCACTTCCACTTTGTGCTCTTCGGGGGCAGCGTCTTCGCCATCTATGCGGCGCTCTATCATTGGTTCCCCAAGATCACCGGCCGCATGATGGACGAAACGCTGGGCAGGATTCATTTCGTCTTCACCTATTTGGGCTTCCTGATTACCTTTTTCCCCATGCACATCGTCGGCATGCTGGGCATGCCACGCCGCGTCGCTGTCTACGATCCCGCTTTCACCGACTTCAACAGGCTGATCAGCCTTGCGGCATTTGTCTTGGGATTCTCGACCTTTATCGTCCTTTACAACATTGTTCGCAGCTACTTCCGTGGACCGATCGCCGGCGCCAATCCCTGGCGCGCCTTGACCCTGGAGTGGGCCACGACCTCGCCGCCGCCGCCAACCAACTTCCATGACGATCCTATTCCTTACGAAGATCCCTACGGCTACGGCACGAAAGCGGCATCGGCTTACATTGACGCGGTCGATATGGCATTTGACCGGCGCGAACCAGCGCCTTCCGGTGCCAACTAGGCGCGATTTGGCGCTTGTGAGATTCGCGCAAGTTGCGGAGTCTATCGAGTTGAACATGACGACCTACATCGAGCGGGCTGAGAAACAAAAGATCGGCGATCAGCGAGCTGCCGCGATTCGCCTGAAGAATAACCGGCTTGGCATGAACATCTTCCAGGTCAGTTGGATCATGGCCTTTGTCGCTTTGATCGTCGTCAACTGGCAACTGCGCTTCAACTATTCGCAGTGGCCGCCAGCCGGCGTCCCGCCTTTCGACCTGATCTTGCCCAGCGTCGCCACCTTGGCTTTGCTCCTAAGTTCAGTGATAGTCGTACAAGCGCTGAAAGCCTTGCGAAGCGGGATCGCCAGCGCGTTCATTGTCAAGTGGCGGCTGGCGATTGCGCTGGGCATCTTGTTTATGGCGATCATCGTCTATGAGTTTCTGAACGTGTCCGACGCCGCGATGGCGACACAATATGGCAATACTTTTCGCTTGATGACGGGATTTCACTTTGTGCATGCCTTGGCGATACTCGCAATCATGTGTCGCGTTTACCAGGGGGCAACCCAGGGCAAATACAGTAGTGACGAACACGATTCCTGGGCGGTAGAAGGCGCGGCCAAGTTATGGTATTTTGTCTCTTTCGCCTGGATGCTCTTTTACGTGGTGCTCTATTGGATACGCTGAAAGTCTCGCCGGAACAGGTGTTTTAATGAAAGACTTGTGCTTAGCAAAGGCCATCGTTACTAGGGAGTAGCAATTCATGGACAAACCCGGCCTCGCACGGGCCATACCTTACATGATCGCCGTATTCGTCTTGTCGCTGGTGATTGTCTATGGCATTCGCAGTCTACAAGACATGGATCCGGTCTGGATGAATGCGGATACCAGCGAAGGCGCGCAAGTCGGGCTGGTTTTGGCGGCATTCGCGTCCATGTTCGCGTTCATGTGGGGCGTTGGCGCCTTCGACCCCAAGATGAGCGAACATGGCGACGGCGCCCACGAAGAAGAAGAATCAGCGCCGGAAAACGAATTCGCGCTAAACACCGGCGGCCCCGTCTTTCGGCTGGGCAAGTGGCTCTGGGACCTCGCCTGGCTAATCATCAATGACGCGCCAAAGCCCACGCAATTCCCGTATTTGAACCTGGGGCTGCTGCTGATCCGCTGGATCATCAATGTCGTCTGGTTCTTGATCTGGCTGGCGATCTTCGGCGGCTGGCGCTTCTTTCTGGGCGCTATTGCTGGCATCCCCGGCACGCTGGGCGCGGTCTTGATGAGCCTGTCCTGCTTGTGGCAGACCATGGCCTTTTACGCCGGCCAACTCTTCCTGGTGCTAACGATTTCGGTGGTCAGCACCATCGTCTTGTTCGCCTTCGCGCTTTTCCCGCATGGTCTGCGCTTGCAGACGGCCACGGAACCCAACGCCGATGCAGCCGCCAACGGATTTGGCGACTTCGTCATTCCCATTCAAGATATCCTGGGCTTGCTCTTGCCACCCGATCAATTTTCAAACCAGACCATTGCAGGCGCCAGCCAGTTCACAGTTCTGCTCGGGTTTATCTTCATCATTTTCATCTCCCTGGCGCTGGCAGCCGGCGGGATCGCGCTATTCTTCTATATGACGCATCGCGGCATCACGCAGGCGCAAGAAGTTGATCCAACAGATGGCGACCGAACACAGATACTACCCGTGCGGGAAATGGGCAAGATCGCCGGCGGCGTCGCGGGCGTGATTCGCGCCATCCCGCGCGCCATCGGTTACGAGAAATAAGGTGAGTGACAGAGCATGGCAGAACTGACCGCTAGCCAACTGAGTGCCCCGGCCCACGACGATCACGGCCACATGAGCGCCGAAGAACATAACGAGAATATGAAGCTCGGTATGTGGCTTTATCTGGCATCCGAAATAGTCATTTTCTCAATGATGATTGTCGGCTATGTACTTTTCCGCATCAACGAGCCGGATGTCGTGGAATTGGCGCATTCAAAGCTCGGCGTAGGCTTGGTTACCGCCAATACCTTCGTCTTGCTCGCCAGCAGCTTCTTTATGGTGATGGGCTTGCGGGCCATGCAGGGGGGCAATCGCCAGGGTATGCTGCGCTGGATCGGCGCGACAGCTTTGGGCGGCGCGGTATTCCTGGCCGGCCAATACATCGAATACAGCGAACTGGCGCACCTGGGCATCACGCTGGGCTACGACATCGAATCGCAGTGGCAGACTTTTGGCATGCGCTTTTATGCCCCGACCTTCTTCCACGGCGCGCACGTCCTTGTCGGCGTCCTTTGGGCGCTGGAGGTGATGCGGCGCGGCGCCAAGGGACGTTACGATCACAACCCGATCGGCATCGAGATGTTCGGCCTTTACTGGCACTTTGTCGACGTGGTCTGGATTATGCTGTTCACCTTGATTTATCTGGTATGAGATCTTGCTTTAGAGCGCGGCAGACTTTTTCGCTGCCGCCGAGCGGCTAGGAGCGTAACACAACATGATTGAAGCTTCCCATGAAATGACACAGGACGATCACGGACACCACAGCAACACCGTCACGCTGCTCGGTCGCGACATCACAGTGGAAGGCGGCATATACACTATTGTCTTCGGCGGATTGGCCATCTTGACTGTGATCGAAGTCCTCAGCGCCGAATTCCTCAAAAGCGCGATCCACGACGCGCCCAGCGCCGCATCTGCGCTTACCGCGATCAAGGCGATCCTGCTTCTGGGGATAGCGATTGTCAAGTCTAGCCTGGTGATCTGGTTCTATATGCACTTGAAAGATGAAAAGCGCATCCTGGCGGTTGTGCTCCTGCTGCCACTGCTGATCGCCGCGCTATCGGTGATGTTCGTCCTTGCCGTCCCGCCGACTGGATATTCAATCTAAGCCGTAACTCCGCTTTCAATGACACTTCCTGCGCCTCTTTCCTGCTATATCTCCTTGCTCTTTCAAGGAGAACGCTCGCTATTCTGTGTGAACGCGACATACCCGAATCCTGTTCGCCGATTACCCGCCGAAGGGCTGTGTTATACTTGGGCAAGCGAAAGTAATAGGTGTAACTTCCGAATTTAATGGTGTGGGCGACAAACTGAGCGCGGAAGAGATAATGCCTGGTTTTGGGCTGGAGATTGGTCATATTCTCGAGCGCGACATTACATGGCGCCGGACTCGCCAATCAAGAGCCGACAAATAACCTTTGGAGTTCAATATGCCCGTCGAAATCACACTGCGCGATGACACTAGAACCACAATCAATGTCCGTGGTCACGAATGGCATATCGACGAACCGGCCGAAGACGGCGGCACTGATACGGCTCCTACTCCCGGTGAAATGATGCTTGGCGCGCTAGGCTCGTGCATGGCAATCACTTGCAAAATGTACGCCGAGCGCAAGGGCTGGGACCTGCAAACGGTAGAAGTGTCGGTCGATTACGAGCGCTTCAAGGGTTCTGATTATCCAGCGCACGACGGCGAAGACCTTTACGTACATGAGGTGCGAAAGGCTTTGGTATTCCACGGTGATCTGGACGACAAGCAGCGGAAGCGCCTTTACGATATCGCCGGAAAGTGTCCCATCCATCGTCTGCTTGGGAGCCCCACTTACTTCGTCGATATGGCGCTGGAGGAATGATAGGCGCGGCGTACGCCCGGTTGCCTATTCCAAGCCCTGATACCTGTACAATATTCCTATTCGCTCGTGCATAAAGCGGGTTTATCATAAGGCGTGAGCGCGACATTCCCGTGACATTCTCGCTGCCGGGCGGCTGTGATTTCTTACCGGTGCGCTAGTATGAGCGAGGCGCGATGGTATCCAATCCCAAAACACTTCTCGAAAGCTACGATCTCTTCCCCAAAAAGAGCCTGGGGCAGAACTTCATGCACGACCCTCAGGCCCTGGACAAGATCGTCGATTCCGCGGACCTGACAGCCGCCGACGCGGTGGTGGAAGTCGGGGCAGGTACCGGCTCTCTCACGGAGAAGCTGGCGGAACGTTCCCGCGAGGTCTTCGCCATCGAAGTAGATCAACGGCTGCAACCTGTACTCGAAGATCGCTTCGACGACGTGTCCAATGTCTATCTCGTTTTCGATGACGTGCTCAAGACCGACATCAACACGATGATGGGCAATCAAGAATATATCGTGGTCGCCAACGTGCCATACTATATCAGCAGCGCCATTCTCTGGCACTTCCTCGAAGCCGATCTGCCGCCGCAGCGATTGGTACTGACGATGCAATACGAGGTAGCGGAACGAATCGTTGCCGGCGATGGCGTGATGAATCTGCTTGCGGTCGCGCTTCAGTATTATGGCGCCCCGCAGATTGTCGGCAAGTTGAGCCCGGCTGTCTTTTGGCCGCGCCCCAACATCCACAGCGCCATCGTGCGCATCGATACGCATAAGAGCGCCCCCGTCGCCATACCTTCCATCAAAATATTCTTTCGCGTGGTCAAGGCCGGGTTTAGTATGAAGCGCAAACAACTTAAGAACGCGCTGTCGGGTGGACTGGGTATTAAGTCGGCGCGGGCAAGCGAACTGCTGCGCGCCGCCGGTATTGATCCGCAGCGTCGCGCCGAGACGCTAACGCTGTCGGAATGGGCCGGCGTGACCCGGACCATTCATGAGAGCGGCGATGTACCGTTTATGTAAACCACGACGCACATTCAACACGCGGGCTCCATGCGCGCGGGCGGGGCAGACTTTTCGCCGCCGCCGAGCGGCTCTGACGAAGAATTAACGTCGCCGTAGGAATTCAGCAATAATCGACGTCCATACTGTAAGCAAGATCAACGGGACGGAAGGACAAGAATCATGGGTAAGGAATTAGCGACCTTGGGCGGCGGCTGCTTTTGGTGCGTGGAAGCCGTCTACAGTCAGTTGACCGGCGTTGAATCTGCTATATCCGGTTACATGGGCGGCCATGTTAACAATCCAACTTACGAGCAGGTCTGCGGCAAGACCACTGGCCATGCCGAAGTTGTCAACGTCACATTTGACAACGAGATCATTAGTTTCCAAGACCTGCTGAACATCTTTTTCACCATCCACGATCCCACCACGCTAAACCGACAAGGAAACGACCGCGGACCGCAGTATCGCTCGGGCATCTGGCATCACTCGGAAGAGCAACGCCAAATCGCTGAGGATACGATCAAGCGCCTGGAAGCGGAGGGGCTTTATCCGAAGGAAATTGTGACCGAGGTCACGCCGGCAAGCACATTCTGGGTAGCCGAGCACTACCACCAGAACTACTTCGCCAACAATCCGGCACAGGGTTATTGCGCCTACGTCATCGCGCCGAAAGTCGCCAGATTCCGCAAGCATTATTTCGAGCGCCTCAAAGACTGACACGCTGCATCAGGCGCCGATGCAAAAGGCAAGGGCGAGCCATTGGCTCGCCCGAACTGACGACGTCGCATGCGCCGACGAGTATTTAACCTCGGTCTGTATTGCCTAGATAGTGCCGTCGACGCGGACGCCAGGTCCCATCGTTGAAGTCAGCACCAATCGACGCACAAAGCTGCCTTTTTGCGATTCCGGTTTAGCATTTCGGATCGTATCCACAACGGCCTGCAGATTCTCCTGCAGTTGTTCATGCGAGAAGCTGGCTTTGCCAACAGGCACGTGCAAATTGCCGGTTTTATCATTACGGAACTCGACTCGTCCTGCCTTTAGCTCGTTTATCACGCGCGGCAAGTCATCGGCTGGCACGACTGTTCCCGCTTTGGGATTAGGCATCAGACCGCGCGGGCCCAAAATACGCGCGATTTGACCGACCTTGCGCATCATCGGCGGTGTGGCGATCGTGGCGTCAAATTCCAGCCAGCCGTCGTTTCGTATCTTGTTGATCACTTCATCGGTTCCAATGATATCCGCTCCCGCCGCCAGCGTCGCGTCCGCCTCGCTTTCATCCACGAAAGCCAGGATCCGTACGCTCTTGCCCGTGCCATGCGGCAGCATCACCGTGGTACGCACTTGCTGATCGCTGTGTCGCGGATCGATTCCCAGACGCAGATGGATTTCGATTGTCTCGTCAAACTTGGCAGTGGCGTTGCTCTTGACGATGCGCAGGGCTTCTTCCATCGGATAATTTCTCCCGCGATCGAATGCCGCCGCCGCTGTCTTGTATCTCTTGCCCATGATCTCTTCTCCTCGTGGTTAGCGGGCCTCTGCCCTCCCACAATTTCAAAAATGACTCGCAAATTTGTTATCGGACCAACACCACTTTACTGTCGTGGTCATTCGGCGACCTTGATACCCATCTGTCGCGCGGTGCCTTCGACCTGGCGCATGGCGCCTTCAATATCAATGGCGTTCATATCGGTCATCTTGACCTGCGCAATTTCCCTCAGCTGGTCGCGGTTCAAGACTGCGACAGTCTCGGTGGCCGGGTTGGAAGCCGCCTTCTGCAGACCGGCCGCCTTCTTGATCAAGAACGACGTGGGCGGGCTTTTCAGCGCAAACTTAAAAGAACCATCCGCAAAGACTGTGATCTCCGCCGGTATGATATCGCCCATGCGGTTGGAAGTGCGTCCGTTGTATTCCTTGCAGAACTGCATCAAGTTGATGCCGTGCTGCGCCAGCGCCGGTCCGATCGGCGGCGCGGGGTTGGCTTTGCCAGCGGGAATCTGCAGCTTGACGATTGCCTTGACCTTTTTTGCCATGTCCGTTACCTCATTCTCTTAAAAGTTCTGCCTTAGACCGCGCAAAGCCGCCTGCGACGCCTGATACGGCGCGCGACTTACATGCGTTCCACTTCCATGAAGCTGAGCACAACAGCGGTTTCGCGACCGAAGAAATCAACCATGACGCGCACTTTCTCGCGCCCGGAATCGATCGACGCCACGGTGCCGGGAAAATCATTGAACGGTCCGCCGACGATGCGCACGCGCTCGCCGATCTTGAAATCGACCTTGACCACCATGTCTTCGGAATCCATCCGTGCCACAATGCGCTTGACCTCTTCTTCGCGCAGCGGCGTCGGCTGATTCTCGCCACCGACAAAGCCAACCACGCCCGGCGTATTGCGTACCGCATACCACGCGTCTTCATTGAGCCGACCTTTGTATTCAAGATAATTGCCCATGAATTTGAACTTAAAAGTGTTTTTATTGTCATCTCCGAAAGGATTCGGCACCTTATCGGAGGTTTCAAAAACAGGTAAGTCGTCGCTTTGAACCTCCGTCAACCTGTATTCGACACCATTGAATACGACGTGAGAAAGCGGTTTTTCTTTATATGAGTCCGCAGCTTCATCCGACAGCTTGATGATGACTTTACCAAGTCTCCGGTCATATACTAGAGAATCTATCTCCTCAGGTACAGGATTCGCAATACCTTCGCTTTGCTTATTCCAGACAATTTGAGTCTTCTTGCGCAGCCCTTCTATTTCAAATGAGTATTTGTACCAGTGCATCTGAACCATGACATAACCGGGGAAGACGCGTTTCTCCACAGTGCGGCGTTTGCCGTCCTTGACCTCGATTTCATCTTCAGTGGGGATAAGCACATCGTAGATCTGATCTTGCATGCCCATGCTGTCAATGCGCTGGCGCAAGGCGTGTTCGACTTTCTTTTCATAGCCGGAATAGCAGTGGATGAAAAACCAATTGCGTTCCGATATGTCCTCTTCGCCCCCATCGTCGAGTACGATGTTTAGCCCATCGACGTCTTCTTCCGGCACCGTCGCATCGTCCATATAGACCGGATTCGGATCATAGTCGGTCGCCTGCTGTATGTCTTTCGGTTGTTCGCTCATAATACTCTTCTTCAATAAACCTGCTCGCCCGTTGGAACTATGGGCTGGACTACCTGCCTTCAATCGGCGAAGGATTGCTCTTCCGCCCTACGGATAACACGAACCAGAGACTAGCGACAATCAATTGCCTAAATCGAGCCGCGGCGGATCATAAACAAGGCGAAGCCAACCATAGCCACAATCACGGCCAGCAGCATCCAGGCATAACCCGGGTTAAGTCCGATGCGC
This sequence comes from Chloroflexota bacterium, assembly GCA_026713245.1. Classification (GTDB taxonomy): domain Bacteria; phylum Chloroflexota; class Anaerolineae; order Aggregatilineales; family Phototrophicaceae; genus UBA6055. The sequence goes on from JAPOOU010000115.1 coordinate 59,202, forward strand.
ATGAATTCGGACCAGATCACAGCCAAAATGCCCAGAAATATGGCGGAGGCAATCGTGACGTTGATGCAAAGTATCGTCAAGCGCCGCGTGTCTTCGCGGTTGGGCCAGGCAACCTTGTTCAACTCCGACCGGACATTGGCAAAATAGTCTACAATCTGGAAGATCGGACGCGTCATCGTATTGCCCTGCGGCTCGGGCTTGCCCTTCTTGATCTTGCGCGACCGGCGACCCGGGGTCGCGGTACCCTTCCGCTCGGTGATTGCGCCCTCGCTCTTGTCCGCGGTATCCTCTGCTGCCATAGTTCCGGCCTCCTCGCTAACTCTTTTCGGCGCTTGCCGATGAATAAACACCGTCTCGGCGGACGGTGTTTAAGGATCTCGTCAGGGGCAGAAAGACTCGAACTCTCGACCTACGGTTTTGGAGACCGTCGCTCTACCAACTGAGCTATACCCCTATGATTCGCTTTCTAAGCCAGCCAACTATACATTAATACGCAGCTAAAAGCTACTTGGTTTCCCGATAGATCACATGCCGGCGCAAATAGGGATCGTACTTGCGCAATTCTAGACGCCCCTGCGTATTCCGACGGCTCTTCTCGGTGATATAAATGTGACCGCTCTCGGTGCTGCGCATCTTTACGACAATGCGCTGTCCCTTTTTCGCCATGTCATTTCACCCCAATCCACACTCCCTATGCCCCCTCTGAGCCCGGCCTCGCGGACGGGAAGTACACCACAAAGAGGGAAGCGATTTGCTATTTGCCGCTGCTCCTTGTTGCCCGCAAGAGCCTCCGATGAGATTTGAACTCATGACCTCGCCCTTACCAAGGGAGCGCTCTACCCCTGAGCTACGGAGGCGTGCAATCGCGTATTCGTTGCACAAGGTATGCCCTGTCGATACCTGTAAAGCGGTTTGAACAATAGTGGGCCGGACTGGATTCGAACCAGTGTAGGCTCTCGCCAGCGAATTTACAGTCCGC
>JAPOOU010000202.1 GCA_026713245.1 Chloroflexota bacterium
ATGCACCCGCGCCTGCAGGACGAAGCGCTGCGCGCCTTGCGCCGTGGCGAGGATGCCGAAGCCGCGGAGGAATCCGCGCTCCAGGAAGCGCTGGAATTGCTGGATTTTGTGGGCCTCACGGGCCTCGGCGATGAGATCGCCAGCAGCCTCCCCTATGGCTCCCAACGGCGCCTGGAGATCGCCCGCGCCCTCGCCTCGCGGCCGGAGCTGCTGATGCTCGATGAGCCCGCTGCCGGCATGAACCCGCACGAAACTGAGGAGATGATGTCCTTGATCCGCCGCCTCCCCGAAGAGCGGGACGTCGCCGTCTTCCTCATTGAGCACGATATGAAGCTGGTCATGGGCGTTTCCGAGCAGATCGCCGTGCTTGATTATGGCGCGAAGATCGCCGAGGGCAGCCCGCGCGAAGTCCAGCGCGACCCGCGGGTCATCGAAGCCTACCTCGGCGTCGCCCCGGAGGATGATGAGAACGTTGATACAGTAAAGACCGACGATGCCTGAAAACGAACATCCCACGAACGGTTCGGCCCCGGCCCCACCGCTCCTCCGCGTCGAGGATATCCACACCGCCTATGGGCAAATCCTGGCGGTGAAGGGCATCTCGCTCGAGGTGCGCGAGGGGGAAATCGTCACCCTCATCGGCGGCAACGGCGCCGGCAAGACGACGACGCTGAACACCATCTCCGGGATCACCCCGGCCTCCCGCGGGCGCATCTCCCTCGGTGGCGAGGTAATCACGCGCCTGCGCGCCCATGACATCGTCAAGCGCGGCGTGATTCAGGTGCCCGAGGGGCGCAAGATCTTCGGCCGCCTCACGGTGTTGGAAAATCTGCAGATGGGCGCGTTCACTCGCACCGACGAAGCGGGCATCGCCGCGGATATGGAACACGTCTTCACGCTCTTCCCGCGCCTCAAAGAGCGCACGGGCCAGTATGGCGGCACGCTCTCTGGCGGCGAGCAGCAGATGTTGGCCATCGGCCGCGCCTTGATGGCCCCGCCGCGCGTCCTGCTGATGGATGAGCCCAGCCTGGGCCCGGCGCCGATGCTCGTCCAGCAGATTTTCAGCGTCATCGAAACGTTGAACCGCGAGAACAACACAACCATCTTGCTGGTTGAGCAAAACGCCTTATACGCGTTGAATATCGCCGACCGCGGCTATGTGCTGCAATCGGGCTACATCACGCACGCCGGCGCCGCCGCCGAACTGCGCGAAGACGAGGCGATCATCGAGGCGTATTTGGGGGTGTAGGGTTGGGCCCTGAGTCACCCATGAATGAGTGACCCCATCTTGTGACGCGGCGCGAGTGACCGCTTGAATGTGGGTTGGAGCCGTTGCCCGTTGTCATCACTGACTCAGTCTCTTGAATTGGATAGTGGGTGGCGCGTACGCGACGTGGCAAGCGAATCCGGCGTGCTCTGGCGAAAGGTTCGAATCGCCATGCAGGAAAATCAAGAAATTAATGGGAATTATATCGGATAGTGCCATAAATCATATCTAGAAAAGCGGTTCGATTCCGCCGTTTCCCGTCAAAAGGAGGCGTGGCAGAGCGGCTTATCGCACCGTACTCACAATACGGTGCAGGATTTCAGCACTGGTGTTGGCTTATGGCATGCCACTTGGGATACTGAATACAGTGAATATCCGTATGCCCATCATCCCACCGCTTTTGCAACCAGGCTCTTGTATGGGGGGTATTCTCACAAGCTTTTTCCTCGCAATCCTGCCAGTTCTCTAGTTTGTGATTGTAGTAGTAGGACTCAGAACTGGTCCTAATCGTCATTGTCGGACCTATCGTCGGACTTATCGCCTCACTGCCAAAGCCGTAGCAGGTTTCCGGAATGCCGCTGATGACGCCAGCCCTCCTCGCGGCGGCGTACCAGCCACAGTTCCAGGCCCACTGGCTTTCTGGCGTGGAACCATCACCGCAATCCCCTTTTTCATAACAGATGTTACCCGTGAACTCTTCCTGTTGCGCTGCTGTCGGAATAACCAGCAGCATCAGAATGAACAGAGCGATGAACAGTAAATACTTTCTCATTTCCTTTTCTCGCATCATAATCCCCTATAATATCCAATGGCACTATCCGATATAATTCCCTAAATAAATTTGTTGATATCGAGTACAAAACGATGATCGTGCAAAGAGTGCTATCTTTACATTTGTTTGCTACCTCTTTTTGTTTCTCTTTTTTCGTCGGTTTTTCCATGTATCACTTATTTTGTAGCAAGGCTAGTACCTGGTCTAACTTCTTATCCTGAGCGGCAAACTTTCCCTCCATCTCTGATTTGAGTTCACCGAATTCTGCTCTGAGATTACCAAATTCTAATTTGAGTTCGCCGAATTCTGCTCTGAGTTCACAAAACTTTGCATCAAGTCCATGACTGATTGCCTTAATAGATGTCTGCAGCTCGTCCAGCCTCTGCCGAGTACAGTCGTGTCGTTCTGCTTGCGCATTAGCAAATTCCTCGAACCGCCTCGTAGTTTCATTCTCTCCATGACCACGCTCGCCCTGTCCACGGTCGCTCCTTTGTTCTCCTAGGGGTATACTCTCTTCAATCATCCTTCCTCCTCTATTTAGTCGTCAATCTGACTATAGTCAGGATGTCGCGCTCTATACCCGCTTGGGGGTCAGTGTCTGGGGGTTCAAATCCCGCTGAGTCCAACCCTGCAGAACCATGAGGCAAGATGCCATCTCCAATTCTTATGTGTTAAGTATGTGATTACCGAAATTAATTATGCTTTTCAAGAATCTTCTATTCGCAAGTCTAAGCAACACTCTTTCTCTAACCTAACCATGAATTAAGGCACGGAACGGTCAATTTCTATATGAACCGGCGCCGTATTAAGTTAAGAGTTAGAGAGGAGGCAAAGCATTAAAGTGAAGGGAAATTCATTTCCTGCCTCACCTACCAGATACGACACTCTTTCATGTTGCATAGAAATTGACCGTTCCGTGCCTTAATTCGCGGCATTTGTGCCCATTGATCGGCTTGCTTAGGCACAGTTACCCACTGCCATCCGTTTCCGCGCCGCCTGCGTCGCTATCTGGGGGATGACGCCGACGATCTTCCTGTACGGCCACTGAAGGTGGTGGTTTCGTATCAGTCTATACCTATTACAAACGAGAATTGGATGAAATCAGACTCTTAGGACTCACTGGATGATACTGTTCTATAGGGGACTTAACTGAGGAGTATGTCCTATTTCTATGGGTATAGACCGGGATGAGAACACAATATGTTAAAGTGCTTTTTGTTGTAGTGCAGTAGAACTCGGATGCGACACTCAAGGTGGTGAGGTAGAACTACACAGAACGACACCATCTCATTCCCATCCAAGGTCGAAGGTGCAGTGCGGTGAATCGTTTGACCGCGCTACCTCGTGTTCAGATGGAAATCGCGCTACGCTTGATTCCGTGGACGCCTGGAACATCCGGTCGACGGGAAGCGTGAAGCACCCTCCAAACCTTGAGTGTTGTGTCCAGCAAGGCGCTGGAGATATGGAAGAGTGACGGATACCTGCATGTCGTATTGGAGTCAGATCAGATATTCATCAGATGATTCCGCCTGTTTGAGCGCCTGCCCCGATGGGCAGACAACGCGCTTCTGGCAAATTCCATTGAGTTTCGCTGTGCCCTGGCGACACGTCTCCGGAGTGTTATGAACCATGTCAACCAAGGATCCCCGCATCAAACGCACCCTCAAACTATTGTCGGATACCCTCATTGATATGGTCAGCAGTATCGGATACGAGCTGGTCCAAGTCAGCGATCTTGTCATTAAGGCCGGCATCAGCAAATCCACTTTTTATCGCCATTTCCTCGACAAAGACAACCTCTTGAAGTACGTGATGTCAGAAATTATGCGAAATCTCATCAAGAGGATGCTTTCCGCACGATCAGAACTCGAGGAAGCGATAGTGTGTTTCCAATATCTCCGCGACCACCCCAAACAACTTCGTCTGTACCTCAACTTGCCCCTCAACAGCCCACCACGGCAAGTGTTTAGAGACGCCATTACGCAATTGGTGTTGGAGCGCTACCAGCCGCTGGATACGGATCCCCAACTGAAGGATATGGCCATCAACCACATCCTCGCCTCGACGGATGCGTTTCTGGAATGGTACCGGGACAACCTTGATGACTATTCTCCGGAAGAGGCCGCCCGTATGTATTTGGATATCATCATCCGGGCCGCTGTCCGAGTGGCCTTCGAGCCCCGTGAAGAATGGCTCCGTAGATTCGAATAAACCCAGTTCCCATCAAGGCGTATTGGGGGTTTAGGGGAGTTCGCTTGCCTGTGTAACTTCACGATAGTCCACGCCAAGTGCCTCTGTGAAATGTGCTCGGCCATAGTCGATCTTGTGTCGCTCAGAAGGGCGTAAGTCGTCTACCCTACCTTTTGTCTCGCGCACAAGATAGAGCTTTTCGGAGCCTTGTCCACCGCTGCCATCCATCACGATAGCCCAGTCGGGATTGTAATCACCCACAGGCGTTGGCACTTTAAACCATCTAGGCAATTTGAAATATAGTCGAACATCCCGCCGCGCTTCCATGTCTTCGACAAATTTTGACTCTATATCTGAATCAAATTCGGTATGGTCGTAAATGGATTTAGTGGACGGGACGAGCAAGTCCTTCCAGCGATCGAACTCCGTCTCAAAGCGCGTCATTTCATACCACTGGTTAATACGCTTATATTTGATACCATCCACAAGATGACCCGACAACTTATCTGTGATGGCGGCGGCCACCAAGGTGGCGAAGGCATGAGGGTTGATCATACATTCTTTAAAGCGCCTGGACCGCCGGACAATCTCCAGAATGGTACTACGGCTTAGCGAAACAGGAGGTTGTTTAGACGCTAGCAAATTGGCGATGCGGCGCGTGATGTCGGGCAGGTCTAGACTTCGTTGGATTGCCGTGCTTTGAGCAGCGACGAGACTCCCTTGCAGCAGGTGGTCATCAGTAAATTGAAGACCATGCGTACGGACAGCAATCTGTGGTGCAGTGATCGGGGGGTCTGACGCCAACCTAGCGACAACATCCTGTATGACCCGCTCCGTGCTTACTTTGACCGAGTATCGCGTTTTTTCCTTAATCTTGTCCCACAGGATTTTGAAGTCAGGACACAAGTCGAATGCTTTTGTGCGCAGAATTGTAGTCCGTTCCCGTCTGTTGCGCGGCATGGGCGCCGCGTCGCGGCTGCCATAGACTAGATCCAGTTCCTGCTGATAAGCCCGTACGAACGCAGAGAAATTCTCGTTTGCAATCACAGTGAGAACATTGACATGCTCATCCTGTACACGCTCGCCGTCTTGATTCACGGGTAAACGGACGCCGCGGCCGATCTGCTGGCGTCGAGCGATAGGCGCGTGCACGTCGCGCAGGGTGCATATCTGGAAAACGTTTGGGTTATCCCAACCCTCATTCAAGGCGGAATGCGAAAAGATGAATGACACCTGTTCGTCGAAAGACAATAGCCGTTCTTTGTCGCGCATGATCAGATCATAGGCATCGCGGTCTTTTTGCGCTGTACCCGAACTGCTATCGTCCCAAACATCTTTGCCGGCTGACCGTCTCGTTGCGAAATAGGCGACCCGGCAGTCTTTGGGCTGGCGATCGCAGAATAGCCGACTCGTGTGTTTGAGTTCGTCAAATGCTTTATCAAAAATTCGGGGCAACTTGCCATTGTCCTGGTAATTCGCTACCCGATCGATGAAAAAGAGGGTCAATACTTTAAGTTTGAGATTCCGCGCTTCTAGCGCCGCCTGCTTCTTGAAATGTATGTCAATGGCATTGCGAATCTGAGCGGCGTGGATCTCATCGCGGTCTTCGCCGGTCGATTGGCCTTCGTGCAGTGTTAGTGGCGCATTCCCAAAGGCAAAAGAGACAGCGCCGTATTGAATGCCAGTGACCACACAGTCTCTGTACGGCTCGTGCGAGCCAGTTTTCGTAAAGAGATTATTGCCTGGCTTGACGGTTACCGTTCGCTCCTTTACCCCCATCCTTGTCAGTTTGTGTACTGACAAGGTGGCCGTCGTCGTTTTAGGTGTCGAATTGATCTTCTTAACCTCAATAAAAGCCCGATTGAAGTCGTTGGATTCCACTACTTCAGAGACTTCGACCTGCTTTACGAGATGCTGGTGATAAGCGTCGAAAGGCGTCAGGCGATAAACCAGATTATGCAGATTTCGATGCGTTGCGCTGTAGCGCAGCGCCATCAAGGGGCATAATTCGCCCAGCGCGAGGATATTCCTCTCACCTTCCATTTTGGTCTGCGGCTCGTCAAGAATAAGGATTGGGCGGACAGCCTGAATCAATTGTATCGGGATGTCACCCTGAAAGCGGTCGGTCGACTGACGAATGATGTTGATGTCTCTTTTGTTAAAAGCGTCGATGGTCAACACCATGAATGTGAGATTGTCGGAGAAAACGAACTCACGCACCTGAGACATATTCTTGGAGTCATACATAAAAAAGGTGTATGGCAGGTTGTCATATCGCTCGCTCAAGTGCTTTTTTGTGATCTGGAAGGTTTTGAGAACACCCTCACGAATGGCGATAGACGGCACGACGACAACAAACTTGCGAAAGCCGTATTTTTTAAACAGTTCGAGTGCGGTCCGGATATATACGTAGGTTTTGCCGGTGCCCGTCTCCATCTCAACGGTGAAATTGTGATAGCGCAGATCGACGAGCCCGTCCACCGTACTAATATTAGTCTGCTCGATTGGCGCGAGCATCTCATTGCGGTCAATTTCGTTACGCTCTTGTACTTTATGAAGATTATTGAGGAGGATTTGTTCATCAAGCTCAAGTCGATTGCCAACCACAGGCGTCAAGCCCAGTACTGATTGCGGTGTTCCGTCTATATAGGGTTGCCCCTCGAATACATCGACTATGGCGTCAATCGCCTTCAGTTGATGTTCCTGGTTGGCGTCGAAACGCAATTCCATGAGAGCTACTTAGATCGTCTTGATGCGACAGGTGAGCGCAAGATTGGCGATAATGGTGTCGTCGGCCGCGCTGTCACGGAATACAAAGACATCGTCTCGCGATAAATTCAACGCCTTGATCTCATCAAATGATATTTTATCATCCAAGCAAGCGTAGAAATGCTGTTCTTTGTCATCATCCGTTATTTTGTAAACAGTCGAGACAGTTTCGCCTGGGTCAGCGACAACTTGCTCAACACGGTATGTGAGGCTGAATCCTTCCTCTTTTATCGCGATGTCTGCGATCACGTCGGGCACAGTCCATCCATCCAGCAAAGGATCACTTAGAGACAATTCTAATTGTTTCTCATATTCCTGGGGTAAGGTGTCACCCGTTGACATGTCTGGCCAATGTCTTATCGGAGGCAGTGTCAGTTGGAAGACACGAAAACCCAAGTCCGCACTTGGATGCGTTTCCAGGCCATCCAGTCGCCCTTGTTTCTCTGATCCCATTCGGTCAATCACGCGGCGGATGCGTTCTTTACTAATTTCGGCAATAGTTGGTCTCAAATTGTTGTCAATACAGAAATTGTATGCCGCTTCATTTTTATTCTTGTCACCATCAATTTTTTCAGCCATTTGCACCATGATGAAGCGGCGGTTACCACCATCTTCGCGGTTTTGCTCCAGGACTGCGTGAGCGGTGGTGCCAGAGCCAGAGAAAAAATCAAGTATAATATCATCAGAGGATGTTTCTGTAGCCAAGTCACAACAGCGAGCAATCAGTCCAACAGACTTGGGATTGTCGAATGCGCCTTTGCCCAATAGAGACGATACTTCTTCATTTGCACCATGAGTATGCCCTACTTCTCTAAAGCTCCACATACTACCCGAAACAACACCTTCATCTAATTCACCAAGAAATGTTTTCGTATTAGGAGTACTGTTCCCATCTTCGCCAAATGAAATGCGATTGTCTTGCTCAAGTTCAATAAGCTTTTTTTGTGAATAGCGCGGATACCTCCCCTTTGGTGCTTCCCATTCATAACCATTGGAAAATATATGTTTGTAATTCTTACTACCACTTTTGGCATGTAAAGGAGTTGGTTTCCACGGCCCTCTCGGGTCATTATCTGGGTTTGAGTAACTTCTATTCATTGAATCAGGTCTCTTGATACGAAGTTTTGATATAGACAATTTGTGCTTTGCGTAAAACAAAAGGTATTCATGTTGTCTTGATAAGTACTTCGCATCGTTAGCTTGTGTATATTTACTGTGCCACACAATTTGGGCAATAAAATTCTCCTCGCCAAAAACCTGATTCATCAGCAAACGTAGGTTATGCACTTCGTTATCATCAATGCTGATGAAAATCACGCCATCATCGCGTAACAACTGGCGAGCCAAAAATAACCGCGGGTACATCATACTCAGCCAGCCAGAATGCTTTCGCCCGGACTTGTCGGGATCCGATGTCTGGAGATTGCCCTCGTCATCCACCTGACCGGTCATCCGCAAATAATGATTGAGCGGATCACTATAGTCATCAGGATAAACAAAGTCGTTGCCGGTGTTGTATGGTGGGTCAATGTAGATCATCTTCACGCGACCAAAGTAGGACTTATAAAGCAGCTTCAGCACCAACAGATTGTCGCCTTCGATGAAGATATTCTTGGTATCTTCCCAGTTCACGGACTCTTCCGGCACGGGTTTCAAGGTCCCGCGACTGCGGTTATGCAAGCTTAAAATAGCGTCCTGCTTGCCCGCCCAGGTGAAGTTATAGCGTTCCCTACGCGCCTCGTGTTTGCCAAGAAGATTCGCGAGGGTGTCAAAGTCGATCCCGTCTTCGTTGACAACTTCGGGAAACAACAGTTTTACTTTTTCAACTCGTTCTTCTAACGAGTTTAAGGACTGAAGCTGAATCGATTCGACTTTCTTGTCAGCCATCGAGCATTAACCTCTATTGTAGGAACACAACACAGGATAGCAGCGTTTTTTCAGCTTTCCCGCCCCCTTAACTATCCAAATACTCCCGCAGCATGCGGTTGCGCGTCGGGTGGCGCATTTTGCGCAGGGCGCGCGCTTCCAGCTGGCGCACCCGTTCCTTAGTGACGCCGAAGCGCTTCCCCAGCTCGCCCAGGGTCATATGCGAGCCGTCGCGCAGGCCGAAGCGCAGCTCCAGCACCTCGCGCTCGCGGTCGCTGAGCACGTCGAGCGCCGCGTGCACCTGCTCCTTGAGCATCTGCTGGCTGGCGGCCGCCGCCGGGCTCACCGCCGTATCGTCGGCGATCAACTCCCGCAACGTGCTGCCGCCTTCCTCGCCGACCATCGTCTCCAGCGAGACGGGCTCCTGGCTGACGCGCTGGATCTTGCGCACTTTCTGCACCGCGCGCCGCAGCGCCCGCTCCAAATCCGCCGTTAGCGCCTCACCATCGGCCTGCAAGCGGCGGATCGCCCGCTCCTCGGCCGGCTCGAGCAATTCCAGCTCCAGCGCCAGCTGCTCAATGGTCGGCTCCCGCCCGGATTGCTGGAGCAGTTCCTGCTGCACCCGCGCCAGGCGGTTGATGGAATCCACCATATGCACCGGGATGCGAATCGTCCGTGACTGATCGGCGATCGCGCGGCTGATCACCTGGCGGATCCACCAGGTGGCGTAGGTGGAAAAGCGGAAGCCCTTGCGATGGTCGAATTTCTCGACCGCGCGCAACAGGCCCAGGTTGCCCTCCTGAATCAAATCCAGGAAGGAGATGCTCCGCCCCAGGTAACGCTTGGCGACGCTGACGACCAGGCGCAGATTGGCGCGGGAGAGCTCCTCGCGGGCGCGCTCGCCCCGTTCGCTGACGTCCCGCGTCTGCGCCAGCGCCTCATCGCGGTCCAATTCGCTGACGAAGCGGGCCACCGTCGGCAAACGCGGGCTGGCGAGCAAACGCGCCACCGCGACCTCCGGCAAAGCCAGCGCCGCGTGGTAGACCCCGTAGACGGTATAGGCGTGCTCGTCCCAGGCATCGTCCTTGCCCCATTTGCCCTCCTTCAGGTAAGTGCGGATGGCGGAAGGTTCGTCCATGTCCCAATTCGTGCGGATGCGCTGCGCTTCCTCCAGCACCGCCCCCAGGGGCAAGAGTTCGACGCCCTGCTGGGCGGACTGGTGGCGCGCCTCTTCCCATTGCGCGATCAGGTGGGCGTAGAGCGCGCCCAGCCAATCCAGCGCGGCATCAGCGGCCGCGTCGGCATCCTCCAGATCCTGTTGCGGCGGCGCGAGTTCCTGGAGCAGCTCCGCCGCCGCCATCAGCGCCGACAATTGCGCTTCTCGTACCGCATCCAGCAAGGGCACTTGCCCGATCTGTTGTAAATACACGTGCACGTTGTCATGCTGCAGCGCGGGCCCGCTGCCACTGTCTTCGTAGACGGTGGCGCCGAGCAAATCATCGACTTCAGTATGCCCCGCTCCGACCGGAGATTCTGTGGCCCCCTGCGTCTCTTCCAGATCTTGCGCTTTTTCCACTAAAGGATTTAAGTATCGCTCCTTGTTCATCAGTTCCATCCTTTCGGCATATTCAGCAACGAAAGCTTCGACGGTATCCGCGTATCACCCACACGATGGGCGCGCCCGCATGGCGTGCTCACCCGGTGAATTCACGCGCGCTTGTTAATCTGTACGCATTGAGGGCATAATTCTTCCCTCACTATGGCCCAATTTACGCATTTTTAACATTTGCGCAGGGTGGGCCACCCAGGAACAGCCCTTTCAGCCGGCCCGGCCCCGCAATTTCGCCAGGCGCTCGTCCAACAAGCGGCGCGCGCGCGCCCAGGCCATCAGCAGCGGCACGTATTCGCTGGCGTCGGCCTCGCCTTCCACGAGGAAATAGAGCTCATCCAGCATCCGGCCGAGGCGGCGGCGGCGCAAATCCAAGGCGCCACAGAGCAGGTCGCGCTCCTGCTCGGCCGCCAGCAGCTCATCCGGCGGGTTACGGCGCCGGTGCAGCTTCAAATCCTCCGCCAGCCCGTAGCCCAGCCGCCCACTCAGCCAATCCAGCTCCTCTTCCATCAAGGCGGCCAACGCCGCGCCGAGTTGGACCTCTTCGCTCTGCGCCTGAAGGTAAGAGAAGGGTTCGACCTCTTCCTGGAGCGCTTCGCGCAATAGCGTGATGAAGGCGCGGTGTTCGTTCTGGCTGAAATCATCGCCGTCAAAATCGCCGAAATACAGTTGGCGGCGCCATGCCACGCTCTGCTCGGCTTCAGAAACTTCCGGCTGCATCTGCCGCAACAGCTGGTCGATCGCCTGCAAATGGCGCGGTTCCCGCAACAACATCCGCAGCAGGCCCGCCTCCAACTGGGCGAGCGAGCTGGCATCTTCTTCGGGGGGCGCCTCACGTTCCGTTAAGGGCGCTTCTTCCTCCCAGTCCGGCGGCGGCCCTTCTTCCGGCGGCGCGAATTCCGGCGTTGGTTCCCGTCGCCCCAGTTCTGCCGAAAGGGCCAATAAATCCCGCTCTTGAATCCGCAAGCGCCGCGCCAACCGCTGCACGTTATCGCGCCGCTGCAAATCGCTCTCCGTCACCCACAACAGCGGCAAAACGCGCCGCGCCGCCGCTTCGCGTTGCTGGATGCTGGCGTCTTCGGGTAACTCCGCCAATTCCTGGTCAATGACGTATTGCGGCAGGGGGACTGCGCCCTCGACCAGCGCCGGCCACGCTTCCGCATTTTCCCGCAGCAAATCATCGGGGTCCCATAC
>JAPOOU010000146.1 GCA_026713245.1 Chloroflexota bacterium
CACCAGAGAAGAAGTGCCGAGTACAACAATCATGTTGCGCGTGCCGACCCCGCGGCCGCCCGGCCGCGGATACCCTTTGAAGAATCGCGAATGATCGTAGACGGGCAGGGGCTGCGCAGGCGTAAAAGATGATTCGTCAAACTCGAAAGGGGCGATATGGTTGTCGAAATTCGGCGTCGCCGGCAACTCGAAATCCAATTGGCGACGATTCAGTTCAATCTGCACGCCCTCGTTGATCACATACTCGCCGGCGGCGATATCGCGGGTGGCGATGCCAAAGCGCTGCCCCCAGGAGGTCAGGGTCTCGCCATTGCCGATAAGGCGCACCGCAAAGCGATGACCTTCGAGAACATTGTGCGAAAGCGCATAATGGTCGTCACCCTGCTGGACGCGAGTCCCCGCAGGCAGGTCGCGGATAGCTATGGCGCAATTGTCGCCCGGGTCCGGCAATCGTCCGATTTCATTCAGGTTTGGCATGGCATGATCCTGTTCGCAATGGCAGCCGCCGGTGATCGCGGCTGATGTATGGAATCCTGTAATATCCCCCAAATTGTGCCACCGAACGCGCGGAATTGCCACCTGATGCGGAGATCGGTAGTGTGTCCTTTTCGGCTTAAACCGAACGTTTAACCACCGAGGATGCCGAGAGCGCCGAGCGGTTTCGCTGTGGGCCGGTATGCGTTGAAAGACGATCAATGCTTGAACATCGCTCTTTCGTCGCCTATGGTATAGTCCGCGAGTTGTCCACCGAACTGAAAGCCCCCGATGATCAAGTTCATGATCATATTTGATCAACCCGAGGACCCTGAAAACTTCGAAAACGTCTATCAGGATTTTCTGGCGTTGGTGGAGCGGATGCCAAGTATTCTGCGCCGGCAGGTGGTCCATGTCACCGGCAGCCCGCAGGGCGCGCCCAAGTTCTACCGAATTCTGGAACTGTATTTTGAATCGGCGGTCACTCAGCAAGACGCGCTGATGTCGGCGATCGGTCAGGAAGCTGGCAAAGAACTTAGCCGCCTTCCGCAAGGCGCGGTGCAATTGCTCTTTGCGGACGTATATGAGGAAGAAGGCGGCAGCACATCGCTGACCACAAGCCCGACGAAAGAAACGGAAGTAACGCAAGACAAAGAGGCTGAAGCAGAATCACCCGCGAAATAGGACTTCTAGTCCGGCTACGAACTCGTTCTTGCCGCCCTGCGCGGGATGCCGCACTTTGTCACAATTTATGCCGATCCTGTTAAGCGTCTCGTGAGCGACATTCCCAACAGCGATCACCCTCCTAATGCGCCAAAGCTCGATCACTTCTCCCAGAAATACCGCGCCCGCTTCGGTCTCCGCCCGACGGGGCCTGCGATTGCTGCGCGGGATGCCGCGCTTGCAAGGATGAAAGGGAAAGGTATTCCAGATAAAAGGCAGCAGGCCCAGCGACGCCAGTGTACCCCAAACAATAGTCGCGGTCTGCTCGCCGTAGATGTCCTCGAAGCCCTCGTCATCGACATCGCGGTAGCCGGCTTCGCTGCCAAATATGTCGAATCCAGGCGCGCCTTCCAGCAGAATCTTGCGGCTGGTCACAGGCACGCCGGTTAGACGACAACCGCGATAGCCCGGCGCTTCCATCACCAGCATGGTGTCTGGTATAAGCCGCGACATGTGCCGCAAGTACAGTCGCAGATTCGCCCGCCGGATATCGTTGTGCGCAACATCATTAGCGTATTCGTTAAACGTATCGGCAGCCGTGTCTTCACGCGCCAGGCGGTCGATTAGCGCTTCGATTTGAGTCTCGCTGGTCATTTTCGCCTCTACGTCCGGAGCGGCTTAGTAAACCCTGAGGTAGCGCGCTACAGAAGTACTTCAACCCGCAATTGTAACCCATTCGGGAGCGATATACGGTAGTGTATCCTTTTCGGTTGAAACATAGAAAGTATCTCCGAGGGGCGCGCAGGTCGCCTGCAATCACGTCAAGTCCTGTACGCGCAGCGGCGGCTCGCCCTCCCGCCCGCAACTGCGACCATTTAGTCGCCCTTTTCTCCCCGCCTTGCTCTATACTTC
>JAPOOU010000106.1 GCA_026713245.1 Chloroflexota bacterium
TGCGCGTCGGTTCGGAGATACGCGCGTGCTTGCGCAAGGCGAGAGAAGCGGTCGCCTTGGAGACGCCGGCGGCGTCGGCGACATCTTGCAGCGTGACCTTTTGATTGCGCGGCCCGCGATTCATCATAGCAGTGCCAGGTAAATCGGTTCAACGGTGTCCTGTTATATTAACATAGTTCCACGGTCGAGGGCACAGTCAGGCGCAGCCGCGGCCAACTTGGCGACTCGCATCCAGGCAGTCTTCTGCTACAATGCGGCCATGCGATGACGAGGTACTGAGTAAAGGAAGCGGGCATGGAGAATCTGGCGGATATCGGCTTGATCGGCTTGGCGGTCATGGGGCAGAACCTGGCCTTGAACATCAACGATCACGGCTACCGCGTGGCCGTGTTCAATCGCACGACCGCCAAGGTGACGCGCTTTATCGAGAACGAGGCGCGCGGCACCGATGTGATCGGTACGTATACGCCGGAAGAATTCGTCAGCAGCATCAAGCGCCCGCGGGTGATCATCTTGATGATCCAGGCCGGCGAGGCGGTGGACAAGTTGATCGCGCAGCTCGCGCCCTTGCTCGACGACGACGACATCATCATCGACGGCGGCAATTCCAACTTCAAGGACACCATTCGCCGCACGGCGCAAGTCGAAGCGTTGGGGTTGCGCTACATCGGCGCCGGCATCAGCGGCGGCGAGGAAGGCGCGCGCTACGGTCCTTCGATCATGCCGGGCGGCACGGCCGCGGCCTGGGAATCGGTGAAACCGATCTTGCAGGCGGTGGCGGCCAAAGTAGCGGATGGCGCCCCCTGCTGCGATTGGGTCGGCGAAGACGGCGCCGGGCACTTCGTCAAGATGGTGCACAACGGCATCGAATACGGCGATATGCAGTTGATCTGCGAAGCCTATCACTTGATGTCCGCCGTGCTGGGAATGAGCGAAGCCGAGATAAGCGAAGTCTTCGAGCAATGGAACAAGGGCATTCTGGAATCGTTCCTGATCGAGATCACGGGCGACATACTGGCTTACCTGGATGAAGACGGCTCGCCGCTGCTGCGGGTCATACTCGATACCGCCAGCCAAAAGGGCACCGGAAAATGGACGGCGGTGACGGCGCTGGAAGAAGGCACACCGTTGACTTTGATCGGCGAGGCGGTTTTCGCGCGCTGCCTTTCCGCCATCAAAGACCAGCGCGTGGCGGCTTCCAAAGTGCTGAGCGGTCCAAGCCTCGCCTTCGACGGGGACAAAGCGGGCTTCATCCGGGATCTGGAGGGGGCGGTATACGCGGCCAAGATCATCAGCTATGCCCAGGGTTACATGCTGATGCGCGACGCGGCGCGCACTTACAACTGGAATCTCAATTACGGCGGCGTGGCGCTGATGTGGCGCGAGGGCTGCATCATTCGTTCGGCATTCCTGGGCGAGATTCAAGAAGCCTTCGCGAGGAATCCCGCGCTGGAGAATTTACTGCTGGATGACTACTTCCGTGACGCGGTGATCAGCGCGCAGCCGGCCTGGCGGCGGACGGCGACGACCGGCATCAAACACGGCATTCCCTTGCCGATCATGAGCGGCGCGCTGGCCTTTTACGATGGCTATCGCTCGGCGCGACTGCCGGCGAATCTGCTGCAAGCGCAGCGCGATTACTTCGGCGCGCATACCTACGAGCGGGTCGATCGTCCGCGCGGGGAGTATTTTCATACCAACTGGACGGGTACTGGCGGGGATGTGACGGCTGGGAGTTATGATGCTTGACGGTTAGGCGACCATAACTCTTATACCTTTTGACAGAGAAGCTGTACGAATAATATACTAGCATAGAACATAGGTGCGACTGCAACCACTCTTTAGTGGCAGCTTAGGAATGAGGAGCCGTCAATGACCAATCAAGCAACTCCCAACCGACTATATTTTGGCGATTGCTTGGACATTATGGAGGAATTCCTTCCCGATGAATCAGTCGACCTGATTTACCTTGATCCGCCATTCAATTCAAAGCGGATTTATAATGCGTTTATTGGCGGCGCCCAATGGGTCGCTTTTGACGATACCTGGCGCTGGTACGAAGCGATAGACGACTTCCATACCGTCGCTAGCGATGTATCACTTGCGCCGACGATGGAAGGGCTGCGGCGTATTCTGGGCGAAGGCGGGGAACTTGCCTACCTGTCTTATATGGCGAACCGCTTGCGAGAATGCCGTCGCGTATTGAAGTTGTCAGGTAGCATTTACGTGCACTGCGACCCGACGATGAGTCATTATCTGAAGATCATCATGGACGGGATTTTCGGAAAGAAAAGCTTTAGGAACGAGATCATTTGGCATTATCGAAAATGGTCAACCGGGAAATACGCATTTCAGCGGAATCATGATGTATTGTTATTTTATTCGCGTTCAGACTCCCGAAAGCGAGCATTTAATCAATTATACATGCCAAGAACCGCATCCACACTAAAACGATTTGGTACGAAGCGGATTGTGTCCGGTTATGATGAAACAGGTCGGCGGCTGCCATCTCAGTTAGCGGAGGAAGATTCGGAAGGTGTTCGCCAGGATGATGTTTGGGATATTGCGCGAGTTCCTCCCATCAAGCAACTCTATCCGACCGAAAAGCCCCTGGCTCTATTAGAGCGCGTCATCAAGGCATCAAGCAATCCAGACGACATGGTGTTGGATCCGTTCTGTGGCTGCGGCACAACCATCCACGCCGCCCAGAACCTCGGACGGCGATGGATCGGCATAGATGTCTGCGTCCAAGCCTGCAAGGTCATTCAAAAGCGCATTGAAGGCCACTTTGACAGTCTGTGGGATGAAATCGAGTTCGTCGGTATGCCTAAGACTCTCGAGGACGCTAAAGCGCTGGCAGCTTATGACCCATTCAAGTTTGAGCGGTGGGCGGCGTCGCTCGTACCAGGCATGGAAGCAAACAAGAAGCAGCGTGGCGATAAAGGCATCGACGGACGAGGCCGGCTGCCCATTAGCAAAGGCGTTTTCGTCGATGTGGTATCACAGGTCAAAGCGGGCAGTACGAACCCAAGTCATGTACAGGCGTTCAACGAAGCACGACGGCAAGCGAGAGCTGAGTTGGGTGTATTCATCTGTTTTGAGGACAAGGTAACAGGCGGGATGCGAAACGCCGCGGTCAACGCCAACAAATACCTGGATAAGTGGCCTGTGATTCAAATCTATACCATCGAAGACTACTTCGCGGGCCGGCTACCAAACTTGCCGATGGCAGACATCGCCCTACCCTAACTAAGAGTAAGTTGCCAGCAACTCCGGCTCGCGCTGCTGACGGCACAGGCTGAGAATGAACTGTTTCAATTCTGGCTGCAAGGCTAATGACGACTAGGCAACTCGCGCAAGTTTAAGCCGCCCCTTCCACATCGGCCGGCGCTTTACCCATGACGCCCCGGCCTTCGAGGAAGCCCAGCATGCGCGCCTGCTCGATTTCCACATTTTGCAAGCCTTCGTGGACATTCTGCAAGCCCTGCCCCACCCGTTCCTCTAGCCTATCAAGGCGGCTCTCAACTTGTGTCAAGCGTTCATCAAGGCGGGTCTCAACTTGCGTCAAGCGTTCATCGAGGCGCGCTTGATGATTTTCCACATTTTGCACGCGCTCATCGAGCTTGTCAAAGCGATCGCCGATGCGGTTGAATTGGCGCGTAAGATAAGCGAGCAAGGCGATGCCAAGGCCTAATACCGATATAATGGTGGCAATCGTCTGTGTCCATTCGCCCATGTCGCAAGAGACTCCTTTGCCGAACTTCAATATGGAACAAGTTTAGACAATGCGGCAACCTCTGTCAAACGATTGGCTGCTCAAGGCAACTCAGGCGCGAACTGATAGTCCGGATCGCGCTGCTGGCGGCGCAGGATGGGGATGACCTGCGCCCATGTGCCCGTGACGCCGCGCGGGCACTCCGGCAAGTCATGTCTGATCAGCCGGTGCAGTTCGGGCAGATTATAGAATGGCACAGCGGCGTACATGTGGTGCTCGATGTGATAATTCATCTGCCAATAAAGATATGCCAGGACCGGATTGAGCAGCATGGTACGCGTATTGATGCGGTAATCGTCGACTTCGTCGGTCAAGCCGATATGCTGCGCCACGTTGAGCAAGTACTGAAATCCGCCGCCATAAAATGGCGCCAGCGTGACCAGAACAGCCAACATCGGCCAGCCCGCCATGATAGAAACAAGCACAATCAGCCCGTGCCCGATGATGAGCAGCCGCGCCCAGTTGAAGAGCGCCCGCCTGCCGTCGGCGTTTTCCGGCGGGAAGAGCGCCCGCTCCCAGTCGTTTTCGATGATGCCGAAGCAGAGCAGAATCACGTTCTTCATGCGCAGGAAGAAGCCGCGCGGATTGACGAAGGCGAAGCCGAGATAGGATCGCAGGGTCAGTTCAACGGGCAAAACCACTTCGCTGTCATCGGGCGGGTGCAGGGTATAGCGATGATGCGCCTGATGGCTGGCCCAGAACGAGACGTGGCTGTACCAGCCCAGGAAACTGTAGACGTTGCGAAAGATGATGTTCAGCGCGTTGGTTTTGAAAACGGTCTTGTGGCAGAGTTCGTGGAAGCCGTTAACCATGAAGGCGTGCAGCGCGCCGTGCAGGTAGATCAGCGCGATCACCACCAGCCAGTGCGCGCGACCGACGGCATACCAGGCCAAGCCGCCGCTGCAAACCAGCAGGACCAGGAAGCTGATGCTCTGCGCCAGTCCGCGCAAGTCGCTGCGCCGATTGAGCCGGGCCAGATCGGCCGGGTCGACCGGCGAGCGGTACCACTTGATGCGTTTCTTGCCCTTTTCGTCCGTCGTCATAAACTTCAAAATCGCATTTTGATGCTGGCGTTAATGGCAATGATTATATGCTGAATTATGGCGTTTTCCCAAAACTCTTGCTGGTATCACAGGACAATCGCGTCAAATCCAATCTATGTCGAATGTCACGTTAATCTGGAAAATGCAGGGGCGTCTCAGCGAGACGCCTCTACAATGCCTCCTTTTTACAGTGGCGAAAGCAGCGTCCGTAGAATCAGGCGTGGATTCGCTGGATATGCGCTACTGGCGCTCAATCGAAGCTCAGCATGGCTTTGATAACGCCGGTCGCCGGATCCAGCCAGGTCGGGAAATCGGCCACGATACTCTCCGGCGCGGCGCGATGCGTAATCCAGGGATCGAGGTTAATGGCGCCCGTTTGCAGGCATTCGATCACCCAAGTGAAGTCGGCTGGCGTGGCGTTGCGGCTGGCCAGCAGCGTCATTTCGTGCGAGTGGAAGTGCGGATCGCTAAAGCTAAGGTCGCCCTTGATATGCCCCACCAGCACCAGCGAGCCGCCATGCGCGACATAGTCAAACGCCGCCGCCATGGAGCCGGCGCTGCCCGTGCAATCGAATACGAGCGGCGGCAATTCGCCGCCGAGCAGTTGCTGGATCTGCGCCGTCGGGTCCTTGCCGGCATTGATCAGTTTGTCGATGCCGAGCGCTTCGGCGCAGAAATCGAGCCTCGCTTCGTTCATCTCCATGACTATCACTTCAGCGCCGGCGATCTTGGCGAAAGTCGCCGTCGCCAGGCCGATGGGACCGGCGCCGATAACCAGCGCGGGGTCGCCGGCCGAAATACGGGCGCGTTCGGCGGCGTGCGCGCCGATGCAGAGCATCTCTACCAGCGCCAGTTGCTCAACCGGGATGCCGTCGGCCGGCAGGAGTTTATCGACCGGCAAGGTGAACTGCTCGCGCATGCCGCCGTCGATATGTACGCCCAGAACTTGCATGGCCGCGCAGCAATTGCTCTTGCCACGGCGACAGGCGCCGCAGGCGCCGCAATTCATATAGGGGATAACGCAGCATTGGTCGCCGGCGGTATAGTCCAGCGCGCGGTCCGTAGCGCCGATCTCCAGCACTTCGACCGCCAATTCATGTCCCATAATGCGCGGGTAGCTGAAAAAGTTCTGGTTACCGCCGAAGGCGTGTAGATCGGTGCCACAGATGCCCACGCGCTTGACCCGCGCCAGCGCTTCGCCGCGCCCGGGTTTGCTCGGTTCGGCGACCTCCCGCAAGCTCAGCTGAAAGGGTTCTTCCAATACGATTGCTTTCAAGGCATTTGCTCCAGTAAGCTCAAGGAAGGCCGTAAAAGGCGCTCGCGTTCGCGCCCATGACCTTGTCTTTTTCTTCTTCCGATAGCTTATTTATATAGTCGCGGACAATGCCGACCACCTCGGCATAACTGCCGGAAAGCGTACAGACGGGCCAATCGCTGCCGAACATCAGCCGGTCAATGCCGAAGCAATCAAATACGACGTCCAGGTAGGGGGCATAGTCGTCCCGCGTCCAGGCCCCCCAAGCCGCTTCCGTGACCATGCCCGAGACTTTGCACCAGACATTTTCGTAGGTCGCCAGTTCGCGGATCTCGCTGGCCCAGGGTTCCAGGATGCCGTCCTTAATGAAGGGCTTGGCGATATGGTCGAGCACAAAGGGCTGATCCGGGAAGCGTTTGACCACGTCGATCGCCACCCGCAGGTGCTTTGGATAGAGCAGCAAGTCATAAGTCAAATTGTGCTGTCTCAATTGCGCCAGCCCGTCAAGGAAGCCGCCGCCGAGCATGAAGCGGTCGTCGACTTCGTCGTGCACGATATGACGTACGCCGACCATACGCGGATGCGGGGCGACGCGCTCCAATTGCGCCGCGACGTCGTCCGCGCGCAGGTCTACCCAGCCGACGACGCCGCGAATAAAGTCCTCCGCATCGGCCAGTTCCAGCAAGAATTCGGTCTCGCGGGTGTTTTGCCGCGCCTGGACGGCAACGACGCCATCGATGTCATTTGCGGCCAGCAGCGGCGCCAGATCAGCCGGCATATAGTCGCGCTTGAGCGCGTCCTTGTCGTCGTCGATCCAGGGATATTCGCGGGCTTCATACCGCCAGAAATGTTGGTGAGAATCGACGCGCATGCTCATCCCGCCCTCCTAGTTGTTTTCGGGCCGCCCGGTCTGCCAGGTCTTGTCGCGGATCGGCGCCAGGACCTCAAGTACCGCCTCAATCAAGGCTTCGTCGTAGGGCGCGTCCAGCCATTCGATATTGCGGCGCATATTGTCGGGGTTGGCGGTACCGATCAAGGTGCTGTGGATATCCCGATTGCGCAGGGAGAATTGTACCGCAAGCTGGGCGATATCGACGCCTTGCTCGCGGCAAAAGGCGGCGGCGGCGGCGCAGCCGGCTTTGATCTCGTCGGTGGCGGGATGCCAGTCCGGCGTACCGCGGTTGGTGAGCAAGCCCATGCTCAGCGGCGATGCGCCGATGATGCCGACGTCTTTTTCCCGCAAATAGGGAATCAGTCCCGCCAGTGTGGTATCGTTCAGCGAATAATGGGCGTAAGACAGGATGGTATCGACCTCAATACGATCCATGATGGCGGGATAGATGGCGAGAGGGAATCCGGTGATGCCGACGAAGCTCGCCTTTCCCGTTTCCTGGACGCGGCGCAGCGCCGGAATGGTCTCGTTGACGATCTGGTCCAGCGAACCGTATTCGATATCGTGGCACTGGATGATGTCGATACGCTCAATGCCCAAGCGTCCCAAGCTCTCGTCGACGCTGCGTGTGACGCGCTGGGCGCTGAAATCGAATTCCTCTTCCCCATAACGCCCGACTTTGGTCGCCAGCACATACTTGTCTCTGGGCACGCCGCGCAGCGCTTTGCCGAGAACCGTTTCCGCAGTGGTGATGCCATAGAAGGGCGAGCAATCGATCAAGTTGACGCCCAAGTCCAGCGCGACGTGCAGGGCGCGGATGCCCTCGTTTTCGTCGATGGGGCGGAAGACGCCCCCCAGCGACGAAGCGCCAAAGCTCAGGATCGATACATCCAGACCGGTTTTCCCCAGCTTGCGGTATTCCATATAGCGCGCCCCTCCTAGATGCTGGTATTGCGGGTAATCTTGAAGGCGTAGACGTGATCACAGGGTTTGCGATCGGGCCGCTCGATTTGGAGCCCGGCCTCGGTCATTTCCCATTTGAGCTCGCCTTCATTGCCAAGCAATTCGACCGAGCGCACTTCGCCCGGATAGAATGCGCGCGCGGATTCGACGAGGAAACTTTTCTCCGGCCAGTCAAAGGTCATGGCGTATAAGACGTTGCCGCGCACGGTGAAGCGGATGTCCCGAGCCGTGTATTGCAGCTTCTCCTTGGTATCGCTGAAGGCGCCGACGTGGGTCATGCGGGTCGGTCCTTCGCCGAAGGTATTCCAGGGCGTCGTATCGTAGATCGCCTCGCCGTTGACCCGCAGCCAGTCGCCCATGCCTGCTAGGATCGCTTTCGACTCGTCCGGGATGCTGCCGTCGGGTTTGGGACCCACATTGAGCAGCATGAAACCATTCTTGCTGACGTTGTCGGCCAGGTACTGCACCATTTCAGTCACCGATTTGTATTCGGTTTCCTTGATGTAGCCCCAGCCCTGGCCATCATCGACGGTGGTATCGGTGATCCATTCGTAGTGCGTCAGTTCGGCGGTCTTGCCCAGTTCAAAATCGAGCAGAGCGGCGCCGGGCGGGATATCGTGCCATTTGTAGCTGGCGACGACTTCCCGTCCCCATTCGGCTTCTTTGTTGTAGTAATAGGCCAGGAAGTCCTGTTTATACTGATCGTGCACGAAGCGCAGGCCGAAATCGAACCAGATATAATCCGGCTGGTAGCGTTCGACAACTTCGACCAGTCGCCCCTTCCAGCGATCGAGGAAGGCTTTGCTGGGCTTGTCCTGGGCCATCCATTCGCCGTGGTTTTGGTGGACGCCGGCTTGCTCTGGATCAAAGTCGAAATCGAGATTATGCAGCTCGCCATAGAGCCCGGCATAGGCGGGATCCGAGGTGTCGTATTCGCTCTTCCAATGCGGGAAGAACCACCAGTTCTCGGCGTGGTGCATGGCCACCATGAAGCGCATGCCCTGGGCGCGGATGGCTTTTTCCAGTTCTCCTACGACATCGCGCGTTGGTCCCATCTTGGCCGCGCACCACTCGGTGTCGCTGGCGTCCCACATCGGGAAGCCGTCGTGATGTTCGGCAACCGGCCCGGCGAATTTGGCGCCGGCGCGTTTGAAGAGCTCCGCCCACTCATCGGGGTCGAAGCGCTCGGCTGTGAACATGGGTATGAAGTCCTTGTAACCGAACTGCGAGGGATGCCCATAAGTCTTGCGGTGGTAATCGAACTGTGGCGAGCCCTCGCGGTACATGTGATAGGGATACCAGGTCACGTTTGGTCCGGTGGCGGGCACACAATAGATGCCCCAATGGGTGTAGATGCCGAATTTCGCTTTGCGCATCCATTCCGCGGTTGGATGCGTCTTGAGCGATTCCCAGGTCGCGTCGTACTGTTTTTTCATGTTTTTCTCCTATCCAAACGGGGGCCGACGTCCATGCCCCGGTGCGTTTTCGGCTCACAGCCGTCGGATTCCCGCAGCGCTGTAGAATCAGTGACGAGTCGATCGGCTTTGCCGCTCGCTGGCGTCGTTAGGCAAGCGCTAGATGGCGCCATTTGTCCAGATTTCAACTCGATTGCCGCAGGACCAGTTCACAATTGAAAAGAGCGGACGGGATATCATCTTGATCTCCGTTCAGCGCCTGCAGCACCTTGCGCGCGGCGGTCTCGCCAATGCGGTAGGTGGGTTGGCGCACCACAGTCAAGGGCGGGCTTGATACTTGCGCCCAGGGATGATCATCAAAGCCGACGATCGCGACATCCCCCGGGCAGCGCATGCCCAGGGCTTGCAAGCCCATGAGCGCGCCCAGGCTCAGCAAGTTATTGCAGACGAACACGGCCCGCGGCCGCTCTTCTTGCGTCATGAGTTCTCGCATGGCGCGCTGGCCGTCTTCAATGCTCAAGCGGCTGGCCACGGACCAGCGCTCGCGCAGGGGCAGGCCTGCTTCTGTCAGCGCCATTTCGAATCCCGAAAGACGCTCGCGCATGGTCGACAGGCGCTGAAAGCCCGAAAGAATGCCGATTTCGCGGTAACCGCGCTCGATGAGGTGCTTCGTTCCCAGATAGGCGCCATATTTGTTGTTGACGCCGACATAGGGCGATTTGGCGTTGTCGAAGGTGCGATCCAGCATGACGATGGGAATGTTCAGCTTGGCCGCCTCGTTTAGCGCGTCCCAGTTTTGGCTGGTGGCGGCGGCGATGATGCCATCGACGCCCTGCCGCAGCAGGATATCAATGTAGTATTCCTCGCGTTCCAACACCTCGCTGGTATTGCAGACCATCAAGCTATAGTCATTGGCGATCAGCACATCTTCGACGCCCAACATGATTTCACCGAAGAAGGTATTGGTCACATCGGAGACGATCAAGCCGATGACACGGGTCCGCTGCGTGGTCAGGCTGCGGGCAGCCACATTTGGTCGATAGCCGAGCGAACGTATCGCCTCCTGCACGCGTTCTTTGGTGGCTTCTTCCACAAAGCGCGTCTCGTTAATCACATGCGAGACGGTGGCTTTCGATACGCCGGCTTGTTCAGCAACGTCTTGCATTGTAATGCGTTTCATCAAGGCTTTGTCCTTTGTGTAACGCGTTGCGCAACCGATTCCCTGAATGGTATCCAATCGCGCGGGAATCGTCAAATCGGCGCGTTTCCCGCGAGCCAGCCGCCGCGCGCGCGACATCCGCGTGGGATTCTCGGTCTGTTGCGGCGCGATTCCGCCTATGTTATAGTCCCTTCCGTCCCGAGAAAATCGTCGGAGTAACGGCAGTAGGAGATTTATCATGTTCCCCCGCAATGATTTTGAATGGACGCATCAGCAGCACTTCGGAGAGAAAAAACGCCGTCGTTTGAAGACGACGCTGAGCGCTCGCGTATGTATCATTCTCTTTGTCGCGGTTTCGCTCCTGTTCTTTGCCGCGCATCAAGCAGCCAGCAGCTAGGAAGAAACCGCCCGCACATCGAACTGCGCGTTGAAACATGTGGACCGACGCCAACAAGAATCAAATGAAAACAGTCGCCGTTGAAGCAAAACAGCAGGCTCGCGCCACAGTCGTTGACGAGCCGCGAGCCAAGGATCATTGGGTCGTCGTCAAGGTGCATGCCGCGCCAATGTGTACCGAATACAAAGCCTTCGCCTCGGGCGCGAATCACGGTTTTTTCGGGCACGAAGCCGCGGGCGAGGTGGTGGCGGTGGCGCAGCCCGGCAAGGTAAAAGTCGGCGACCGTGTTGTGGCGATGCCGATGTCGCCCTGCGGACGATGCGCCTATTGTCTGGCGGGTGAATACATCCATTGCCAAGATTTGATCGACTTTGAGGCTTATCACGGCAGCGACGCTGGCAAAGCGACAATGTCGCAATATCTGTTGAAACAGGACTGGATGCTGGCGCCGATTCCGGATGGCATGTCATACGAACATGCGTCGATGGCCTGTTGCGGCTTGGGGCCGACCTTCGGCGCCTTTCAGTTGATGGCCCTTGACGCGCACGATACCTTGCTCATTACGGGCTTGGGACCGGTGGGCCTGGGCGGCGTGATCGGCGCCAGGTATCGCGGCGCCCGTGTCATCGGCGTTGACGTGAACAGGTACCGCGCGGCGAAAGCGCTTGAACTCGGCGCCGACGCCGTGATTGACCCGACAGATGAAGACGCGCTGGCGCAGATTCTGGCGCTCACAAGCGACGGGCGCGGCGTTGACAAATCGGTGGACTGTTCCGGCGTGGTGGCGGCGCACCGGCTGTGCATAGACGCGTCCCGGCGCAAGGGCATGGTCGCATTTGTCGGCGAATGCGCGGACGACACGCCAGTGAAGATCAGCCAGGATATGATCCGCAAGGGCCTGCGTCTGATCGGTTCCTGGCACTACAACCTGGGGGATACGCCGCGGATGATGGCCATGATCAGCCGGGTCGGCGACAAATTGGATCAGCTGATTACCCATCGATTTCCTATTGATGATATTCAAAGCGCCTGGGAAACGCAGCTTTCCGGGCAGTGTGGAAAAGTGATTTTACAGCCCTGGGAGGGAAGCGATGTATAAGACTGTTATCATCGGCGTCGGCGGCGGACGGGCGCAGGGGCACGCGGATGCCTACCAGTACGTGAAGCGTGGCAGAGCGGTGGCGGTTTGCGACCTGGAGCGCGACCCATTGGACGAGTTCGCCGACAAGTATGATGTGAAAGCGCGCTACACCGATTACCGCGAGATGTTCGAGAAAGAGCAGCCCGACCTGGCGCATGTCAGCACGCCGCCGTCTGTGCGGCTGGAGGTGCTGGAAGCGGCTGAGGCCGCGGGTGTGCCGGCGGTTGTGGTAGAAAAGCCGCTGGCGATACAGGGCGAGGACTACCTGGCGATCCGAGACTTCGCCGCGCGCAAGCCAAATATCAAGGTCGCAATCAATCATCAATTGCAGTTTCATCCGCGGCGGCGGTATCTGCAGAAGCTGGTGGCGGACGGCGCCATCGGCGATATTCGCTTCATAGAAGCCAGCTCGGGTATGAACCTGGCATACCAGGGCACGCACTCGCTGCAGGCGATCGGCGCCTTTAATCCGGCGACGCCGACGACTGTCTTCGGGCAAGTTTCGGGCGCGGCGGGTTTGCAGCCCAATGTCAAGAAGCATTACGCGCCCGATCAAAGTCTGGCGGCGGTTGAATACGACAATGGCGTGCAGGCGACGCTGCGCTGCGGCGAGAACGCGCCGCGCGTTCCGCGAGGCGATCTGATTTATCAGCACAAGCGCATCGCGGTTTATGGCATGAAGGGCTATATCCACTGGACAATGTGGGGCTGGGAAACCTTCATCGATGGCGCCTACGATAGCGGCGATCACGAGTACCCGGAGGAAGACGCGCGCGGGCAAGCAGCCCTGACCGAGGCGATGTTCGACTGGCTGGAAGACGAAAGCGCCGGGCACCCGTTGAACCTGGATCGCGCCCTGGTCGATTTCAACGTGATTCTGGCGCTTTACGCCAGTTCGCTCAACCACAAGGTAGTCGAGTTGCCCTACGAGCCGGAAGCCAATCTGGTACCGAAATTGCGGGACGCACTGCAAGACTAGGGCGTATGGATAACAAGCCGAAGATCTTCATTGCCATTCGAGAATCTCTTTACCGCGACCTGTTCGGGGCCGAAGGCGATCGGCGATTGAGACAACTGGGCGCGCTGGAAAGCGCCGGATTTGACAAGAACTTGACCTCGAGGCAGCTCGCCGCTGCGGTCGGCGGCGTTGATATCGTCATCACAGGCTGGGGCGCGCCGGTATTCACTGACGAGGCGCTGGCAGCGGCCAACAAGCTCAAGCTGATCGCGCACTCGGCCGGGTCGATCAAGCGCTTGCTGCCGCCGCCGGTCTTTGATCACGGGACTCGTGTCACGCATGCCGCCGCCGCTTTGGCGCCGCCGGTTGGGGAGACCACCCTGCTGCTCGTCTTGCTCGCCCTGCGGCGATTCCACGCGCTTGACCGCGCATTTAAGGACCGGGGATGGACCGCCGCGCGCTCGTTTGCACTGGGCGAGGAACTGGCCGGACAGCGCATCGGCATCATCGGCGCCAGCCTCACCGGGCGCGAAAGCATGCGCCGTCTGCGCGCGATGGACGCCGAGCTCTGGATCTACGATCCTTACCTCAGCGCCGGCGAAGCGACGGCTCTGGGCGGGACGAAAGTTGACCTGGAACGGTTATTGCGCGAATGTCCCATCGTCAGTTTGCACGCGCCGTCGACAGACGAGACATATCAGATTATCGGCGCCGACCAGTTCGCCATGCTAGGTGACGGCGCGATCTTCATCAACACGGCGCGGGCGCATCTGATCGACGAAGCGGCGCTGCTGGCCGAGTTGCAGTCGGGCCGGATCTTCGCGGCGCTTGATGTATTCGAGCATGAGCCCTTGCCGGACGACAGTCCTTTGCGTCAGTTGGAGAACGTGATTATTACGCCACATATTTCGGCGCATACACAGCAGGCGCGGACCCGGCAGGGTCGATATTGCGTCGACGAGATCGAGCGCTTCCTGCGCGACGGATCGTTGCGCTACGAGGTCACGCGGGCCAAGCTCGAAATCATGGCCTAAGGCAAGTAGCTGCTCGGCGCGTAACCGGCGAAAAGGTCCCGGGAACGGCGCATTCGCGCAAGATAGAATGCCTTCGCGTCGCATGAGCGTCGCGGTTTTCATAGACAGGAGCCTCAACATGGGAAAACTACAAGACAAGACGATCGTCGTCACCGGCGCCAGCAGCGGATTCGGCGAAGCGATTGCCATCGCTTGCGCGGCGGAAGGGGCCCGGGTCAGCCTGGTGGCGCGGCGCGCCGAGCTATTGGAACAAGTCGCCGCGGCGGCGCGCGCCGAAGGCGGCGAAGCCTTGGTCTGCCCGACGGATGTCAGCGCCGACGCCCAGATTCATGCGGCAGTCGAGCAGACGCGCGCGGCCTTCGGTCCCGTAGACGTCTTGGTCAACAACGCCGGCGCCAACATCCCGCAACGTTCCATCACGGATACCTCGGCGGAGCAGTGGCGCGAACTGATGGACATAAACTTGACCAGCGCCTATGTCTTCACCCGCGCGGTCTTGCCGGAAATGAAAGCGCGCGGCGACGGGCTGATCATCAACATCGCGTCGCGGGCGGGCATGTTCCCCAGCATCGGCGCCGGCGTCGCTTACAGCACCAGCAAAATTGGCATGGAAGCGCTCAACGCGGTCACCAACGAAGAAGGCAACGCCCAGGGCGTGCGCGCCTGCCTTTTCAATCCCGGCGCGGGCAACACGCCCATCATCGACCGGCGGCCGGTCAAGTTCAGCCAGGAGCAAAAGATGAAAATGATCCAGCCGGAAGATATCGCGGATACCGTGGTTTTCATCGCCTGCTTGCCGCCGCGCGTCAACATTGACCTGGTATCCATGTTGCCGACCAAGAGTTGAGCGAGACGCGCGATGAATGAATTAGCCATCTTTAGCAAACCCTGGAAGAGCCTGCCCTTGCCCGATCTGGCGGAGCACATCAGGTCCCTGGGCTTCGAACTGATCGAATTGCCGGTGCGGCCGGGCTTTCAAGTCGAGCCGGAAACGATAGAGCGCGATCTGCCGGCCGCGGTCAAACTGCTGGGCGAACAGGGCATCCGCGTCTTGAATGTGACGGCGGCGCTGGCCATTGATGACGAGCGTCTTTACAGCGCCTGCGCAACTGCCGGCATCAAGATGAACCGCGTCATGTTCTGGCTGCGCGACCTGGATTATTGGGCGGCGGAAGCCGAAGCGCGCCGTCAACTTGATAGCGCCCTGCCCTTGTGCGAGCGGTATGATGTGCAAATCGGCGTGCAGAACCACAGCGGCAAGTTCGTCCCGGTCAACGAGATGGGCGCTTACCATCTGCTCAAGGATTACGACCCGCGTTACGTGGCCGCCGTCTGGGACCCGGCGCATAATGCGCTCGAGGGTATGGATAGCGACGCGGCGCTGGATGTCCTGGCGCCCTATTTGTGCGTGGTGAACTTGAAGAACGCCTACTGGCGGCGTGTGACGGGTCCCGAAGCCAATGCCGCCGAGTGGAAGATCTACTGGACATCCGGCGCGCAGGGACGCGCTTCCTGGTCGCGTGTGATCGCCAAGCTGAAGGCGATCGACTACCAAGGACCGATTTGTTTCTCGGCGGAATACAGCGACGAGGAGCGGGTTGACGAGTTGATCGTCCAGGACCTGGCTTTCGCGCGGAGACTGTTGGCCGGGGACTAGCGACGCGATCAACCCTTGATGCCCGAAGTGGCGATGCTCTCAATGAAGGCGCGCTGCAGCGCCAGATAGAAGATCAAGACGGGGATCGTCACCAGGGTCAGATAAGCCATGATCTCGCCCCAATAAGTGTAACGCTGAAAGAAGTATTGCAGGCCGACCATGATCGGTCGCAGTTCCTCCGTGCGCACGGTCATCAGGGGCCAGATATAGGCGTTCCACATCAGGAGGAATTTCAGGATGGCGACCGTCGCCAGAATTGGGCCGGAAATCGGCATGACAATACGAGTGAATATTTGCCAAATGCTGGCGCCGTCGATCCGCGCCGCCTCCACCAGTTCATCGGGCAGATCGCGGAAATACTGATAGAAGAGGAAGATGCCCAAGGAATCGGCGATGAAGGGAATGATCTGCACGTGGTAGGTATTGAGCCAGCCAATTTCAAAGCCTTCCGGACCGATCCAGGGCAGGTTGTTGACGACCAGCAACAAGGGAATGACAAGCACCTCGAATGGTACGATAAAGGTGGCAATGATAAAGGTCAGCATGAGCTTTTTCCCGCGCCACCGCAGGAAGGCAAAGGAGAAGGCCGCCATCGAATTGAGCAGGATGCTGGCCAGTACCGCCATGACGGTGGTGAATATCGAATTGAAGGCGAAGCGAAGGACCGGTACGCGCTCGAAAGCGAAGGCGTAATTGTTGAACGAGACATCGCCATAGGGCACAAAAGCCAGCAGCGAGCCGGAGTCGCGGAGCAGTTGAAGATCGGGCTTTAAGGACGAGACGACCATAAAGACTATCGGGAATATGAAGATGGCCGAAATCAGGATCAACAGCGCGTAACGCAGGCTGATGATTAGTTTATGTCGCGTTTCCCAGGTCATGGCCGTCATGACGTATCCCGGTCGCGCGTCAGGTAGCGATTAACTATGGTGATGGCGAGAACCACGAAGAAGAGCACCACCGATATAGCCGATCCTTCAGCGATATCTTGCTTGTCATAACCGCGCTGAACAGCCTGATAAACGACGCTCTGCGTTGCGTCCAGCGGACCGCCGCGCGTCATGACATCAACCTGAACGAACAAGCCCATAGCCTGAATCACGATTACGATCAAGATCAGGACGGCTGTGTTGCGCAGCCCGGGCCAGGTGACATAACGGAACTTCTGCCAGGCGCCGGCGCCGTCCAGCCCGGCCGCTTCGTACAAGCTGACGGGAATCGTTTGCAATCCGGCCAGCCAAATGACCATATGGAAGCCAACAGCTTGCCAGGCCGACATGGCGATCATCGCCGGCATGGCGGTATAGGGATTGCCCAGCCAATCGACCGGCTGAAAACTGCCTAGCGTAGCTATGCCCAGCATCGTATTGAGCAAGCCGTTTTCCCCATCGTAAATGAAGCGCCATAGCAGCGATACGACCACCATCGACACAACGACGGGCGCGAAGTATATGGCGCGGAACACATTGATGAAAGGCAAAGTTTGATTGAGCAAAAGCGCCAGCAGCAGCGCTAGCCCGCCCTGCAGGGGCGCGATAACCCCGGCGAATATCAGCGTATTGATCAAGGCGCGCAGGAATACCACATCCGCGGCCAGGATCACCGTGCGATTCTCGCCCGATTGCCAGGACGTAAACTCGCGCAAGCCGTTTAGTTGCGGGTAATCCGGGTTCTTGCGCGTGAAAGTCCGCAGACGCGGATAAGCAATGCTGCCGTCATCATCATAGACAATGGCGCCGCTTTGGTCGCGCTCCGGCTCCAGCGTGAAGAGGCGGACAGTCAACAGCCGCTCGAAGTTGCGCATGCCGACCCATTCAGTCGGGTTGGGCGAAACCAGCCGCTGATTGGTGAAGGACATTACGAATGCCATTAAGAAGGGGATTACCAGGAAAATGGTCAGAACGAGAAGAGCGGGAAAAGCCATCAGCCAGCCCAGGATGGCCTCGTTGCGCTGATACAAAGGCGCGTCCCTGGGCAGCAGCAAACGCGCCCAGAGCGGCGCGTTCTTCCTCGTCTCGGCTGCGCTAATCATGAGGCTGTCCGTAGAAACCAATGCGTATCGAGCGTGGCTCTTATAATAATCTCAGATAAAACATTATTTGTAGGGGCGAGCCAGTGGCTCGCCCGCAATACTCCGGTCAAAGGGCGACTCGCAGGGTCGCGTAGGTCGAGGTGACACTGACCGTCAGTCGCCCCTGCAAAACCATGTAGCATTGTAATTGGCAAAGCGCCAACTACATGTCGAAGCCGTAGCCCATGTTGTCTTCGATGTCAGCATCAATTTCGTCAACGGCGGCGTCCAGCGTATCCTGCACGTCAGCGCCGTTGGCGATATCCGCCAGGGCCTTTTCGAAGATCAGCGCCAAAGTCGCGTAACCCGGGGTGACCGGGCGGATCAACGCTTGCTGGTTGCTGAGCTCATAGAAAACTTCCAGCGGTCCGCCAACCGAATAGTTCTCGCTCATCGCGGCGGCATTCGGGGTCGCCGGCGCCAGACCGGTGGCATCGCTGAAAGCGGTCAACCACTCGTCCTGGATGGCGAATTCTATGAACTGGCTCACGCCTTCCGGATGTTCAGTCGTCGCGGAAGCGCCCAACTGCCAGGAGGCGGCGCCGATGGTGTTGCCATGCCCGAAATCGGGGGCGGGCAGGAAGAGCAGGTCGTCGCCAACTTGCTCAAGCGTGGAAACGCCAACCCAGTTCCCGATCCATTGCAAGGCGTATTTGCCATCGATGAAGCCGGTCTCGCGATCACCGGTATCCTGCGACGTGCCGGGTACCAGGCCGCGCTCAAACAGGCTCTGCCACCACTCGCCAAAGGCGAGGGCTTCGGGACCATTCAACACGCCTTCGGCGGTCGTGTAGGTATCGCGGTCGATCATGTCGCCGCCGAAGCTCTGCAAGAAGGGCGAGAAGGCGTAGGGATACCATTCGCCGGTCCAGGCCATGCCCAGATCGAGGGCATACTCGAAGTCGCCGGTGGCTTGCAGTTGCTCCAGAATGTCATCGAATTCTTCGCCGGTCCAGGGATCATCGAGGGTTGGAATGCGGATCATATTGGCTTCCAGGACCGAGCGGCGGGCGAATATCGCTACCGCCGCGTCCCACAAGCCGACCGCGTAGAGCTCGCCATTCCATTCACCGATGGGACCGGGCAGGAAGCCGTCCAGCGCGCCTTCCGACAAGTTCAGGGGCGCCATCCAGCCAGCCCAAGCCCAACCGGGCATGACGGGACCATCCACATCAATGATGTCCGGCAGTTCGCCGGCGGCTGCCGCAGCGACAATGGAGGAGTTGTAAGACTCCTGCGGGAAGGCCTCCAGGGTCACCGTGTATTCCGATTGCGAGGTGTTGAAGGCTTCAATGAGGTCTATGAACACTTGATGCTCAGCCGCCCAGGCGCCGCCGTGGTACCACATGCTGAGCTCGGTTTGCGCGCTCGCCAGTGGCGCTGTCGCCACGAGGAAAACGACAAGCATCAGCGTCAACAATGCTCTCTTCATCTTGCTTCTCCTTAGAACCAAAGGTTTGCAAAAACTTCCCTCCACAGCCGCCGCCTATCCGCGCGAAAACCCGACAGACCCTATCGTCGCGGCTACCACGTTGGACTGCGTACTGCGGGAGAAGGGGGACTAGTGTAAACAGTCCCCCTATGTAATTCAAGAGTAACACAGATGGTCGCTTGAGCTAGCCGCCCAAGAGCGCGTTGGTCTGTTCGTGAGCGCTTTCCGCAACGACCGCGGCATCGCGCTCTTCACCTGTCCAGAGCAGGTCGAAGTTGCTGATGAAGACCGATGTCTCCCACTCAAGATATTTCGGGTGGTAGGTCGGGTGGACCCCATCGCGCGCGCCCAAGACCGAGAAGGCGTAGTTGTAATCGTCGGCGTAGGAAGCGCCTTCCGGCGTCGCGCAATTATGGAACTCGGCCTGGCTGACCAGCGCCGCGCCCATGGTGGCGGTGCGGCAGAGGTGGGCTGGGTTGGCGAGGGTGAAGCGGATCAGCTCATATGCCAGGTCGGGCTGCGTTGATGAAGACGGAATGGCAAAGGCGGAGCCACCGACGAATTGGAAGCGCCCGGCCGGACCTGTCGGGGTTGGCGCCAGCGTCCAGTTGAATTCGCCGGCAATGAGCTCGTCCATGCGCGAGGCGGCGTCGTTCAGCGCGTAGTGGATGGCGACATTGCCATTGGCAAAGAGCAGTTCGGAGCCAAAGCCGGTAGCTGCGACGGCGTCAGCCGTCGGATGCACGCCATGTTCCCAGATAAGATCCGCGACGAATTGCAGCGCGGCGATTGTGCCTTCGTCACTCAAGCGGGACTCGGTGATTTCTTCATTCCAATAGTCGCCGCCAAAGCTCTTGACGATCCAATAGAGACCGCCGCCGCCAGCGCCCGGGCTGGCCAGATTGCCCAAGCCCCAGATATCGGTTGTGCCGTCGCCATCGGTGTCTTCGGTGACAGCCAGCGCGATATCCAGGATGTCGTCCCAAGTGCTGTCTTCAGTTGGGATATCCAAGCCAGCTGCCTCTAGCAGGTCGACGTTGACATAGAAACCGCCCGGCGCCCAATCATAGGGAATGGCGTACTGAACGCCCTGATAGTTGAAGGCGTCGATTTGCGTGCCGACGAAGTTGTCGGGCCAGCCGGGGGGCGGGCAGGCATCCAGATAGCTGTCCAGGGGCAGCAGCCAGCCATTTTCGCCGAAGGTGTCGTTGCGGCTGTCGTGCATCCAGGCCATGTCTATTTCCGCGCCGCCAGCCAATTGCGCCGGCAACGTGGTCCAATAATCACTCCAGGCGATGCCGGTATTGGGCACCTGCTGTACGTTGGGATAGTATTCGCCGAAAAATTCGTCAAAAGCGAGCAGGAATTTGTCGACCTCGCCGGGACCTTCCCAGCCAGTGAAGTTAAAGGTGGCGGCGAGATCGCCATCAACCATGCCGCAGGTCCAGTCCATCATATCGTCCTGGGCGGCGGCGGCGAAACTGAATGAGAATATGAGCAGCAGCGTGAGGAAGAGTGCAATTTTGCGAATCATTGGTATGTCCTTTCGTGATAAGAGAATACGAAAACGAGACAAGAAGATTGACGCCCTAACCACCTCCTTTGATACCTGAAGTTACGATGCCGCGGACATAGTACTTCTGTCCAAAGACAAATGCGATCAAGATCGGCAGCACAATGAAGGTTGCGGCTGCCATGATAAGATGCCAAGGCGTACGCATTGAGGATTGCGCCTGGAATGAATACAAGCCCAGGGGCAGGGTCTTGACATTTGGCGTGCCCAGCACAATCAGGGGCCACTGGAAGCTGTTCCAGCTGCTGAGGAAGGTAAAGAGAGCCAGGGTCGCCAGCGCTGGTTTGGTCAAGGGCAGGATGATGAGCCAGTAGGTGCGGAAGAAGCCGCAGCCATCAATTCGTGCGGCGTCTTCGAGCTCGCGCGGAATCGTCACCATGAACTGACGCATCATGAAGGTGCCCCAGGGCGTGAAAAGGAAAGGGATGATGACGGCATTGAGGCTGTTGACCCAGCCGAGCCCGCGCATTTGCACATAGAGCGGGACAAGCAATACGGTAAAGGGCACCATCAGTAGTGAGATATAGAGCAGGAATATCTTGTCTCGCCCCGGGTAGCGCAGCCGCGCGAAAGAATAGCCGGCCAAGCTGGCGGTGAAGAGCTGACCGATGACCACGGCGGCGGAAACGATCACGCTGTTCACGAAGAAGATGTTAAATGGGGTTGCCGTCCAAGCGTCGACATAATTGCTGAGTTGAAGGGTTTCCGGGATGAACGTGGGCGGCAGGCGATAGATTTCGCGGATGGACTTGAGCGAGTTGGAGACCATCCAGGCGAATGGCAGAACAAAGATGATGCCCACCAAGGACAGGACTATGTACACCAGGAGATCGTGCAGCCTAGCCGCCTCTTTTTGGCCGAAGCGAGGCAGGCGCTTGGATTGGCGGGCAGCTTTATTCATCGTCGAAACCAAATACCCAGCGCCGCGCGAGGCGCCATTGGACGATAGTGACGATGAGAATGATGACAAAGAGGACGGCTGCCAGCGCCGCGCCATAGCCCATCTTGAGAAACTTGAAGGCGCTATTGTAGATATAGAGGGTCAGGGGCGTGGTAGCGTCCGCGGGACCGCCATTCGTCAATACGAGGAACTGATCGAAGGATTGGAAAGCGTTAATCAGCGAGGTGACGACGACGAAAAAGAGCGCCGGCGACAGCATCGGCAGGGTGACAAAGCGCATCCGCTGCAAA
>JAPOOU010000121.1 GCA_026713245.1 Chloroflexota bacterium
AAAGAGTGCCGCGGGGGGGGCCGGGCAGTGGGGCCTGCAAGAGACAAATTTGCAGAGACCCAGCGATTGACCCGCGAGCCGGTCGATATTGGGCGTGCGCGCTCGGCTATCTCCCGCGTATCCCAGCGATTGATAGCGCAACTGGTCGGCGAAGACATAAATCAAGTTGGGATTACGAACCATTTTCGCCTCTCACCTCTAGTCCACGCGGCCCCGCAATCGTACCTCCCCCCGCAAACACGCTGAGGAGCGGACTTCGCCGAAGTAACGCAGTACGTTATCGACGGGTCAGCTACGGTGAAAACCCGTAGCCGCTCGGCGGCAGCGAAAAGGCCTGCCGCGCTCACGCAAAATCGTAAGCCTTCCCGTCGCATGAGCGACGCGGTTTACGTAAACAGGGGCGACCTACCAGGTCGCCCGAAATTCATCGAAATATCGCCAGGTTGTGCGGCATTTTCATCCGCGGTGAAAACTTGTCCTCTCGTCAGCCCCAAAACACGGGCGAAAGGCCGACCCAGAAGACAAGATTCTGCTGTATAGAGCTCCAACCGCATGGCCACAGCTTATCGCTAGAAAGAAGCCTGGCACTGCCCAGGCTCGAATCAGCTAGCTCTGGAACAAGACGAAGTCATCGAGGCGCGCTTGCGCGTCTGCCAACGCCACCTCTGGCGTCTTGATCTCAAGTACGGCCGCCTCCACTTCTTCGTGCACGATTGCCCAAAAAGCATTGCCCCACACTTCGCGCGGGACCGAGCGCACGTTCTGAGACATCGACGCATATTCGGCGCGATGCGGCAGATTCTGGAATTCCTCGCTGTTGATGACCGAGCTGCGGGTCATCCCGTGACCGACGCGCGCCCATACCACCGAATTGTCGCTGAGCCATTTGATGAAGGACACCGCCGCTTGTACACGCGCCGGATCCGCATTCTGGCCCAGGGGCACCAGCCAATTGTGCGAACCGGCAAAGGTGCCGGGATTCTCGAAAAGTTGTGGAAAATCGGCGACATAGTAATTCTTGAGCGCTACCTCGCCCTCGGCGATTTGACGGTCGAATCCGTTGATGCGCCAGGTACCGTCAATCAGGCCCGCGCTTTCGCCATTGGCAAAGTTCTCGACAGCGATCGCGCCGTTAATCTCATTGTACGGACGAGAAACAACGCCGAGGTCCTGCAATTCGAGGACAAAGTTTAAGGCTTCCAGAGCTTCCGGCGTGTCGATGGCGGGGTTGCCGGCGTCGTCCGCCAGGGCGCCGCCCAACTGGTAGATGTACGCGGTCAACGAGCGAACCGTAGCCGCTTGACCCGCCATCTCGGCGATTGGTTTGCCCGTCGCCGCATGCACCTTTTCAGCGGCGGAAATGAAGTCCTCCGGTGATGTCGGCAGCATGGGCGCGCCCATATCATCGACCAGGCCGGCTTCCGCCCAAAGATCGAGGTTGATGTGCCAAATGGTGGCGGCCAAATCGAAGGGGACGCCATAGAATTCACCTTGGTACAAACCGTAATCGGCGGCGCCTTCGGTGAGATCCCCGGCATCAATACCGACGGCGTCCATGACGTCGGTCAAGGGAGTCAGCGCCCCGCGCGAGGCATAGATGGGAATGCGCCGGCCGTGCAGCACGGCGATATCGGGCGGCGTGCCCGCCGCGATAGCCGCATTCAATTGCGTCGTGCCGGGCCAATCAGCAACGATGGTCTCCACCTGGATATCGGGATGCTCTTCGTTCCAGATATTTGTCAACACCGTGATGATGCCGCATTCGCTGGTTATGCCGCCGAGATCGGTGACATCTCCATAATCGTCGACGCAATCACCGAAAAAGCGCAGAACGGTCAAAGTCATTGCGTCTTGCGCGAGGGCGGTTGTGCCCAGTGAAAGCGCGAGTACGAGAATACCTAGTATCAAAATCAACCTACGCATGATTATCTACTCCTATTGTCTCCTTCTGTACATTCTGCTCGGCGCGTAACCGGCGAAAAAGTCTGCCGCGCTTACACAACACAATAGATCTTGCGCGCGTGCCTGCGGCGGACTATCAAATCATAGTCTAACAGATTTTGCGTCGAGAAGCAGCAAATTGACGCTTTCGCCATCACTTGATCCCGCTAGATATCTGAATGCCGGAAATGATACGCTTCTGAAATACAAAGAAAAAGCCCACGATGGGCAAGCCGGCGGTCCAGGCCGCTGCCATGGTCTCGCCGTAGTTAGCGGTATATGTCGTCGCCGTGAGATTGGTCAATCCTATCGTGATGGTCATGACCTCGGGATCGGTCGCCGCCACCAGCGGCCAGAGATATTCATTCCAGGTGCCGAGGAAAGTGAAAATCGCCAGCGCGGTCAAAACGGGTGTAGAAAGCGGTAAAAAAATCCGCCAATAGACCCCAATGCGGCTGGCCCCATCGAGCCGCGCCGCTTCTTCCAACTCGATCGGTATCCCCTTAAAGAACTGTACCAGCAAAAAGACGGCAAATGGCGACGCGATGCCCGGGACGATCAAAGCGGGAAAACTATTGAGCAACTTGAGATTGGAAAACAACAGGTATACCGGGATGAAGGTGGCCTGCCCCGGCACCATCAAACCGATCAGTACGAAGTAGAATACGGCTTGCCGAAATGGGAACTTTACCCGCGCGAAGCTGTAAGCCGCCAGCGAACAAATCATCAACTGCAGGAAAGTGCGCAGGGATGCCACGATCAGGCTATTGACAAACCAGCGCGGGATGCGACTGCTCGAGAAGACGAAATCATAGTTCTCCGCTGTGAATGGAACCGGCAGCAGCAGTGTCAAGTTCGCGGTGATCGAATCTTCGGGGCGGAACGACAAGGCCAGGGTCCATGCTATTGGGACAAGCCAGACGAAGGCGAAAACGGACATGGCGGCCGTGATGGCCAGATTGCGTCGCGTCTGTTGTTTCTCCCGCTCCGCTTGCTGCGCGCCCAGCTGATCGATCGAAGGGACGCTTTCCATTAGTCCCCTTCCCCGCGGCTGAAGAACCAAAGCTGAATGATCGAGATCGAAAAGAGAAACACGAACATCACAAAGGCTATCGCCGAGCCATACCCCAGTTGCCAGTAGTCGAATGAACGCTCGAACAGGTACATCACCAGCGGTCGCGTGCTGCCAGCAGGTCCCCCGCCAGTGAGCACATCAATCAAGGGAAACACTTGTACTGACGCGATCAGCTGCAAGACGATGACAAACAGCATCGGCCTGCGCAGGCCGGGCAGTGTGATATGTCGGAACAAAGACCAGCGCCCGCCGCCATCCACTTTGGCGGCATCATATAGCGACTGTGATATCTCCTGGAGGCCGGCGAGAAAGATGAGCATGTTAAAACCCACCGACCACCACACTTTGGTGATGGCAATCGTCGGCATAGCATTGGCTTCATCGAGGAACCAGGGGATGGGCTCAAGCCCAATTGAGCTCAACACGGCATTGACGAAGCCGCGTTCGCCCGGCGCAAAGACACGGGCGAAGACCAGGCCGACCACTGTCACCGAGAGTATATTGGGCATGTAGAATATGGTGCGGAAAATACCGATGCCGCGCACGCGTTGGTTGAGCATGAGCGCAAGCGCCAGACCGGTAACGATCAATCCAGGTCCCGCCAGCAAGGCGAAAAACAAAGTATGTTCCAGCGAACTCCAAAAAAGCTTGTCCTTGCTGAAGAGAATTTCGTAATTCCTGAGCCCGACAAACCGGACATTGGTGCCGATCACGTCCCAATTGTGCAGGGAAATCCAGAACCCCTGCAAAATGGGCAGGAAATTGAAAATGACATAGAGAATCAAGAATGGCAAGATAAAAACGACGCCGACAAGCGCTTCTTGCCGTTCAATCCTGGAAAGCCTGAATATAGCGTTTCTGCTTGTAGCCACGGGCAGTCCCTTCATGTTGCAGATTTTATTACAGTGGGATTGCGAAATCAATCAATTGCCTGGCGCTCGCGCGCCACTGGCCAGGGCGCGAGCCACGCCTGGACACGGATTCAATTCAATATTATGGGTCCTTGGGCCAGGGCAACAGCACCAAAATCAATAGGCGTCAATTATCTCATGAATCAGACAGTACGTAGGGGCGGCTCGCCTTCCCGCCCGCAACTGCGACCATTTAGTCGCCCTTTTCTCCCCGCCTTGCTCTATACTTCGATCTTGCAACACACGGGGCCGCCCAGCCCGGGACCCCGCTCTTCAAACCCGGCGCCCGGCTCAAACCAAGCGACATTGTCCAAAAAGAGGCGCTAAACTCCCAAAACGATCTTGCTGGATCCGCAAATGCACA
>JAPOOU010000163.1 GCA_026713245.1 Chloroflexota bacterium
ACATACCATGTCGCCCGAAACCACAAGTCGCAGCGGCAGCGGGCGACCAGATTGGTCGCGTAGGTCGCGTGGACACTGACCGCCGACACTGACCGCCGGTCGCCCCTACACGGTCCTTGAAGAAGTTGCAGGGATATTTTGGCGGCGGTGGTACAGGGTTAATTGGGCACTGAGGTCGCGTGGGTCGCGTAACCGGCGGAAAAGTCTGTCGCGCTAGCACAGAATAACAAGCCGTCTCGTAGCACGAGCGATGCGGTCTATGGAGTAAGAGCCATGTGGTCCGTCCCTAACCGCCTGCTTTCGCGAACATTTCCTTGGCAGTCTCGACGTAGTCCAGGGATTGATGCCGAAAATAGGTGTTGTAAAGATCCGCGTAGTGGCCGCCCAACTCTATCAGATCTTCATGGTCACCCGTTTCAATGATTTCCCCATCGCGCAAGACAATGATCCGGTCGGCGCTGCGCACGGTGCTCAAGCGATGGGCGATAAGAATTGACGTCGAGCGCGAAAGAATGAGGTCAATCGCATCCTGTATCTGTGACTCGGTAAACGGGTCTATGCTGGCGGTTGCCTCGTCGAGTATGAAAATTGACGGTTTCTGTACGAGCACGCGCAGAAGACTGACCAACTGGCGCTGGCCCATGCTCAGGCGCGCGCCACGCTCGCCGACATCGGTGTCCAGGCCCTCCGGCATGCTGTCAAGCCATTCGCCGTTGCCTACGCTCAGTGCGATTGCGCTGATGTCTTCCGGAGTTGCGTTTGGATTGCTGTAGCGAATGTTTTCCAGGACGGTTCCGCTGAAGAGGAAGGGCTGCTGGGGCACTATTCCCAGTTTGGAGCGGTATGAATTGAGATTGAGCGCGCGTATGTCCAGGCCATCAATACGTATAGCGCCTTTTTGGAACTCATAGTAGCGGGTGATGAGCTTAGCGATGGAGCTTTTGCCGGCGCCGGTGTGACCGACGAAGGCGATATTTTCGCCCGGCTTGATTTCCAGGTCAAAATCTTTGAGAACGGTCTCGCCACGGTCATAGGCGAAGGTGACATTGTCGAACTCGATGGTCCCGTCAAGTTCGCCAACGTCAAGGTTGTCGACTTGCAGGACCGTATTTTCGGCGTCAATCAATGCGAAGATGCGTTCGGCGGCGCTGAGGCCCTGCTGAAACTGGCTCCAGAAGGAGGCCAGGTTCATAAATGGGAACCAGAAGCGGTCTACGCCCTGGATGAACAGGAACCAGGCGCCGGCGGTGATGGCGCCGCCGATGACGGAATCCGCGCCAACCCAGACGATTATCGATAGCGCGATCGCCGAGAGCAGGCCCAGCGTCGGGAAAACCAGGGACATCACGAAGCCCTTGCGCAGGTTTATGCCATAACTCAGGTTGTTCACCAGTGTGAATTCGCTATAGATCATTTGCTCCTGTCGAAAGTTTTTGGCGACGCTAATGCCGGTTACGCTTTCTTGAATATTGTCGTTGACGACGGCCATGGCGCGCGCGCCTTGCCGCGTGACAATCCGCGCCAAATGACGGAAGAGCAGGGACGCAATGACCACCATCGGCATGGTCAACAACAAAACGATGGTCAACTCGACAGAGTACGTGAGCAAGGCGAGAAACAGGATAAGTACCGAAAGAAACTGAGAAATGACTTCGCTGCCCAGCAGCATGACATCGCCGAATTCCTGCGTATCGCTGGTGATGCGGCTGACAACCGTACCGGTTTTGTGCCGGTCGTAAAAGGCGAGATCGCGGTCGATGGCGGCTGCGAAGGCATCTTTGCGCATTTCCGCCACGATTTTGCCGATCACATCGACCGTGAATCTGCGCCTGCCGTAATTGCAGATATATTCGCTAAACGCGACTGCGGCCAGCATTACGAAGAGAAAACCGAGTACATCGCTGAATTTGACCAGCTCATCAACAGCGGCGCTGATGATGACGGGACGGACCGCGCGCGACGCGCCGACGACGAGGAATCCCA
The DNA here is from genome assembly GCA_026713245.1 of Chloroflexota bacterium. Taxonomy (GTDB): domain Bacteria; phylum Chloroflexota; class Anaerolineae; order Aggregatilineales; family Phototrophicaceae; genus UBA6055. The sequence continues at coordinate 1,984 of JAPOOU010000163.1, forward strand.
GCAGAGCCAAGAATACCAGCCGTTTATGTTGGGACAGGTAGTCGCCTATGCGCTTGAAAAGATAGACGTCGGTATATTGCCTGTCGTAGGAATCGCCTTGCAGACCACCGAAAACCGCTGCCATGTCAATCCCCCGCCCGCGCCAGATTCGACGGATGATCCTGATAGCGATCGAAGATATGGCGATAAGAGCGCGAAGTCTTCATCAAGCGCTCGTGACTGCCTTGCGCGACGATTCGGCCCTTGCGCAGGACGACAATATGATCGGCCCAGCGGATCTGTGACAGGCGGTGGGTGATGAGGAGGGTGGTGCGACCGCTGGCCGCCGACCAGATCGCGCGCTGGATTTTGTCTTCTGTAGCGCTGTCGATGGCGCTCGTGCTGTCGTCGAGAATGAGAATAGGCGGATCCGTCTGAAAGGCGCGCGCCAGCGCCAATCGCTGTCGCTGTCCGCCGCTCAGCGTCATTCCTCGCTCCCCGATCACGGTCTCGTATCCGGCGGGAAAGGACGAGATGAATTCGTGAGCCTGGGCGGCCTTTGCCGAATCAACAATTCGGGTCAAATCGACATCGTCCATGCCAAAAGCGATATTCTCTGCAACTGAGCGGCTGAACAAAAAAATGTCCTGCTCAATAATACTGATCTGCGACCGCAGGGCTTGCAGGTTCCAGTCGCGCAGGTCTACGCCGTCCACCAGGATGCGACCGCCGCTGACATCATAGATCCGATTGATCAGCTTGCTGAGCGTGCTCTTGCCGGAGCCGGTTTGGCCTACGATGGCGACAGTTTGTCCGGGCTCGATCGAGAATGATATGTCTCGCAGGATCTCTTCGCCGCCGTAGGTGAAGTCTACACTCTCGAAGCTGATAGCGCCGCGAACATTACCGCTGTAACCGAGCGGATTGCGATCCAGCATGGTCCGATAGTTGAGGACCTCCAGAATGCGTTCCGCGCTGGCATAGCCGGAGGCGATGCGGGATGTTGAAAACAAGGAGATGAACACCGGAAACAGGAAGATATTGATCAATCCGAGAAAGGCGACCACTTCGCCCTCGCGAATGGCGCCGGCGCGAAAGAGCGCGGTAGCGTGAATCAATGCCGCCACGAATGTCAATCCAAAGAGCAACACGGACAAATAGCGCGCTTCAAATTCGCCCTGGTCAATGAATCGGTCTCGCACACGGTCCGCCAGGTTTTCAAATGTCTTGATCTCGCCGGCTTCCTGGGCGGCGCCTTTGACAACCTCCAGACCCTCCAGGGCCTCCGCCAGTCGAGCGTTCATCCGACCGAAACTGCTGCGAACGTCTTGCGCGATCGGGTGCAAGCGACGCACGAAGTAGATTTGAACCAGGATGTGCGAGACGATGAAAAACATCGGCGTCAGGATGAGGTCCGGGTGAATGCCCGGCGTAAAGATGGCGGGCGTGATGAGAAACATGTTGGCGCCTATGGTCAAATTGATGCCCGGATTCATCATCAGGTTCATTTCGCGGACGTCGTTAGTGACGCGGGCCATGGTCTCGCCAACCGGCTGGCTGTCATGATAGCTCATGCTCTTGCCCAGCAGGCTGGCGTAAAGCTCGTCGCGAACGTCGCGCTCGAAGCGCTGCGCAAATATCTCGGCGGAGAAATTGCGCATGAATTGCAGAATTGATCGCAGGGTCTGTGACGCGATGATGAGCAGGACGCTGTTGAGCACCAGTTTCTGCGTATCTTCGTTTATGAGCACGATTGCGTCGAAGGCATTGCCCACCAAGCCGGGCACGACGCCGGCTAGAAAAGCGTTGCAGAAGGCGCCCAGGACCAGCAAAACCGCAGCAATCGGATGCCGGAGGATATGCGAAAGTATGAATCGGAAGGCGCTGGTGTGATTGGTCTCAATCGGCGATTCAACGACGAATTCGGCAGACATCCATTCTCCTCAGTTGCCGACCTTGCCAGAGCCGCTCGTTGGCGGCAAGAATGCGCGCCGCGCTCGGGAACAATATCAAGCCCGCTTGTCGCATGAGCGACGCGGTTTACGAACACGGGACCAGTCTATATGAACCTGCGCAATTGAAACATAGGCGATCACGCGGATGAAGCCAATGCCAAAAGCGACGAGAGTTTCGGTCATTCAACAGATATGTTTACGGGTAACCGGCCTATATTACCGTCGTTATCGGCATTGCTACCGATCACCCCCAGCCGAAGAATCTCGCCGCTCTCAGGATCATGCCGATAGACGACGATCCAGATTTCATAATTGCCCGGCGACATGTCTGAAGGCAGCCGCAGGGCGCGATTATCCCAGACAGGCACGTCAGCGCGCCAAGTGGACGTGGGCGCAAACCCGGCTTGGGGAGCCGAATCTTGTCCCTGGACGACGACCTGGCCGGTTTCCGCGTCGGCGATAAACCAGGCTACCGTATAGTCGTGGCGGACAGCTTGCGCGCTTTGCCATAGTAGAGATAGCTCCAAAGTATCTCCGGCGCGATAGACATGCCCGCCGGGCAAAACGAATCCTCGCAGGCGAAGCACATTGCCGAATACCAAATCCGTCAACACGTCCGCAGCGTAGATAGACATAGGGTCCGGCGCTGCAAATCTTGTGCTGTATTCGAGCAAGCGGACAGCATTATCTGGGTTGGCTAGTTCAATCTCTTGCAAAGGGTAGTAGTGGGAGGCGAGGTAGCGCTCGTAGGGTCGAAAGCTCCAGCGCATGAAAGCGCTGGTATTGGCTAGCAGGAAGAGGCGGTCCTGTTTTGCGGCGAGATGATGCAGGGCGCGAACAGTGAAAATGTCAAACCAGTCATTGGGATTGTTCGATACAAGTTCCGCAGGTTGTTTGTCGCTCGCCGCCTGCGCCCGGGCTTCCGGCAGAACTATTGGTCGGGGAATTAGCGAATCGAGGTGATTCAGTACAAAGCCGCTGTAGAGGTTATTGGGCAGCAGCAAAACGTCGCCGGCGCGGGCATTTTGCGTCAGATAGCCGAGCGCGTCGTGCAGGGCGGGATTCTGCGAACGCGTCAGCGGATCCCGGTCATAAATCGACTGCAGATTTATCATAGCCAGGGGAAGGGCGAGGGCCGCCAAAAGCGGCGCCAGGCGGGAATAGCGGCGGCCGGGTTGGCGAATTAATATAATGACGGCATACGCGAGCAGCAAGGTGAATACAGCGTATCCAATACCCCACCAGAACGCGCCAGCGCGAATCCAGACGAAGTCAATGCCCAGATCCGCCCAACGTCCCGGCAGAATTACCCAGCGAAAGTATCGTGGTTGTGTCAGTCCGGGTTCCCACTCCGAAACGCCTTTGGATTCCGGCGGCAGGGAGTCTGTATAGTGCGCCAGGCTCAAAGACACTGCGCTGAATTGGATCCAGATGCCGTAACAGATTAGAGCGACAACAAGTAGTCTGGACAACTTGCCGCGGTGACACCCGGCGATTTGCACGATCGGGGCGGACGCGAGCATCAGAATTGGCAGGATGGTTACCAGAAAGCGCGGCGGCCAACTCAAGCCGCCAAACCAGTGCTCGCCGGTGGGCAGGGCATGTCCGAGGGAGTAGCCGATGGTCAAGAGCCAGACGGTCCATACAAGTCTATGTTTGCCTTGGCGCAAGAGGACGACGGTACCCGCAGCTGAGATCAGGATTAATGGGGACGTGGCCCAGACGCTGCCGCCGGGGCTCAAAAGGAATATCCGCAATGCGTAGGAGAAATAGCTGTCGGCGGGGTCCAGATCAGGGTAGAAACTGTATATGAACTGTGAAAGAGGCTGAACAAACATCAGCCCCAGCAATAACAAGACTTGAAGCGCAAGCGCACCATAAGACAGACGCCGCATCACTGCTGATTCAAGGCGCCGATGAGACGGCAGCGCGAAGACGGCCAGCGCCGGCAATGCCGCCACAGCAGAATACTTGGTCGCTGTCGCCAGGTATAGCGCAACCAGCCCGGCGACTATCCCGGCAAGTCGCAGAAGGATCGACCGGCGTATTGACAGTTGAATCAGATATAGCGCGAGCAGCAGAAAAAACCCTACCAGGGGCTCGCGGAACATTGTCTGACTGTAGGCCCAAAGATTGCTTGATATGCCGGCGCCCAGCGCGACCGCTACTGACACCGCATCACTATACGTCATGGCCCGCAAACACAGATATAGCAAGCCCACAGTCATGGACGCGACGATAATATTGAACAGCCAGACTGTATGGATATTCCCCAGTCGCGACAGTCGTTCGGCTAGCTTGAGCAAGGGAATGGCCAGATGAATGTTCAGTCTCTCCTCGACATCATAGCTGGCTAGCGGAAGGTCAAACCATATTCGAATACGAAGCGGCGGTTTGAACCAGGCGGATTCGTCCAGCAACCAGTCGCCGTATCGAGATTGACTGGTTATCGCGTCAAGCGCGCGCAAGGTATCGCCGGATTCGATGCGAGCGCGATATGTCAAGAGATAGACGCTGGACATCAGAGCGACTATCAATAAGAAGAGTCGCAATTGATGCAACCTGGCAACGGTTGTTCCGTGCATGGGCATTTTATGCGCGGGCGGTCATAACTGGCGGCCGTATCACAGCCGCTCGGCCGCAGACGGAGGCGCAAATAACAATTGAGAATCTGAAAACGCGAGGAGTTGTAGCCGCTCGGCGGCAGCGAAAAGGTCTGCCGCGCTCACGCAAAATCGTAAGCCTTCCCGTCGCATGAGCGACGCGGTTTACGTAAACAGGGGCGTTTAGCTGAAACGCCCGAAAACAGTCAGTGAATGAACGGGCGGCGCAGCGTGCCGCCCCTACAGCACAGGCATTTTTATGCACCAGTAACCTGGCCTTATTGAGAAACGATCGGCGGCGCTCGCCCATGACAACTAGTCCGCTCCTGGCATGAGCAAGGGTGATTGTCAAATAAGAGGCGCTAGCTGCGCTTTGCGGATCAGGCACCGTTGGAACCGGACTTTGCTCTGGAAATCGAGAGTAAGGCATCGGCGATTCTGTGCAGTTCTTCGCTGGGGATTTGGCTAAACGCAACTGCCAGCTTGATAATGCCCTGCGTTTTGCGATCGACGGCAAGACTGCGGTTGCCTTCACTGCTGACGGCCGGCGCGGTCACTGCTGATTCGGCTTCGGTTTCCCCGTCCAGACCATATCCACTCCCTAGAAAGTAATCGAGGTCGCGATCGAGGGAGTTTGCCAAGACCAGCAGATGGTTCATCGGAATCACCCGCTCGCCGGATTCGTATGCTTGCAGCAGGCCCCGGTCAATCGCGGTCACTTCACTCAACTGCTCAAAACTTACTCGCTTTAATTCGCGCGCGACGCGCAATAGTCCGCCGAGCAATCGCTGGCGCAAGGCCACAAGATGGTCGGTTTCAGCGCGTTCATCCTCAAATGCCAAAGGCTCATTGTGTAACCAAAAGGCGCTGGGGGGCACATTCAAATAGCTGGCCAGGCGTTCCAACTGTGGGGGGCTTGGCGCGTCATCCCCGTATTCCCAAGCTGTTACAAGTTCCGGCGGCACCTGCAAATGATTGGCGCAGTTTTCAATTGAACGCGACGCCGCCATGCGGCTTTGCCTGATGAGGACGCCGGCGATCTTGGCGCGCAAGCGCAGGACCTCTTTTTCACGATGGTCAAGCGACGCATGGGAACGTCTTTCTCGCGGGGCGGGCATTGCGAATTGCGACAGGTTTTCCATCTGCAATAACTATCTTAACTTCGCTTTCAATCCATTATAGACATCTGGACGGTCGCAAGCAAGGATGCGCCCGCATTCCCAGGTCACTCATTTGGAGGCGCGTCGTCTTCTTCTTCGTCTGTGTCCGGTGTTTCTTCCACGTTGTCTTCCGGTCCGTGGGTGTGAATCCTGACTTCTCGCAAGTCGTTGCGCGCGTTTACGGAGATCACCGTGGTGATGTCGATCTCGTCGGGAATCAAACCCATTTCCTGAAGTGTCCAGACAGTTGTCAAGCGGCTGCTGAGGTTGGGCCACTGGTCCTTGGCCCAGGAGTAGCGCTGGCGGCAAAATTGCCAGATCGCTTCGGGTTGCTTTACCCAGGCGAACTTCTGATATTGCTGCCAAATGATCTCATCGTCGGTCATGGGGAACAGCAGGCTGATCATGGCCTTCTGTACCTCGGCGGCGTCGCGACCATGTTCTTCGTTCACCCAATTGGCATAGTATTTGTCAATGAATGTGAAGATGCCATAATGCGAATAGGACTCGATCGCATTGAGGATTTCATCCCGGGCGTTGAAGTATTTGTCGTAAGTCGCTTCCAGTTCCTGGCTCGGCTCATGCGCGATGTCGTCATCGTACTGCGCCTCCTCGAGCTGGCGCTGGAATGCATCGGGTTCCAGGTTATAGACATGCGTGACGAGCCGTTCGATCCGTTGATGATCGACGTTGAATTTGACCAAAGCGCCTTCCTCCATCAAGGTGTTGACGCGGTCGATGATGCCGCGCGCCCGCGTCTTGTCATGCGCGCGTTGAATACCGCTCTCGTAGTCTGGTTTCGCATCGGGGACAGGCGAGTATTCTTGAAGTTTTGCTGGATCTTTTCTGGCGCCGCCATAGGCGCAAACCATCTGGTAGAGGGTCAGCAATACCGCGACCACGACAATCGCGCCAAGGGCGTCGGTCTTTTGCGTGATAAGCACAATGCCCATGATGTAGCTGGCGATCATGCCCCGCAAGCCGGCAAAGCGCAGCGAGCGAGCCTCCGGCGAACCCGGCTCAATGCCGCGGTCCTGCAAGGCGTCATCGCGTGCGAAACAGACGGTGGTGCTGGTGATAATGAAAGCGCTGACGAAACCAAAGGCGTAATAGGCCTCGACTACGACAACTTCACGGATCAGCGGGATACATGCGGCCGCGAAGCCCCAGATGACCGCTATGCCGATGCGATCGTTGGCGAAAAAGCCGGGCAGCCTGCCTAATCGAGCCGCGTTGGCTGCTACGGCCGCGCCGCCGACATAGCCGCCTCCTTGCGCCAGCAACAAGATTATCGCCAGCAACAGCGCGGCGAGTGACAGAATCCCTTGTCCGTCGGTACCGGCCAAAGCGCGCTCTAAAGCCCTGGCAATGGCAAGGTCTGACGCTATAGATTGAATCTCGTCGGCCCGGTTTATCGGCGCCATGACATCCCGACTGCCACTCCGTTCGTCGAGCAGCGCTTCTTCCTGGGCTTCATGCCGACGCCGTTCATAGATCCGTTCCGCCTCTTCCAGATTACGCAAGCGCGCCGTCGCGTCCCCGGGTTGGACGCCGCGTCCAAAGGTTTGCGCGGCGACAATTTCGTATTCGATCAGCAGCGTACTATAGCCTTCGGTCGAGGGAATGTCCCAGGACTTGGCGGCAGCGAGCTGCAGCACGCCAGTCGCGATCAGGAAGATGGCGGCCAGTGTGAGCGCGGTGTTGATTACTTTCCACTTAGGTCGCGCGGCGTGCTTGCCGCTGGCGGGGATGACCTCGTAGCCGGAGAAGCCCAGCATCGCGCTGCTCATGGACCGGAAGAAAAACTGAAAGAACAGTACGGAACCGATAGCGGGCGCATCACCGACGGCGCGCACCACGTGCTCAACAACTTTCGCTTCTTCCAGTCGATGGATGATGCCGCTGGTCAGGAAGGCCCATTCCGGATTGGCTAGCGCGCTGTAACCGACCAGCGTCAGGGCAAACATGGTGAAGATTGTGAATGCGCCGCCGCCCAGCAGGAACAAGGGCACGGCGCGTTTGGGTCCCACCGAGACCAATACGGCCATGATGAAGAAGGCGAAGATCTCGGCGATCAATATGCGATAGGGCGCGAATTCGGGAAACAGCAGCATCAGCACGTCGGCGGCGGAGATGGAAGAAATGATGATAGTTAGAACCGCGTCAAGGAAGAAGAGACTGGTTCCCAGCCAGGACAACCAGCGCAGCCGCTGCGGTCCGATTGCTTCCACGAGGGGGCCGCTGCCGCCGGCAGTAGGCCGAATGTAAGCGCCGGCTTTATAGGCCGGGACGATCCCCAAGAACAACATGACAGACAGGACGAGAAAGGCGAGGATTGCGATATCGTGGTGGCCGCTGGCCCCGTGGATGGCCAAGAGCGTCTGATAAGCGGCGACGCTGAAGGCGTCGGCGGCGATCTCGAAGATGAGGGCGAATACACCCAATCCGGTGCCCCCGAGAAGCAAGCCTTCCACCATGAGACGCGGGAGCTTGCGAGTTGCCTCGCGGTTCTCATCCGGATTGATATAGCTGCGCAAGAATGTGCTCATAGTCCCCCGAAGCGCGCGATCGATCGCGCGAATGCACCAGCCGAGATTATCATATCTCGATTGCGGAATACAGAGAAATCCGACTTACGCAGCTGATGCCCGCCAGATTGAGCAGCTTGCAAGCAGCAGATGGCGGGACTAGAATCGAGCCGCGAAAGGCGGCCATTAACGACCTCGGGAAAGCGAAGAACCATGCCAAACAAGGCGCATCACGAAATCAACCGTATGTCCTGGAATGAAGCGACCAAGGCGCACAACAGTCACAAGGGTGATCAGGCTGCGTTCTTCCGGTCCGGTGGCAGCACGCTGTTTGGGGAAGAAACAGATCTGCTGGGTGATATTGCCGGCAAGACGCTGCTTCACTTGCAGTGCAATTGCGGTCAGGACAGCTTGAGCATCGCCAATCATCTGGGCGCTTTCGTTACCGGAGTCGACATTAGTGACGAGGCAATCGACTTCGCGCGGCGGCTTGCGCGCGATAGCGGAATCGCAGCCGAGTATATCCGCGCCGATATCTACGATTTCTTCGCGGAAAACCAGACTCGGTATGACCTTGTTTTTTCATCTTACGGCGCCGTGGTGTGGTTGTCGGATCTGGATGCTTGGGCAAGAGGCGTCCACTCATGTCTCAAAAGTGGCGGTCGTTTCGTCTTCATCGATTTCCATCCCGCGTTTTGCATGTTTGATGCGGATTGGCAGTTGAAATATGACTATATGGGTGGTTCCTATGTCGAATTCGAGTCCGGCATCGGCGACTATGTCGCCCTGACCGGCGCGACAGGCGAGACGGATGAGTTGCGGGATGGCGTCACGGACTTTGTCAACCCACATCCCGGTGTGGAATATCTTTGGGGCGTGGCGGATGTTATCACGGCCTTGCTGAAGGCAGGCTTCGCGCTGGTCGAGTTTCGCGAATACGCTCACTGTAACGGTTTCAAACCCATGGCGGACATGCGGGAACTCGGCGGTCGACGCTTTGGCATGCCAGAACATCTGCCGCGAAAATTTCCCTTTATGTTCAGCGTGGTAGCCGAAAAGCCTTGATCGCTGGCTCTGTCGCCCGGGGATTTTCGCTATTCCGGGCAATTTGTATCTTCGTCGATCCGGCGCATGAGCTTCATTGCTTCGGACTTCATCTCGTCACGCAGACGAAAATCCTCGCTGAAGTAGACCGACTCGGGGAAACGGTAATTCCAGGCACGATAAAAGTCCGCGCGGTCAAGATCGCGACTCAGATTGCAGTCGAATCGGACCAGGTAGCTGTTGACCATGCGCCCGTCATTCTGGTGATGGATATGCGATAGTCCCCAGGTCAGGCCGCGGCCGTCGCCGCTGTCGGTGAAAGCGTCGGGCACATAAGGACCGGCGGCGATCGGCGGAACCGAGACTTTGCCCATGACCTCGAAGTTAAGACCGTCCGGGGCGAATTGAATCGTATTCTTTTCCGGGCCTTCGAGGCTGGTGACGGCGACTATGCCTTCGCGAAAGGGGTAGAGAAATGTCTCATGACCGCTATTCGTAACCGGATTCAGCGGCGATTTGACGAAGGGACCGCCGGGATCCTCCGCCGTGGCGACTCCCCAGCCGATACCGAGGTCGTGCCGATAAGTCCGTCCGAATTGGACGCCCTTGTAATACAGCCATATTTTCCCGCGATAGACCAATACGTAGGGGTCGTGCAGCTTGTGCGAGTCCCAGTCGCCGAAGCCGGCAATGGCGTCGGCATCATCCGCATCTCCGACAAATTCTCCGCGACGGCCGGGTCTCAAGACCGGCTGGTCGCATTTGCTCCAGGGGCCCTCGGGCGAGGCGGACCAAGCCATGCCAATCTGATGTAGGGATCGGTGTTTCCAGATGCCTTGAGTGACCTGGTAATAGAGATAGTATTTGCCGTCGTGGACAAGGATATCCGGCGTGAAAACCGCGCGATCGTCGTAACTGCCTTCTGCGCCTCGCTGGACAGCGGGTCCGCCCTCCTCCCAATGGAATCCGTCAGGCGATCTGGCGTACCAGATATCGGCCATATCCCAATCCCAGGCCGGTCTGGTTTCGGTAGCGGCTTCGATCCCCATCCAATTTTCGTCGGTCAGCCGGCGCGTGTACCAAACATAATACTGATCACCCACTTTGATCACCTTAGACGGATCGCGCCTGGTGACGCCGGGTTCCTTGCCGATGCCTGTGATGCGCGCGTATTTGAAGGCCGAAAAGAAGTCGCTACGCTGGTCTTTGTAGATGCCGTAAGTTTCGTATACGCGCCGCGTCGCCGCGCTTAGCGGCTTCGACGGCCGAGCTTCGTCCGGGCGCTCCGGTTCGTTGCTGAATATACGCGGTCTTTTGTTCCGCTCGGTCAATGCCATATCGGGCGAAAAGAATACTTCCTCGGGAAATCGTATGTTTGTCCCGCGGAAACCGGGACGTTCCAGATCGCGGCGCAGGTTGCAATCAAAACGGAGAAGATAAGATTCGCCGGCTTTTAATTCTTCGGTGGCGATATGCGACAGACCCCAGGTGATGCCTTTGCCATCGTTGCTATCGCTGTACGAATCAGGCGCGAAGGGACCTGCCGCCAAGGGCGGAAGTATCACATGGGCGACTACTTCGAAGTTGAGCCCGTCCTGGGCGTATTGAATCGTGTCCTTTTCCGGACCGTCATGCCCGCATATTGCCAAGACGCCTTCGCCGTAGGGGAAGAGACAGGTTTCGTGGCCGCTATTGGTCACAGGATTCAACGTTGACTTGATGAAGGGCCCTTCGGGCGCTTCCGAAATGGCCAGGCCCCAGGCGATTCCCCGGGCGTACCTGGTGGTCCAGCCCATCGGCTGGCCCTTATAGTAGAGCCAATATTCCCCGTCGCGCAGCAGTATAAATGGATCGTGTACTTTGTGGCTGTCCCAATCTCCATATCGGATCAGGTCGTCGGAGTCGTCATCGCCAAGCCATTCTCCCATTTGGCCCGGTGTCAATACCGGGGCCCCGGCCCGGCGCCAGGGACCATGAGGCGAATCCGCCCATGACATGCCGATTGTGTTGCGTGTCCGGTGGGTATAGGGGTAATCAACCGCCTGATAATACAGATAGTATCTGTCATTCGTCATCAGCACATCGGGCGTGAATACGGATCGACCGTCGTAGGCGTCCTTGGGACCGCGACCGACGGCCAGGCCTTGTTCCCGCCAGTTGAAGCCGTCTCGCGATGTGGCATACCAGATTTCGGCCAGGTCCCAGTCATAGACCGGCGTGTCCCATGTTTGTTCTTGAAACGGCGGCATATTCTTGTTATTGCGGTCCTTGTCGGTTTTGCGCCGCGTGTACCAGACGAAATAGGTCCCATCGATGCGCAGTACCGTGGTGGGATCGCGCCGGGTCAGGCCATCCTCTTTGCCAATGCCTGAAATACGGCTGTACTTGAAGGCCGTGTAGAATTCGCTCGTGGCGTCTTGAAAGCGGCCCCACTTGTCGTAAAGACGATGCGTGGCCCGGCTCAGCGGGCGATCAGTTGGCTTTTTCGCTATTGGCTCGCCCGGCAGCAGGGGCTTTTCGCCCTCATTCATTTTCATCTTGCGTCCTTAAGTCATTCCTGGTTGAGAATTAGATCGGCCGCCTTCTCGCCGATCATCATGCAAGGCGCGTTGGTGTTGGCGTTGACAATAAATGGCATGATTGAGGCATCGGCTACCCGCAAGTTTTCAAGGCCATGCACTTGCAGGCGATCGTTGACGACAGACATGGGATCGCCGCCCATTCGACAACTGCAAGCGGGATGATAAATGGTCGTCGCGAAATCGCGAATGTAATGGATCAATGCCCGGTCGGAAACGACATCAGCGCCAGGCAGAAACTCCTCGCCGCGGTAGCGGTCAAAGGCGGATGCGTCAGCGAGCTTACGCCCCAGCTTGATGCCATGAAGCAAAACGCGGACATCGTCATCATGGCTCAAGCAGCCGAAGTCTATTGATGGCGGCGCGAAGGGATCAACTGATTGCAGCTTGAGCTGACCGCTGCTTTTCGTGGCCACCAAACCTGCCAGGATAGTGAAACCGTGCCCGGCGGGACTTTCGAATCCATGACGGATGAACCAATCCGGTCCAAAGTGATATTGCAATTCGGGCGAGCGTGATTGCGTGTCCAAGCGTAGGAATCCGCCGGATTCGCCCAGATTGGACGTGAGCAGGCCCATTTTGTCTTCGCTATAGCGCCGCACTTGAAGCGGGTCGTCCCTGGCGACCAGGCTGACTGGCTCTCTGCAATGATAGGCGACGGGCGCCTGCATGTGATCCATCAGGTTCTTGCCGACGCCGGGCAGATCCTTGACCAGAGGGATATCCATTTCCGCAAGATGATCGGCGGCGCCAATGCCGGAAAGCAGCAACAATTGTGGAGAATTCAGCGCTCCGCCGCAAAGGATAATCTCTTTGTTCGCGGCAGCAGTTTTGGTTTCGCCCCGGTGTCTATACTCCAGCCCGACGCAGCGAATCCCGTCGACGATCAGTTTGCTCACATGGGCAAAGGGCAGGGCGGTGAAATTGTCGCGTTGCAGCGCTGGGTACAAGTAGCCAACAGCGGCGCTATGTCGTTTGCCCCCCTTTTGCGTGACCTGATAGAGGCCGAAGCCCTCTTGCTCGCCGTCATTAAAGTCTTCGTTATGCGCGAATCCCAATTCGAGCGCCGCCTCGACGAATGCCAAGCTCAGGGGATTGGGATCCTGCGGATCGGCCACATTGATGGGTCCCTCAATGCCGTGATGTTCTGACGCTCCACGTTCCTGGTGCTGCATTTTACGGAAGTAGGGCAGTACTTCCGCATAACTCCAGCCTTCATTGCCCTGGGCGGCCCAGGCATCGTAATCGGCCGGATGTCCACGCTGAAAGACCATGGCATTCATGGAGCTTGTGCCGCCATAAACCTTGCCGCGCGGTACATATTCGCGGCGGTTGTTGAGGCCGGGCTGTGGCAGGGTTTCGTAGTCCCAATCCACGCCGGTGTGAAAGATATCCGAAAAGCGCGCCGGGATATGAATATCGGGCGCGCTGTCGGGTCCGCCGGCTTCCAGCAACAGCACTGAGCGCTTGCCGTCTTCGCTCAAACGGCAAGACAGGGCGCAACCTGCGGATCCCGCGCCTACAACTATATAATCGGCCTCAATCATCATGCTCTCCTGACATGGCGTCCACAATTTTGGCTCGCGTGAAGCATTCGGTAGTGTATTGCAGCATTTTGGCATGATGCTCTACGAATTGCGAAAGAGAATCCGTCTTTAGCGAGTTCTGCACAGGGATTACATATATAGAGCGCACAGAAGCAAGTGCAAGTAAGTTATGAAAATTTGGAATGCCGCTGTTCTAACCCCTCCCCCGGCCCGTCCCCAATGCATCCGAAGTAGAGGGGAGTTTAATCGCCAAGTATTGCGATAAAGTGAGCCTTGCAGGCGACCTATTGGGTCGCCCGCCGCTGCGACTAGTGGTTTCGGGCGACATGGTATGTCGCCCCTACAGATCGTTGCTTTGGCGAAAGTTGCATTGCTTAATTGGTTCTACAGAGAAATGGTCAATTTGAAATTGTGTTTTTTGTGTCTTTGAGGTTAATTATGCTTTTTGAACGGCAAAGTCACGTCGTTTGCCAATAATCTGAAGTGCAACCGAAGCACTCTATGGATTTGACAGTTCAATGTCAATTGTCTACAATTTACATATTATACTTTCAGTCCTTAGCCAATGCCAAACTTGCTGTGTAATCGCGACCGTTTGTTGCAGGAGATCCCATGAAAAGTGAAAGCAAACCGAGATCCGCGTTTCCTGGCCTATTGCCGAAGCAGAAGCCGACCGACCGACCGCTGAGCGCAGCCATGCACCGCCTGTATGATATGTGGACGCCGGAGCAAGACGCCGGCAATCCGTTTTATTCCACGTTCAGGTACTCGCCGGTTACCGGCATCGGCATTGACGACAGCGCGCTTTCCGTATCAAGGCGCGACCCCTCCAAAGTACTCAAAATCGGCGACAGCTATTACGTCTGGTATACGCGGCGCCGCAGTAAATACATGCCTGTCGGGCGCTTTAACATCGACAAAGCCAATGACGAGATTCCGGTAGTAGATTGGGATCTCGCCGACATCTGTTATGCGACCTCAAGGGACGGCTTCAACTGGGAAGAACAAGGTGTGGCTGTGCCGCGCGCGCCCAAGGGCAACTACGGCGATCGCTCGCTTTCAACGCCGGATGTGCTGGTTTTTGACGGACGCTACTACCTCTATTACCAGACGTTTACCACCATGTGGCGGCAGAATGATTGCGTAAACGTAAGCGCGGCATGGTCGGATTCGCCGGATGGACCCTGGACGCGGCTCGATCGACCGGTGATCCCGCAAGGCGAGCCCGGCGACTGGGACAGTTGCGCCATTCACGATCCCTATCCGCTGATCTACAAAGGCAAGGTCTGGCTCTACTACAAAGCTTCGCCAATTGAGAAGACGCCGGGGAATCTGAGACTTGCGCAGGGCGTCGCCATAGCGGACCACCCCGAGGGGCCCTTCGTAAAACCCGATTTGAATCCGGTGACAAATTCGGGCCACGAGACGATGCTCTGGCCCTATGAAGGCGGCATCGCCGCTTTGCTCATCCAGGATGGACCGGAGAAAGATACCATACAGTTTGCGCCGGACGGGCTGAACTTCGAGCCGAAGGCGCATGTGCAACTGTCGCCTCACGCGCCCGGTCCCTTTTGCCCCGATGCCTTTGCCGACAAGGGCGACGGACGCGGCATAACCTGGGGCCTTAGTCATATCATTCCGCAGACGCCGAATACGAATAAGGGCTTATACATTGTGCGCTTCGACTGCGCCTTGTCGCGCGATGCCGACAGACCCGAGTTCAAGCGCAGCAACCTGCACTGGCACGAGGCGTCCTGGTTCCAGCCCGAGGTTAAACTGCCCGACGAATGGCGGCGGCGCATTCTCGCCGAACAAGCGGACTTTGACAAACCGACTTTCGGTACTTAGGCGATTATTAGCTCTTGCCGCGGCTAGCGCCCCATCCATCCGCCGTCGACGACCAGGATTTCGCCGTTTACGAAATCGGAAGCCGAGGACGCGAGGAAAACGGCCGGCCCTTTGAAGTCGTCAATGTTGCCCCAGCGCCCAGCCGGGATCCGCTCCAGAATCGCTTGGTAGCGCTCGGCATTATTTTGCAGCGCTTCGGTATTGTCCGTGCGCACATAACCCGGCGCGATGGCGTTGACCTGTATGCCTTGGCCCGCCCATTCATTGGCCAGGGCCTTGGTCAATTGACCCAATCCGCCCTTGCTGGCTGCATATCCGGGCACCGTGATCCCGCCCTGAAAGGTCAACAGCGACGCGATGAAAATGATCTTGCCGCTTCCGCGCTCCAGCATCCTTTTGCCAAACTCGCGACTGAGCACAAACTGCGAGCTTAGATTGACTTCAATTGTGGTATCCCAATAGGCGTCGCTGTGCCGGGCTGCCGCGTCGCGCAGGATAGTGCCGGCGTTGTTGACAAGGATGTTGACAGCGTGTCCGTCGGTATGGACTTTTTCGATGAGTTGATAGACGGCCTTGCGGTCGGACAGATCGCAGCGGTAGGCGGCGAATCCGCGGCCGAGCGCTTTCACTTCTTTCTCTATGGCGCTGCCGCTCGCTTCCATGTTGGCGCTGACGGCGATGATATCCGCGCCCGCTTCCGCCAGGGCAACCGCCATTGCCATGCCGATACCGCGTCGAGCGCCGGTGACGAGCGCCGTTTTTCCATCGAGACGAAACTGATCGAGTATGTTCATTTACAGCTCCAGCAGTATCTTCATGACTTGTCCACCGCGTTCCATATCTTCAAAGCCCGACTTCAAGGCGCCCAGCGGTCGTATATCGGTGATCAACTGATCAAGCGGCAGGTCGCCCCGGGCCGCCAAAGCGATGGCATCGGCAAAATCACGCGACTCGTATACGCGTACGCCCTTCAAGCGAAGCTCCCGCCAGAAAAACCGGAAAAGGTCCAGCTCCGGCTTTTGGGCGAAGATCGCAACGACCACCGCCAGACCGCGCGCGCGCAGCAATTCGGTCATTATCGCGGCGCCCGCCCGTGACCCCGATACTTCGAAGACAATGTCGGCTCCTGCGTTGTTCGTCTCTTCCATGACCAGCTTGACCAGGTCAACTTCCAGCGGGTTCACGGCTGTCAAGCCCAGTTCCCGCGCCAGTGTCACGCGATATGGATTGATTTCAGAAACGATGACTTCAGCCCCATAACCCCTCGCTACCAGCGCAACCATCATGCCTATCGGTCCGCCGCCGACTACGACCACATGATCGCCCGGTCTGACCTCGGCCAGGCGCACATCGTGACAGGCGACCGCCAGCGGCTCAATCAAGGCGCCGTGCTTTAGGGACAAGTTCGCCGGCAAAGGGTGTAATGTATCGGCAGGCACGGTCCAATACGATTGAAATGCGCCGGGCGTGTCGATGCCAAGGAAGTCAAGATTGTGGCAAATGTGGCTATGTCCGGCGGCGCAGGCCGGGCAGTCGTGGCAGGGCGCCAAAGGCATTACCACGACCCGGTCCCCGGCGGCAAAACCGGCGACGCCGGGCCCGACCTGGTTTACCGTACCGGACATTTCGTGGCCCAGTACCGCTGGCATTGTCACGCGGCCGTCCATGGCCCCATGGAATATATGCAAGTCGGTTCCGCAGATGCCGCAGTGGGAAACCTGCAATTGTACTTCACCCGGTCCCGGTTCGATCGGCTCGCTTTCGCCCAGGCGAATCCTTCGATCCCCTTCATAGAATGTCGCTTGCGCCATATTGGGTTAACCTCGTTAATGCAATGCCCGTTGGTCGATGGCGGCTGATGCCTTTCGGGCAGAACTTATCGGCAATTATATCGAGAATGCGGAAGCACAGGAAATCATACTGAGCTGACTACTGTATATTGTCTTCCAGCGCCTTGATCGCGACTTGTTTATTATCCGCGCGAATCGCGTCCAGAATGCGCTTGTGCTCGCGGTAGCTCTCCATGATGTCATCGAGGCGATTGTAGTGCATCATCATACGCATGGCTATCGGCTGCCAGAGCGCGAACAGGTCTTTATCATCGTGGCTCCGGATGATTGCCTGGTGAAAGCGCAGATCGTGTTCGGTCAATGCATCGACGTCGGAGGACTCGCAAGCTGCCTTGATATTGGCCAGAATAGCATCCCAGTCTTCGAGATCTGCGGCGGTGATGCGTTGGAAAATACTATTGAGTACGAATACCTCGATCTTGCGGCGCAGCTCGACGACCAGAGGGCGCACTTCCACGCTGGGGTTTTGGGCTACGCGAACGCCCTTGTTCGGTTCCAGCACCAGCAGACCTTGCTGTGACAATTGACGGAAGGCCTCGCGCACTGGACCGCGACTGACGCCGAATCGTTCGGAAAGATCAATCTCGCGCAAGGGATCGCCTGGCTTGAGCTTGCTCGACAGTACATCTTGTCGCAGGCGAGCCGCGATTTGTTCTGGCAAGGTGCGATAGATTTCGATTGCGGGCATTTGGTCTGACCCCATAGCTGGATAAACGAAGGCGCTACTGCTTATATGGATCAGCCGCGTCGCGCAGTCCGTCGCCGAGGAAGTTAAAGCTCAATACGGTCGCGATCACAAAGAGGCCCGGTATCAAAAGCCAGGGGCTTTGGCTAAGGCTGCGGATGTTTTGCGCGTCTTGCAGCAAGACTCCCCAACTCACGGCGGGGGGACGGATCCCAATCTGGAGGAAACTCAGCGCCGTCTCGGCGAGGATCATGCCCGGCACGGACAAGCTGAGGACGACGATCAGAAAGCTGGCGAATGAGGGTAGCAAGTGTTTGACAATGATTTCGTAGTCGCCCATGTTGGAGATACGCGCCGCCATGACAAAGTCAGCTTCGCGCAATTCCAGCAGTTTGCCGCGGACCGCGCGCGCCAGCGGCGGCCAGCTGAGCACAGCTAAAACTGTGCTTATGGCAAGGTAATCTTGTATGGATGACCATTGGGCGGGCAGGGCCGCTGAAAGCGCCATCCATAGCGGAAGCTGCGGAATGGAAACGATGAACTCAATGATGCGCTGTGCGACGACATCAACCTTGCCGCCGAAATAGCCGGAAATGCCGCCGATCAGACAGCCGAAGCAAAAGCTGATGACGACGCTGATAAAGCCGATCGAGAGCGATATTCGCGCGCCGACAATCGTACGAGAGTACAGATCTCGTCCCAATTCATCGGTGCCAAAAGGGAAGTACACAGCGGGCGCGTCAACACCGAGCAAATGAATATCCGTATCAATTATGCCCAGGAGCTTGTATGGCAATCCCCTTACGAAAAATCTCAAGTGAAATCGTTCTGATCTATCCTCGGTATAATTCCGCCGCAGGGTTTCCATATCCAGTTCTTGTGTCAACTGATAAATAAAGGGAACCAGGTGGAAATTGCCGGCCTCATCGATAAAATGCAACGCTTGCGGCGGCGCTTTGGCATAGGCGACGTGGCGCTTTTGGTAGTCGTTTATCGTGAAGAATTCGGCGAATATGGCCAGGGAATACAAAAAGATGATCACCATCAGCGACGACATGGCCAGGCGATGGCGGCGGAACTTGCGCCAAACCAATTGCCGCTGCGACGCAAGATAATAAGCCTCATTAAATTCAACCGATTCGGGCTTACCTTTTGGCCGCTTTAAGCCTATCAAGCGCAACAAAATGTCTTCCTCTCAGTTCGCGGCGCGTTCCATGCGGATGCGCGGATCGACGATGACCAGAAGAATATCGGAGACAGTTGTGCCGATAACCGTCAGGATCGTAACGAACATCAACAAGGTCGCCGTCAAAAACGTATCTTGCGTGATTAACGCGCGATAGAGCATTGGACCCGCCGTTGGCAAGCCCAGCACAATCGCAGTGATAGTCCCGCCAGATATCAGAGCCGGGAACAGCCAAGCCAGGCTGCTAACGATGGGGTTCAGGGCTACACGGACCGGATACTTGAACAGGAGCGTAACTTCTCCCACTCCTTTGCTCCTGGCTGTTATGACATACTGCTTGTTCAATTCGTCCAGTAAAGTGCCGCGCAAAACACGAATCAGCCCAGCGGTACTCGCCGTGCCTATTACGATGACCGGGATGGGCAGGTGCAGCGCGAGATCAACAATTTTCCCGATACTCCAGGGCGCATAAAGATATTCCGTCGAAAACAAACCAGTGAGATTATGCCCGTACTGTGTCCAGGCGACATAGAGCATGATCAGCGCCAGCATGAAATTGGGAATCGCCAAGCCAATGAAGCCGACGATAGAAACCACATAATCGCCGAGGGAATACTGATGCGTGGCCGAGTAGATGCCAATGGGAATGGCGACCGCATAGGTAAAGATCGCGCTGAGGATTGCGATGGTGAATGTTAAGATCAGTCGTTCGCCAATCAGATCGCGAACAGGTTGCTGATAATCGTAGGAAAAGCCAAACTCTCCATTCAGCACTTGTCCAATCCATTTCACATAACGCAGGTGCAGCGGCAGATCCAGTCCGTATTGTTTTCGCAAAGCCTCGACGATTTCTTCCTCGATTTGCTCGCCGGTATTCTGTTCGAGCCGCGCAATATAAGTGGACAGATAATCGCCGGGCGGCAATTGGATCACGACGAAGGTCACGACCGAAACCATCCACAGCAAAAATATCATATAGATAAAACGCTGAATCAAGTAACTTTTCATCAGATAGTCGCCCAGGAAAGCACGACGAAAGTGTAGCAGCGCCATTGCAGATTGTCAACAATGTACACTTGACAATCGTTGCTGTTTTGAATAATTTCAATAGCAGTACCGACTTGTGGAGTGTCCATTCAAGAATTATGAAGACTGCTATTCGTTGCGTTGATACACAGCACTATCGCTTGCCCTTGACTCATCCCATGACGGACGCGTCCCATGGGATGATGACCCACTTTGAGGTTGTTTTGGTGAGGTTGGCGACCGAATCCGGGCTGGAAGGCTGTGGATACACGTATACGATCGGCGTCGGTGGCGCGGCGATTCGCGCTCTGATCGAACGCGACCTGAAACCGCTGCTATTGGGCAAGGATGCGGACCGGATCGAGCAGATCTGGGACTCGATGTGGCGACATACGCACTACATCGGCCGAGGCGGATTGGTCTCCTTCGCTATGTCAGCGGTAGATATAGCGCTTTGGGACCTCAAGGGGAAAAAGGAAAAGGCGCCGCTTTGGAAGTTGCTCGGCGGGTCCTCAGGCCAGGCGCGCGCCTATGCCGGCGGGATTGACCTGCAATTGGGACCTGAGGAACTGGTGGAGCAGACGCGCTGCAATATCAAAAAGGGCTTTCGAGCGATCAAAATCAAGGTTGGACGCGACAAGCTTTCCGAAGACCTTGAACGCGTCCGCGCTGTACGCGACTTTATTGGTCCCGACATGCCCTTGATGGTGGACGCCAACATGCGCTGGACGGTGGAAACGGCGATCAAGGCGGCGCGCAGATTCTGTGACTACGACGTCTACTGGTTGGAAGAACCGACTATTCCCGACGACTACAAAGGCATGGCGCGAATATCCAGGGACGGGGGCTTGCCAGTCGCAGCGGGCGAAAACTTGCATACCGTATATGAGTTTCGGCATACTATTGAGGACGGAATGATCGCCTTCCCAGAGCCTGATGTCTCCAATATCGGCGGCATCACCAACTGGATGCGGGTGGCGAGGTTGGCCTACGCGCACAACCTGGAGGTAACATCGCACGGCGTTCACGAAATCCATTTGCATCTGCTGGCGGCGATCCCCAACGCGTCATTCCTGGAGGTGCATAGTTTCGGCCTGGAACGCTTTATGGATAATCCGCCCGAGCTAGATGGCGGCGTCATGCGGGCGTCGAACAGTCCCGGGCACGGGGTTGCCTTTGATCACGATGCGCTGCGTCCGTTTGAAGTGACCTAGGGAGCCTTATGCGAGGGCGCAGACATTGAGTGGCGACTGAATTGTCAACAATGGACAATATACAATACGCGGTTAATCTATTCGGGCGAGTTGTCCGAATTATTGCGGCAAACGCGAGATGCGAGGAGGTGAATGGCGAGCAGAATCTCTCCAGCGGTTTTCGCATTTGAAAGTCCAATTCTTGAAAGGACAGGTTCCATGAAACGATTCACTTTTATTCTAATTTTGATCGCAAGCATGTTGCTGATATCGACCGGCGCGCTTGCCCAGGACATGGCCGAGCGAGTCTATCCCTCCCAATATGCAGGTCTCGACGCGTTTGCGGCCGCCACCGGCAATTCAATTGACAGTTTTGGCGAAGCGCCGATGTTGGCCGAGCGCGTGGCCGCGGGTGAGTTGCCGCCGGTCGAAGAACGCGTGCCGGCCAATCCGGTTGTCGTACAACCGCTAGAGCAAGTTGGCGTGTATGGCGGCGAGCTGGCGGGTCCCACGACCAATCCCACCTGCTGCGGCTGGGACGTGTTGGAGATGCGCCTGCAGAAGCTGCTCACTATCGACACCGATCTAACCAGTATAATTCCAAACATTGCGGAGTCTTACGAAGTATCCGATGACTTCACCACCTTCACCTTCACGATTCGTGAAGGGCACAGATGGTCGGATGGCGAACCTTTTACGACTGAGGACTTCCGCTTCTACTTCGAGGACGTCCTTGGCAATTCAGATCTGACGCCCAATATTGGCGGTCCCTGGGGCCTGAACGGCGCACTGCCGGAGATCGAAATCGTTGACGAAACGACCATCCGCTTGACCTATCCCGAGGCGCGGCCGACCTTGCTCATCGCTGTCGGCAGCGAAGTGAACAATCGTGGCTTCCGCCCCAAGCATTATTTCCAGCAATTCCACATCGCCTACAATTCAGACGCGAATGCGCTGGCGGATGAATTGGGCTTTGACGACTGGGTGCAAATGTTCAACGCCAAGATGAACCCTTACACCTTTACCTGGAATCTGGGTTCAGAGACCGACCCTTACGCGCCGACATTGAACACGTTTGTTTTCGCCAGCGAGGATACTTTCGGCAACAAGATCTACGAACGCAATCCTTACTTCTTCAAGGTCGATACCGAAGGCAATCAACTGCCGTATACGAACAATCTGCGCCGCATCCTGGTTGAGGACCTGCAGGTACAAGATCTGAAGGCAATTGCGGGCGAATACAGCCATTATGGTTGGGGTACGCTTTTGAGCTTCCCGACCTATCGCGAGAATGAAGAAGGCGGCAACTACCGCACCGCGCTGGCCGAATACAGCCGCGGCAACGAATACTCGATCATGTTCAACTTCACGACCGAGAACCTGCCGCTGCGCGAGATTTTCTGGGACAAGCGCTTCCGCCAGGCGATGTCGGTGGCGATCGATCGCAGTGAGATCAATGAGCTGGTCTACTTCGGATTGGCCAACGCGTCTCAGAACTCGCCGGTGCCCTCGTCGCTGTTCTTTGAGGATTGGATGCCCACGCATTACGCGCAATACGACCCGGATCTGGCCAACCAACTGCTTGACGAGATGGGGCTTGACCAGCGCGATGCCGAGGGCTTCCGCATGCGCGCGGATGGCGAGACGCTCTTCATTAACTTCCAGGTCTCGGTACCGGAAGATTCCTGGCGCCAGATCGGCGAACTGATAACTTCCTACTGGAACGCGGTCGGGGTCAAGACCAATTACAAGTTGATCGAGATCGGCTTGTATCGTGAATTGCGCGATGGCAACCAGGTCGATATGGCGGCTTGGGGAACTGATATGCTGGACATTGGCGAAGTAGCGAATGGTCTGGCGAATATGCGTCCGCATTGGGGGGCCCGCGCTTCCGGTCATCTCTGGCGTCAATGGCTGCAATCCGACGGCGAAGAAGGCGAAGAGCCGCCGCAAGAGATCAAAGATCTTTGGGCGGCAGGCGAAGCCTTCCTCGAGGCGGCTTATGGATCCGACGAATGGCTGGAGCTGGGCAAGGAATTCTACCGCTTGTCCATGGACGGTCTGTATCAGATCGGCACCATTCAGCGCCCGCCGCAACCCTTGCTCTTCAAGAAAGACCTGAAGAACACACCGCCGAATGACACTACCGGCCAATGGAGCTGGACCTATCGCCAATGGGTTTTGTTCATGCCCGAGCAATGGTACTTCGAGGGCGGCATGTAAGGCGCCGAATTGCAGTAACAGCTTCGTCGTGGCGCGGCGATCGCCGCGCCACGACGCCTTTTATGTTGGACGGAGCGATGACTTTAAGCGCAGCAATGCAACGGTTCGACCGACCGGACAAAGCGAACCCCTGGTTTGCAAAGTTCAAATACAGCAAGGCGATGGGCTTGGGCTATGAAAAGGGCATCGTTCGCCGCGATCCCAGTTCCATAATCGTGTTCAATGACAAGTATTACTCTTGGTATACCCGCGCCAAACCGCCTTGCCAGCCCGTCGGTCACGCGCTGGCGACGGATGTACTTCCGGCGCACCCTTGGGATTTGGCGGATGTCTGGTACGCCACCTCGAGCGATGGTCATCACTGGGTGGAGCAGGGTCCCGCCGTTGAGCGCGGTCCGGCCGGCGCCTATGACGAACGCAGTGTCTTCACTCCCGAGGTATTGGCGCACGAAGGGCGCTACTACCTGGTGTATCAAGTGGCGATCTCGCCCAACCACCGCTGCACGCCCGAATCTATTGCAATTGCCTGGTCGGACTCTCCCGATGGACCTTGGACCAAGAGCCCGGCGCCGATCGTCGAGTCGGATGAATCCGGCGAAGTGGACGAGCGCGCCGAGCCCGAGGAAGCCAGGGTCAAAGGCAGCTGGGACAGCCTTCAAGTGCATGACCCGTCTCTTCTGTATCGAGAGGGCGGCTTCTGGCTCTATTACAAAGGCGAAGGCATCGGCTACAGCCATATGGAATCCAAATGGGGCCTGGCAAGGTCTGATTCGCCACTTGGTCCGTATACCAAGTCGCCCTTCAATCCCGTAACCAACAGCGGGCACGAAGTCGTGGTCTGGAATTACGGTGACGGCGTCGCTGGTTTGGTCAACCGCTGCGGACCCGAAAAGAACACCATTCAGTTTGCCGCTGACGGCATCAACTTTGAGATTAAGTCTCGGGTAGTCGTCCCGCCGCAAGCCGCCGGGCCCTTGCGGATTGATGAAGGACAGAATGAGGCGCCTCTGGCCGGCTTCAGTTGGGGATTGAGCCATGTAATCCCACATAGCTCGCATCTCATCATGCAGGGGCGCGACCCCTTAGGGCTGGCGGGAATCGAAGAACCTTGGGATTTCCTCATTCGTTGGGAACTTGACCACGATCGCCGCACATATATCTGAGCGCGGCAGACCGATTCGGCGGTTACGCGCCGGGCGGCTCTGTGGTCAAACTTGCAGTGTTTACTTGCGACAGATTTCACCCCGTTGTTAAGCTCAGTTGCATATGATCTTATGTGATTTGCACCGAAAGGATCGGCAGCCATGCAAAGCGCCGCCATGAGACGCTTTCAATTACGCGACGAAGAGAATCCCTGGTTCACAAGATTCCGTTACCAGTTGGCGCCCGGCTTGGGATACGAAAAGGGCGTCGTCCGCCGCGACCCCAGTTGCATTATCCAGGTCGACGGCCTCTATTACGTTTGGTACACGCGGGCCGCGCATCCTTGCGTGCCGGTCGGTCACGAACGCGCGACGGACAGCTTGCCCGCCATGCCCTGGGATCTATCCGATGTTTGGTACGCGACTTCTAGGGATGGCTACACTTGGTCGGAACAAGGACCGGCCGTGGAACGGGGACCCGTTGGCAGTTACGACGAGCGCAGCGTTTTCACGCCCGATGTCCTGGCTCATGACGGCCGCTACTATTTGGTCTACCAGGTGACAGGCGCGCCCAGTTTTCGCTGCACGCCGGAATCGATCGCCATCGCCTGGGCGGATCATCCGGCGGGGCCCTGGACCAAGAGCCCGGCGCCCGTGGTCGAGCCCGATCCGTCGGGCGAAGTTGACATACGCGCCTATCCGGAACAAGCGACGGTCAAAGGAAGTTTCGACAGTTTGCGCGTGCATGATCCGGCCTTGCTCTTCCGCGAGAATCAGTTCTGGCTGTATTTCAAAGGCGAGGGGATCGGCCATAGCAATATGGAATCCAAATGGGGCGTCGCTACTGCCGATCATCCCTTGGGACCGTATTACAAGTCGCCTCTAAACCCGATCACCAACAGCGGACACGAAGTCATGGTCTGGAATTATGAGGGCGGCGTTGGCGCCTTGATCACCCGCTGCGGTCCCGAGAAAAACTCGATTCAGTTCGCCGCGGACGGCATCAACTTTACGGCCAAATCGACAATCATTGACCCGCCGCAAGCCGCTGGCGCCTTGCGCGTCAATGCCGAGGAGAATGCGCATCCGCTATCCGGATTGACCTGGGGCTTGAGCCACGTGACGACCTATAGCGCCCACGCGCAGTGGCAAGCGCGCGATCCTTTGGGCTTGAGCGCGATTCGCGAGCCCTGGGACTTCATCGTCCGCTGGCAGCGCGACGATCAGCCGCGCGGCTTTGTCTAGTCCTCCGCCGACCGCCGCTCGGCGGTGGCTCGCCCTCCCGCCCGAAACCGCGACTATATAGTCGCCCTTTTCTTCGCGCCTTGCTGTATCCTTCGACGTTGTACGACACGCAGCCGCCCAGCCCGAGCCGCCGCTTTTCAAACCCGCGCCCGGCTCAAACCTAGCGCCATTGTCCAAAAAGAGGCGCTAAACTCCGAAAACGATATTGCGGGGTCCGCAAATGGACA
>JAPOOU010000236.1 GCA_026713245.1 Chloroflexota bacterium
CTCGTCCGCTTTAGCATCACGCAAGGTGGGATGTTTGGTTACGTGCTGCCTGCATTTTGCGGGCTGGTTGTGTTTTTGTGGCTGCCCCGAAAAACGGGCGAGTAACTCGGTGGTTTATTGCCAATAATCTGAAACGCACCCGTCGCCGGTCCGCGTATGGTCTTGGGCTGCAGTGAGATGCTGTCGCGCAAGCAAAGAACGCGTTATGGGACCGGCTTTCACGCGCGCCGTCCCCGGCAGGTCGCTGACGGCGGCGGTCATCGGATGAGACCGTCGCGCGTCATTTTGCCCGCTAACCCTTCACCGCGCCCGAGGTCAGGCCCTTCACCAGTTGACTCTGGAAGATAAAGACCACGATGATGATCGGCACAGCTGCGGATACGGCGGCCGCCGCGGCCAGGGTGATATGCCCAGGATCTTCGCCCGCGGCATATTTGGAAATGGCGACGGTAAGCGTCCAATTGGATTGGGTCAGGATGCGCACCAGCAGAAAGTCGCTGTATGCCAGCAAGAGCGTGAACAAGGCTGTCGAGATGATGCCGGGCCACATGATCGGGATGATCACGCTCAAGAACGCGGTCAAGCGATTGGCGCCATCGACCATGGCCGATTCTTCGATCTCTTTGGGGATGTTCATGAAGAAGCTGCGCAGCATCCAGATGGTGAATGGCTGATTGATCGCCACAAGCGTGATGATCAGCAGGATATGCGTATCGTACAAGCCGGAACGCTGACCGAACCACCAATAGGGCAAGATATAGGCCATGCCCGGCAAGGAGCGGAATCCCAACGCGGTCACCAGGATAATCACGCCAGCAATGCCGCTGTAGCGCGCCAGGGCGTAACCCGCCAGGCAGCCGATAGAAATGGATGTGCAGATTGTGCCAAAAGTGACGATGATGGTGTTAAGAAAATAGTCATAAAAAGTCTGTGTTCGGATATAACCGGGTATCGACCACAAGACGGCGAAGCCGACCGCAAGTATGCCCAAATAGACGTAACCGCGCGGGAAGGGAAATCGTCTGGCCTGCATGCCCACGAAGGCCAGCAGGCCGAATATCGCGACCAGTACCGCGACGACCAACAGTGGATCATCCGGGATCGTCTTCAGCCAGAGATCGGTATAATTGTCCGTCGTCGGCTCGAAGATGAAAAGCGGTACGCGAGAGTTGGCTTGGCGCGGGGTCTTGAAGGACTGGATGGTCGTCCAGAAAAAGGGAATGACGCTGAAGAGCGCGTAAGCCGTCAGCAGAGCATAGATGACCGATAGCACGTAGCGATTCTCAATCCTTCTCATGCTAGCGCTCTTCGGTCTGCTCTTTATAGGTGCGCAACAAGAAGGGTACCAGAACGACAAGAATCATGACGACGGTGATGACCGACATGGCGTTGGCTTTGCCAAGCCGCTGCACGCTCATTGCCGTGCGGAAGGTGTACAGCATCATCACTTCCGCCTTGAAAATCGGATTTTGTTCGGTGAGCACAAATACGCTGTCGAAGACGCGGTAGGCGTCCATGATCGAGATCAAGCCCACGAATACGAAAAGCGAGCGCAAATGCGGGATCATGATATGCCGCACTTGACGCAGGCGCGAGGCGCCGTCGATCATCGAGGCTTCGACCAGTTCGTCGGGCAGCGTCTGCAATCCAGCGAAAAACACAATTAGCGGGAAGGGAGTCGCGGCCCAAAGGCTGTGCACCAGAATCAGCGATTTGACCGACTGCTCGGTAAAGATGAAGCGCGACCCCAGCAGCGCGCGATAAGCCCAGGCGACGATGCCGCCGGACTCGAACAATTGCTTGACCATAAGCGTACCGACCACCGGCACCACGATGAAGGGCATCAAGAATGCCGCAATGTAAATGCCGCGGATGCGGCTGGAAACCTGGTCCAGCAAGACCGCAATCAAGAACCCAACTGAGATCTGCGCCGGCACAGCAACGGCGATGAAGATCATCGTGAAAGTGAAGGCTTGCCAGAATTTGCGGTCGTCGAATACCTCAAGATAATTTGCCAGCCCGACGAATTCCGGCGAACTGATGTTGCGGAAGGTCATGAACTGCATGCTGAGCCATACCGACGTTAGCAAGGGGAATACCATCAGCGTCAGCATCACGAGCAAGCTCGGGGACATGAACATATAAAAGGTGCGTCTGTTCATGACAGGGACCTTGGCATGTCATCGCGCGCCCGGTGGCTGTGCCTTAGCCTCCTCGCGCGAATAGCTTCGGAGTGATCTGTGTTATAGGGATAGCTCAGAGAGGGTCGAACCGGGTCTCAATTGGCCGACCCCCACTGAAAGTCAAAGCGGACTATACGCGACGCGGGCGACTAGCCTTCAATGTATCCTTGCGCCGTCGCTTCGGCCGTATACTCTTCGGCTGCGCTATCCAGCGCCTCTTCTGGCGTAAGATCGCCGGCGCCGACCAGCGGCAGCCAGTTGCCAAGCGCTATACGCGCCAGGGCTGCGGCGGGATTCAGCGAATTGCCGCCGACGCCTCGCGCCAGGGGCACGCCGAACGCGGGCATATTGCGCCCGCCGTGACCGGCCTCGCCGACGGAGCTGCGAACGATCGCGCCGTGCGCCGCGCCACCGACTTGACCCTCGAAGTCGAAGGTTTCCATGATGACGCGGAAGGCCAGATCGTGGTCGACGCCGGATCTCTTGGCGATTGAATACGCATCAATCCAGGCCGACCCGCCCAGGATGCCGCTCTCCGGGTTGGGCGCCGGGGAAGGCGCGAAGCCGATAATCCCGACGTAGTCCGATTTTTCCGGATCGTCCATGTTGGCGGCGCGGCTGGCCCAGATATGCACGAAGGCGAGCGTACCCGTCTCCATGCCAATTTCGCTGTCGTCGATGCTGTAAGTCAAGCCCTCGGGACCCATGCAGCCGTCGACTACTTCCTTCATCTTCGTCAAAGCGGCCACGCCTTCATCGCTGTTGAAAATCGGCGTATTGTCTTCATCGTTCAAGTATTTGCCACCAAAGGACCGGATGAAGTGCATGAACTCGATCTCCCAAGCCCAGCCCGCGTGCAGGTTCATGGTGAAGGGCAGATCAATGCTCGGTTCATCCCGCAGCGCCTCGCAAGCGTCGATCACTTCATCATAGGTCGTCGGGACATCCAGGCCGTGCTGTTCAAAGATATCGGTGCGATAGAAGAGATGCATGGTATTCGACATAAACGGCACGCCATAGATGTTGCCGTTGATGGTCGCCGCATCCCAGACCGGCTGCGGGATATCGTCCAGGTTGTATTCTTCGCGATATTGATCGACCAGGTCGTTGAGCGGCAGGAGCGCGTCGAATTCGGACAGCGTCACCATGCGCGCCGGCACCGTATGCAGGATGGCCCAGGGCGAATCGCCACCGCCGGCCAGCGCCAGGTTAGCCTGCTCCTCCGCGCTTGCGGAATCCAGCAACTGCGTGTTTACAGTCAGGTTGTCAACCTCGTTGCATTTCTCCAATTCCGATGCGAAGAACTCCGTGATCGGGAATGCCCAGCCCATGAAGTTGACTTCAGTCGCGTCCATCGGCGCATCCAGTTCGCAGGGATCCATGTCATCCGCGTAGACCGGCATCAGCAAAAGTAAGACGGTTATCAATACAAGTAACTTCTTCACCGCAATCTCCTCTCTAACGTAAGTGTGACAACATTTGTCGAAGCGCGAAAATCCGCGCCAGGCACGCTTGTTATGGCCGCCTGCCTGTTTCCTTGCGAACCGCCCTCGCGCCTCAAAATACAAGCGCTTTCGAAAAGGTTTTCGAGAACACGTTCCCCCCATGCTAACGCACTACGAGCGCGTATGCAACAAATTTGCTTCTCCCGTGCAGGGCAATCGCTTCAAATTACTTTTCACCACAAAGGCGCAAAGGACCGCGTAGACACTGTCTCCTGTTTACGTTAACCGCGTCGCTCTAGCGACGAGAAGGCTTACGATTTTGCGTGAGCGCGGCAGACCTTTTCGCTGCCGCCGAGCGGCTACAGACCTCGATCAACTGGCTGTGTCGAAGGGCTGTGTCTA
>JAPOOU010000131.1 GCA_026713245.1 Chloroflexota bacterium
ACAGGGGGGGGGGGGGGCCCCCTCCCCAGATCGGAAGCTGAGGACAGGCCAGATTGAGAGCGGCATTTCAAGCCCCCTCGAAATCTCCCGCTGCTGACGCTGCATATTTAGCAACTGAACTGCCTTCCAGTTCGGATAGTTGGGTCGCGTAGGGCGCGTAGGGCGCGTCGACACAGCCCGTCGACACAGCCCGTCGACACGGACCGCCGTTCGCCCCGGTAGTATTTCGCTATAATAGATGCCTAGCGATCGGCGCTGGTTTCGGTTGGAAGATTGTGCGTTTTTGTCCATTTGCGGTCCCAGCAATATCTTAATCGGAGTTTAGCGCCTTTTTTTCGACAATGTCGCTTCGATGGGGCTGGGCGGCTGCATGCGCTGCATCGTCGAATGATACAGCAGGGCGGGGAGAAAAGGACGACTATATGGTCGCGGTTATCTATTTTGAATTGAGCGCGGGCAACCTGGCAGGTCGCCCCACCATGTAATAGATCGCGGACGCGCCTAACCCTTAAGCGAGCCGGAGAGCAAGCCGCTGATGATGTAGCGCTGGAAGATGAGGGCGAAGCCGATAGGCGGAATGACCGAGAGCACGCCAGCCGTGATGATGCTGACGAAGCTGACATCGACATCGGTGGCGAAGAGCGAGACGACGACGGTGCTGGTATAGGAACTGGGCGACTCCGACAAGAGCAAAGCGAAGAGGAACTCGCCCCAGGTCAGCAGAAAGGCCAGGATGGCGGCGGAGGTCAAGCCGGGCAGGGAAAGGGGCAAGATGATCTTGTGCACGACTTGCAAGCGACTGCAGCCGTCGATGCGGCCGGCGTCTTCCAGCTCCATGGGGATGGATTTGAAATAGGATTGCAGCAGCCAGATCACGTAAGGCAGGATGAATGACAAGTTGATGAAGACCAGGGAGACGATTTTGTCGCTCATGCCGATGCGTTTAGCGACCAGCACAATGGGAATTGCCAGCGAGAGCGCGGGGATCAAACGGCTGGCGAGGATGGCGAAGAGCAGAACCTGCCTGCCGCGGAAGTGCAGGCGCGCCAGTGGATAGGCGGCATAAGCGCCCGCCATGACGGCGATGACAGCGACGCTGCCGGCGACAAAGAAGCTGTTGGCGAATGAGCGCAGGAAGATGCGCGATTGATAAGGCACGCCGGAATCTTCGCCCATGACGGCGCCTTCAAAGATTTCACGATAGCTGTCGAGCACGATCGGGTTGGGCAGCCACTGCGGCGGTCTGTTGAGCAGTTGGCGTTCGTATTGGAAGCTGGAACTGACCAGCCAGAGGAAGGGACCGACGGTGCCCAGCATAAGAATGGCCGCGGCGATATAAATGGTGACGAGGCGAATGCGCGCGCGCTGTTTCATTATTGATCGACGCCCTTGTCCAAAAATACGTAGAAAAGAATGGCGAGGGCGAGGGTGATCCCGCCCAGCAGCATGGCAATTGAACTACCGGCGCCGAAATCGAGCTTGCGGAAGGTCTCGGTGTATATCTGCCAGCCGAGCACATTGGTGGCGTCGGCGGGTCCGCCGGCGGTGAGCACGAAAATAATATCGAATACCTTGAAAGCGAAGATCATCTCGAAGATTATTACGATGGAGAGCATCGGCCGCAGCAATGGCAGGGTGATATAGAGAAAGCGCTGCCGGATGCCGGCGCCGTCTACGATGGCCGATTCGTAAATGTCGCCCGGGATGGTCTGCAAGCCGGAGAGAAGGAGCAAGGTAGCGAGCGGAATGTGGATCCAGGAATAGGCGATGACCAGCCAGATCATGACGCTGGGCATGCTGCCGAGCATATTCTGGTATTCAGTAATGATGCCGAATTCAAAAAAGATCGCGTTGACCAAACCGTATTGCGGATTGAGCAGCCACTTCCAGAGCAGGGCGTTGACGACTGACGGGATGGCCCAGGGGACGAGTAGCAGCGCCCGCAGAACACCGCGCCCGGGGAACCGTTCATTGAGCAGGAGCGAGATAAGCAGGGAAACGATGATGATGACCGCGACCGCCAGTATGGCGAAGGTGAAGGTGGTGCGCAGGGGCTCCCAGAAGTCACTATCGCTTAGCCAGTCGCTGTAATTTTCCAAGCCGATGAATCGCTCGCGGCCGGGGCGCTTGAGGTTCCAGCTGTGCAGGCTGAGAAACACCGCCATGCCGAAGGGCACGAGAATGGTGGCGGCGATGATCAGCACCGCGGGCGCGCTAAAGATCAGAGCCAGCGCGCCCTGCGACATTTCCTTGCGTTGTGTGGCGACTCTGGATTGCACGGCGGTTTACCCCCACCCTACGCTCCCTCCCCCATAAAGAGGGAGGGACTTTATTTGCCCGGTTCATCCGCCCACTGCTCCCCGTCCCTTCTTCTGGGTAGACCTTCGGGAAGGGACGGGGATGGGGGCTAGGCTGAGAATGCTTAATATCCCCAGTCGTCTTTCAGTTCGTTCCATTCTTCAGCCAGGTCGTTGAGAACCTCGCCCTTGTCGGCGTCGCCAAGAATGGCTGCTTGCAGCGGACCCCAACTTC
Source organism: Chloroflexota bacterium (assembly GCA_026713245.1). Classification (GTDB taxonomy): domain Bacteria; phylum Chloroflexota; class Anaerolineae; order Aggregatilineales; family Phototrophicaceae; genus UBA6055. The sequence continues at coordinate 2,533 of JAPOOU010000131.1, forward strand.
CGATCTCCCAATCGGAGAAGAAGGGCACGAAGCGATAGGGGCGGGAAATGGCGTACTCGGATTGCTGGCTGAGCAAATCGGGATCAATCCAGCCGGAGATGGAGTTGCGAACCTCTTCGTCTTCGTAGAGCGGCGCGGGCGAGAAGCCCAGGCCGAATTCCAAGGCCCAGCGTTTGGGCACGAAATAAACGCCGGTGGCGTCCTTGCCGCCGAGGAATTGGACCAACTGCCAGGCGGCATCCTTGTCCTGGGCATTGGCGGTTATCGCGTAGAGGCGGACGTAACCCCAGGTGCCGCTCCTGACTTCGCCGGTGCCGGGCACGAGCGCGTTCTTGATGTCGCCGGCGACATTGGATTGTTCGGGATCATTCATCGCCTTCAGCGTATAGTCTGTTGTAGTCATGAATGACGTAGTGCCGGCCGCCATCAGCAATGTGCCGTCATCGTCTGTAATCGAGGCTGGATCGATCAAGCCGGCATCGAGTCCTTCGGTCAGCCAATCGAGCGCCTGGCGCGCCGGGCTGTCCTCAAGATGGAAAAGCGGGTTGAAATCGTCGTCGAATAGCCGGCCGCCGCGCGAAGCTGTGAGCGTCTCCCACTCGCGCAGCAGGTAGTTTTCGCCGCTGCGCAACTGCATCAGAATGGGATAATCGACGACACCGGCATCCTTGATGGCCTGGGCTTGTTCCAGCATTTCGTCCCAGGTTGCCGGTGGCGCGTCGATACCGGCCGCGGCCAGATGCGCCGAGTTATAAGCCATCGTCTGTACGCCCGAGTAGTAGGGCAAGCCATAGACCTCGCCATCGTAGGACATCTGCTCGATGATGCCTTGCGGCAGATCGGCCAGCAATTCTTCGGAATTGGGCAGTCCGGTTATGGGCAGAATCCAGCCGGCGGATGCCCATTCCGCCAGGTAACTGTCCCTGACGTAGGCGACATCAAATTCGGTGCCGGCGACAAAGCTGGCGACCATCTTGTCGTGGTATTCATTGCTGGGGAAAGGCAAGAAAACGGCATCGCGGCCGGTCTGGTCGGTGAACCGGCCCAGGTTTTCGGTGACGACATCAACTTCGTAGGGCCAGCCGGTAAGCTTGAGACCGTCATCCTGCGCCAGGGCGGTGGTCGTCAGCAGCAGGATGCAAACGGAAAGGAACGCGAAAAACTTGAATGAGCGTAGCATTTTTGCACCTCGAATCAACCAATAGGTTTACGGAATTGAGAACCAACCATCGCTTATCGGCGCCTCCATTCCTTATCTCGTCGTTACTTCGGGCAGGTGAATACGCCACCATTTCTGCGATGACACAATTCCGGCGCCTGTGCTCAGGATAAACGCGGGGACATGCGCCTGGCATGAATCCGGAATGAGCACTTTGTTGATAGGAACGGTCATCGTCTGATATATTTGAATTTGCCCTTTTCCAGTCTAGCGGGAAAGGACTGGCGGATTTCTGCCAAAACACTGCCATGACAGGCGGCATAAAGCTGATGACGACCTATCCGGAATACTTTGAAGAGAATATGCGCGATCTGCTGGCGAACTTGTACGACTATCTGAAGTTGATCGATAATCCGGTGGCGCAGCGATTGGCCGCGGGCTCGCCGGGCGGCGATCGCGCGCAGGTCGCGCGGCAAATGGTCCTGGCCGCGATTGAAGATATGAAGTCAGGGACAAGCGCTCAGTTGATATCGCGGCAGAACCGGCTCTATAACATCCTGCTCTTGCGCTATGTTGAGGAGCAGCCGACGAACGAAATACTCGGCCAATTGGCCTTGAGCGAGCGGCAATACTATCGGGAGCATCAGCGAGCGATCCAGACGATCAGCCGGATCATCTGGGACAGGCATTATGCCGACGCCGCCTCGGAGCCGGACGCGCCGTCGACTTTGGTCGAAGAACTGGATTATCTGCAGCTTGCCGCCCGCAACAAGGCGTTTGATCCGACGGAAGTGATATTGTCGGCGATGCAAGCGACGCACGTGATTGCGGAGCAGAAGGGCCTGGCGTTGCGCCTGGAGGAGGTCCGAAGCGAGATTGCGCTGAATGTCGCGCTGCCGGTTTTCCGCCAATTCTTCATATTGATCCTGAAGCGATTGATCGAGTCGACCGACAGGGGAGGCATGATCGAAGTAGTTTTGCGCGCTCGCGAAAGCTCACCGATCATCGAGGTCAGCAGCAACAAGTTGATTACGAGTAATGCGGCTTTCCTGGGCGCTTTGCAAACTGACGCCACTTTCCGCGAGTTGAAAAAACGTCTGAATGCAGATTTGCGCGCGAGCGGGGACGAGAAAGGGCCCGCGGGAATAATCTTGCGCTTTGACCGGGAAGTTCGCAAGATCCTGATTGTGGATGACAATCCTGATACAATCAGTCTCTTCAAGCGATACCTGGCGAACTTGCCCTATCAACTCTTGTCCGCGCAAGACGAGAAAGATGCGATTGCGATCGCGCGTAAGACGCCGCTCGCATGCATCATTCTTGATATCATGCTACCCGAAAAGGACGGCTGGCAGATCCTGCAAACCTGCAAGAGCCATCCCATGACCGAGCATATTCCCGTGCTGATTTGCTCGGTGCTGGAGATGAAAGACCTGGCGGCGTCCCTGGGCGCGGATGGCTATATCAAGAAGCCGCCGTCGCGCGACGAGTTCCTGGGGGTCTTGCGAGAGTGGACGGAGTAGGCCGGTCTGCGCGAGATGAGGTCACTATTCTTCAAGCAGCAGTCCACTCTTGCGCTCGAAAGAATAGAGACTGCGCGGACGCATCAAGGTGACTGCGCGGTCGTATCCACCCAGGGCGCCGCGCGCTTCGCCCAGCGCCTTATAATAATCCCAATAGCGGAAACTGGAATAGCTTTCGCGCATGAGCGCGTGAGTCTTTAGCAGGTCGAGGTAGTCGTCAAAGACATCGCTGACGTCCAGGTAGATATCGGCATTGTAGCCTTCCATATCTTCCCAGTTTTCTGAAAAGAGCAAAGCTTGGGGCGAGTGCGCGGCATCTTCGCGTTCGAAGGCGGGCAAGCCGGCGCGGAAGAGCGCATTCATGACGACGTCGTGGGTATTGTTGTGGTCGATGTGGAAGCTGCCTTTCCAGTGCGTGATGATAACGGTCGGCTGATACTTACGAATCAGATCGGCCATAATCCAGATCGATTCGTCGTTGACGGGCAACTCGCCATCGCCGTAGGGCATCAATTCCATATTGGCGCCGACGAACTCGGCCGAGGCGTGGGCGTCGGCCAGGCGCATTTTGAGATAGTCCTGCGCGCCGAGCGTGGGATGACCTTTTTCGCCGGTGGTCGCGTGCACGATGGTGATGTCCCAGCCGGCTCTTCTGTGCTTGAGCATGACTGCGCCCGCCATATTCTCGGCATCCGATATATGCCCGCCTACGACCATCAAATGTCCAGCCATGTTCGCTTCTCCTCTTTTCTAATAGACCGCGTCGCTATTGCGACGAAAAGGTTTGTTAATTTGTGTGAGCGCGACTGACCGTTGCGCCGGTAACGCGCCGAGCGGCTTGCCAGGGTTAAAGGGTTTTGCGCATCACGGCGAACTCGCGGCGGCGCTTGAAGCCGGCCAGTGAATACAAACGAGCGGCGTCTTCGTCCGTCCAGAGAAAGTAAGCGTAAAAGACGTGCTTGGCGCTCATCATCTCCAGACATTTGAAGAGCAACATGCGCCCGATGCCCCGGTTGCGGCAATCGGGATGGACGCCGAAG
>JAPOOU010000120.1 GCA_026713245.1 Chloroflexota bacterium
GGTCGTCGGGGTGGGCGCGGGCGCGTGGCGGCGGCGATGACGGGCAGAGGATCCAGCTTCCGGCCCGAGGCGCGAGCCGGAACAAATCCCAAATTGATCCCCATACCAATATTCTGCGCGCGACTAGCGAGGCGATGGCGGCCGCCATCGCCGGCGTCGACTGTATCACCGTGCCGCCCTTCGACGCGGCGCTGGGTGAATCGGGCCCGCTATCACGACGGATCGCGCGCAACCTGCAGTTGATATTGCAAGATGAACTGCGCCTGACGGAGCTCATTGATCCGGCTGGCGGCAGTTGGCACGTCGAAAAGCTGACCGATCAACTGGCGCAAGCCGCCTGGAAGATGTTCCAGGACATAGAAGCGGGCGGCGGAATGCTCGCGGCCCTACAGGCCGGGACGATACAAGCGCGTATCGCTGATATTGCCGAGCGCCGTCAAAGCGACTTGGAAGCGGGCGATGCCGTACTCGTCGGCGTCAACGCATACCTCAACCCCGACGAAGTGGTCCCGCCGCCGCGCGAGCGCGCGCAGCCGCCAGCCGGCGACTTTGCGGACACGGGCGCTATCACCGCGGCGCCTTTTAAGCCGCGCCGACTCGCTGAATCCTTTGAAGCGCGGCGCCAATCCGCCGGAGCCAAGGCATGAGCGTCTGCCCGGATTTCACCAAAATCGCCTACGACCGACAGGCGCAGCCGCCGGATCAAGACCTGTGGCGCGCCCAAACCGAAGCCGAGACGGGCAGCCGCGCCGACGCGCTTGTCCGGCGGACCCTGGAAGAGATCGATATCAAGGCCTTGTACGCGGCTTCTGACATGGAAGGCGTCGACCACACCGGATTCGTCGCCGGCATTCCGCCCTTTTTGCGCGGACCCTACCCGGCGATGTACGCCCTCCGCCCCTGGACCATTCGCCAATATGCCGGATTCTCCACCGCCGAAGACAGCAACGCCTTTTACCGGCGTAACCTGTCCGCCGGTCAAAAGGGCCTTTCGGTGGCCTTCGATCTCGCCACACACCGCGGCTACGATTCCGATCATCCCCGCGTCGAAGGCGATGTCGGCAAGGCCGGGGTTGCTATCGACAGCGTACTCGACACCAATATCCTCTTTGATGGCATTCCTCTGGACCAGATGTCGGTTTCGATGACGATGAATGGGGCGGTCTTGCCCATCCTGGCCTTTTACATCGTCAGCGCCGAGGAACAGGGCGTCGCGCCCGAGCGACTTACAGGCACCATTCAGAACGATATCCTCAAAGAATATATGGTGCGCAATACCTACATTTATCCGCCGGCGCCCTCCATGAAAATCATCTCGGACATCTTCGCCTACACGGCGGCATCCATGCCCAAATTCAACAGCATCAGCATCAGCGGCTATCACATCCAGGAAGCGGGCGCCAGCGCCGATATCGAACTGGCTTATACACTGGCTGACGGTCTGGAGTACCTGCGCGCCGGCCTGCAAGCCGGGCTGGATATCGATAGATTCGCGCCGCGTCTGTCCTTCTTTTGGGGAATCGGCATGAATTACTTCATGGAGATCGCCAAGCTGCGGGCGGCGCGCTTGTTGTGGGCGAAACTGGTCAAACCATTCGATCCACAGAATCCCAAGTCAATGGCTTTGCGGGCGCATTGCCAGACCTCGGGCTGGAGCCTGCAAGCCCAAGATCCCTTTAATAACGTGGTTCGCACCTGCATTGAAGCGATGGCGGCGGTCCTCGGTCATACGCAATCGCTGCATACCAATGCCCTGGACGAGGCGATGGCGCTGCCAACGGATTTCAGCGCCCGGATCGCCCGCAATACCCAGCTCTTCCTGCAGCACGAAACGGGCATCACCGATGTGGTTGATCCCTGGGGCGGGTCTTACCTGGTCGAGAATTTGACTCGCGAATTGGCGGAACGCGCCTGGTCGCATATTCAGGAGATTGAAGCGCTGGGAGGCATGGCGAAAGCCCTGGAGACCGGCGCCCCAAAGATGCGCATCGAAGAAGCGGCTGCGCGCCGTCAAGCGCAAATCGACAGCGGTATCGAAAGCGTCATTGGCGTCAACAAATACCGGCCAACCCGCGAAGAAGCCATCGACATCCTCGAGGTCGACAACAGCGCCGTGCGAGGAGCCCAGATCAAGCGCCTGCGGCGACTTCGCCGCGATCGCGACGAAGCAAAGCTTCGCTCGGCGCTTAACGGGCTGACGGCTTGCGCGGAAACCGGAGAAGGCAACTTGCTTGCCTTGACCATCGAGGCGGCGCGGGCACGGGCGACCACGGGCGAAATCTCGCTGGCGTTGGAAAAAGCCTGGGGCAGGCACAAAGCGCCGGTCCGTTCTGTCACCGGCGTTTATAGCGGCGAGTTCGGTGACGCCGGGGAATTCGCCGCGGTACGGCAGTTGACCGACGCCTTCGCGCGGGACGAAGGGCGCCGCCCCCGCATCATGGTCGCCAAAATGGGACAAGACGGCCACGACCGAGGCGCCAAAGTAATCGCGACCGCCTTCGCCGATATGGGCTTTGATGTGGATGTCGCGCCGCTCTTCCAAACACCGGCCGAGGTAGCCAAGGGCGCGGTAGAGAACGATGTACACGTCGTCGGCATCAGTTCGCTGGCCGCTGGTCACAAGACCTTGCTGCCACAGCTGGTCGCTGAGCTGGCCAAGCTGGGACGCGACGAAATGATGGTGGTGATCGGCGGGGTGATCCCCGCGCGCGATCACCAATTTCTTTATGATCAGGGCGCATCCGCGATTTTTGCTCCCGGCACGGTCATCCCGGTCGCCGCGCGGAAAGTGCTGAAGGAATTGAGCCGACGCCTCAATATGACGCTTGGGCTATGAAATCCGCCCATCCCCGTCGCCGTCGCTGAGGAGAGACGCCTTATCAACGGGCGTAAAGTCGCCACAAATCCCGACATTATTTCGGTGAACTTCGGGCGACCTGATAAACGTAGTTGAAATGCTGCCCCATCCCCCGGCCCAGCGCCCCCCTCGGTCCCTCGCCTCACGGGGGAAGTATCCCGAAGCATCTTGAGGAGCGGACGCGTTCAAAAAGACAGATCACAATTGCAGCGGGTCAGCCAGTGGCGTAGGGCTGTGTCTACGCGCCCTGACCCCTACAGCGAACATCAAAGTCCGGAAATTGTAGGGGGGACCTTTGGGTCGCCCGCTCTCCACAGCTTTGGAAGTTTGGATTACCGTACAAACTGGAGTAAGTGCAAGTAAGTAATAAGAATCTGAAAAAGCGACGAGTTGTAGGGGCGTTTCGCTGAAACGCCCGAAAACAGCACACGCATTTTTTTTTGCGCGACTAACTTGGTCTCACTGGGGCAAATGCAACTGTGTTTGTCAGTAGCCGACAACCCCTACACATTTCGCGATGAACCGTGTAGGGGTTAGCTAGTAGTTGGCCCGCCGCTATCGTGCCGCGCAACTCCAAGCCTGCCCCTTGCCGTCGGTGAAAGGCCCATTCGACAGACGAGGGTCTAGCGCAGTTCCATCGCTTGTCCAGCGCGCTTCAAGGCCGAGCCGCCTTCGTCCATGGACATAAGCACGGTAGTTTTGCCGCCGGACAAATATCCCAAAGCGTTCATCGCCAGCACGTAGGCGGCCATGCTTTCGTTGTCCGGCATTTCGACCACAGCGATAACGTCGTACTCGCCAAAGGCGTACCAAGACTGACGCACCACCCCGCCGAACTCTCCCGCCACCTTGTCATCCAGGTGATCAAAAGGTGATATGTGTTCCCCCATCTGCCGTTCCCAAGCCTTTGAAGTAAAGGCGAACTGCCATAAGAAAAGCGCCATTGCTTTCTCCTTTCGTAAACCGTTCTCAATGTCCTCAAGCAGCCGCAGCAAATGCCGGGCCGCAACTGACATTTTCAGTCTATACTTTATGATTGACGAAAGCAATCGATTAGCAGCGATCGCGATGACCCAAGCGCCGCAAAGACCAATAGATATACCAGCCCTCGTCGCCGGTGTGCGAAGGAGCGACCGCGCCACGCTGGCGCGCGCTATCACCCTGGTCGAAAGCCGGGCGCCACAGCATGCCGAAGCGGCGCAGGGGCTATTGGCGGAGTTGCTGCCACTGGCCGGTCAGTCGATTCGCATTGGCATCACCGGCGCCCCCGGCGCGGGGAAGAGCACTTTCATCGATACTTTCGGCTGTTTTCTCACCGAGCGCGGTCACAAGGTTGCCGTGCTGGCCATTGACCCCAGCAGCAGCTTGACCCGTGGCAGCATCCTGGGCGACAAAACACGGATGGAGCGTCTCTCCCGAGACCGGAACGCCTTCATCCGCCCCTCCCCGGCCGGCGGCGTGCTGGGAGGCATAGCGGCCAAAACACGCGAATCCATTCTGCTCTGCGAGGCCGCGGGTTTCGACGTGATCGTGGTGGAGACGGTGGGCACCGGCCAAAGCGAAATCGCCTTGCGATCGCTGGTGGATTTTTTCCTGCTGCTGCTGATCACCGGCGCCGGCGACGAATTGCAGGGCATCAAAAAGGGGGTCATCGAAATTGCCGATGCCCTTGTCATCAACAAGGCCGACGGCGACAACAAAGTCGCGGCCGGGGCAGCCCGCGCGGAATTCAACCGCGCCTTGCGTCTTCTAGCGCCGGCCACGGCGGGCTGGACCACACGCGCCCACACCGCCTCCGGCATGACCGGCGACGGCGTCGACGAGCTTTGGGAGGTCATCACGCAGTTTGTGGCGGCGACCAAAGCCAGCGGCGCCTTCGATTCGCGGCGACAAGCGCAATTGCGAGACTGGCTGCGAGACGCGATTGAGTCGCGCCTGCGGGATTATTTCTACGCGCATCCCTCGGTGCAAGCGGCCCTGCCCGAAGTTGAAGCGGCGCTGATGCGCGGCGATCTGTCCGCGACCGCCGCGGCGGAGAAGATGCTTTCACTGATCTTACCCGGGAGATAACACCTCCCATATGACGAACGGCGCGCGATATCACTCCCCGCCCGGGGGCATTGCGTCAAAACCAATCACTGTCGAATGTCACATGAATCCGCAGGGCAATCGCTTCAAAATTAGTTTCCCAAACCAACTGAATGAAACCTAAAATCTAATCACAGAGACACATTAAGTAGTTCCAAGTAAGTCATGCGAAGAAGTGATTAGAAATCTATGCCAAGAGTGGGCGACCTGTCAGACACTGTTGAAAAACTGTTTTCACCCTATAGTGGTCCCGAAAACTTGGACACTGCCTCGAGAGACTTCGCCAATTCTCGCCCAACTGGGCAAACCGCGACTATATAGTCGCCCTTTGCTTTGCGCTTTCCGCTATGCTCGTACCACTTGATACATCCCGGAACAACTCAGTCGGAAGGGAAAAAACGCATGAGCGGAATAATCTGCTTCAACGGGAACCCAAAATCCCCGAAAGCCAGTAAACACAAGGGTTTTAC
>JAPOOU010000241.1 GCA_026713245.1 Chloroflexota bacterium
AATTGATGCCCGAAAGAAGATTAGGTCTTAGAACCTCATACCGCCTCTGCACCGTTGTTTTACTGGCTCAAGGGTACAATTTACGAAACACGACCGCGTTCGCCTCTCGCAAGGCAGGGTGTTCGGTTACGTGCTGCCTGCATTCTGCGGGCTGGTTGTGTTTTTGTGGCTGCCCCGAAAAACGGGCGAGTAACTCGGTGGCAAAAAAATGTTTTGCTGTGAATGCCCCGGCACATCCCAGAGCGCACGCGGGGCATTCGCGATTTCAATGCGCCAGGGGAAGCAAAACATTGAGGGTAGTGCCGATGCTCGATTCGCTGCTAATGGCGACCGTACCCCCGCTCGATTCGATGTAGGCCCGGGCTAGGTACAGGCCCAAACCAAGCCCTTGATTATGTTCGCTTGCCTGCCAATACGGGAGGAATGGGTCTTCGGCATCTGCGTAGGCGAATCCGCTGCCCGCGTCGAATATGGTGATTTGAAGGCGATTGCCTTTGCGCCGTCCGTCGAAACTGACGCTTGCGGGATCGCCATGCGAACAGATATTGGTCGCGATCTCGCCAAAAGCGTAACTTAGCCAAGTCTCGTCGCCGGCTACCATTGCCGAAATGCCAATTGCTTGAAGCGCGGGTTGGCCGAGAACCGAAACAACTTTCTGCGTCAATAGCGCGCTGTCGACCGCGGAGACAGAAAAATCAAGGCGGTCGTGCTTGATTAGCGAAAACCGCCAGACATTGTTCATCATACGCTCGATAAAAGCAATCGTCGCCATGACGTAAGCGATGATCTGGTATTGCTCGTCGGTCAAATCGCCATCAAAGCCGGCGTCGAGGTTGTTGAGGTTGGTTTTGATCGGGTGTACCAGGCTGTTAAAGCGTTCCAGCACGGCGGGCCTCGTTGCCGCGTTCTCGATGCCGATGGCGGTAATCACATCCATGACCAAAGTGTGCAAGCCCCATGAGTAGGCATGGATACGCTTGTAGCATTCCCGTTGATCGCCCGTAGTTGCGCCACCGGTGCCTGAAAGCATGGTTTCCATACAGGATATCACGTCGCTAACTGGTTCCAGGAGCTTGCTGTAGGAGATGCTTGCCACTGCTTGCAGCCGGATATCTTGTTGGTCGTCACATTGATAATGACATAATATCTGCAAGCGCGCCAATCGGGGCTCGGAAAAGGGGCTAATATCTAATCGTACCAAGATCGCAGCCGACCGACTTTGTGGACGGCCGCGATCTTGTATCCGGGTTCGCCGCCGGATGGTGAGCGGTGGGGTGGCGGCTATGCCAATATTCTTGTGATTGCCTCTGCCGTAAACAGGTCGCCGGAGCGATTGTTCCCCAACTCGGTTTGGTACTTGTCAAGCAGGTTCTTGTAGATCGGGAGCCTGGGAGCATGGGAGTTGAAAGCGCTTGCGGTGGTTATGCCGTCGAACTTGCCACATTTCTCGACCAGGAAGCAAGCGTATTGCAGGTGAGCGGTTTCGTAGTTCCCATCGAAACCCAGGTTCTGCACTGCGTGCAGGTGCGGCGATTCGGGCAGGTCGTCTAATTCAGCCAGCCGACTCTGCAGGATCCAGCACATTTGAAGAATTCTGCTCACCAAGACGCACTCGGATTCGGGAAGAGGATCGGCGATCCCGGCGGAGGTGAAGTATTCAAGTTCGTACCCTTCCTCCAGCGCTTCTCGCTGTAATTGCAGAATCTCTTTCGATCCTGGCTCGAGGTGTTCAAGTATCCTGCTTTGGTTGATCAGAATCAGGCGCTCGGCGCGGGAAAGCTTTTCATGCCGTTCCATGGGGTATCCTTTCTCGTAGCGTGAGACTCAGCGTGCCGTGGCAAACATATTATTACTCGTGGGAAACAGCCGGCGCTTCACCGGCTGTCACTGCTTGTACGCGTGGTCTGCAACGTTCACCAAGGACTGACGAGCGAGGCTCCGGGGAGGACACGCGCCTGGACCAGTATTGCCGATAGCAGCAGTGAATGCCGCTACTTGAGTTCTACGACAGCGCCAGCTTCCTCCAGCTTGGATTTGCCCTCTTCAGCGGTATCTTTGCTGACTTCTTCAAGGACGGTCGCGGGTGCGGATTCCACCAGTTCCTTCGCCTCTTTGAGCCCAAGGGGCGTGATGCCGCGAATCGCCTTAATGACGTTGATCTTCTTGGGTCCAATTTCCTTGAGGACCACATCGAATTCGGTCTTTTCTTCTTCGGACTCGGCATCTGCGGCCGCTCCACCGGCGCCCGGGGCCATCATCATCATGCCGCCGCCGACTGCCGCTTCAACGCCCCATGCTTCTTCCAGGCGCTTCTTGAGATCCGCGGCTTCCAGGACCGTCAGCCCGCTAAGCTCTTCCACGATTTTGTCGAGATCTGCCATTGTTCATCCCTTTCATTTGTATACCCACACGGGTACTTCATTCGATGCCATATACAGATTGGGTCGTCACTCGGAACTATCGTCCCGGGTGATTTATGCGTCGCCTTGTTCTTGCTTGTCTATGTAAGCCTGAAGAACGTTGACGACCCCGCCTGTCGCTTGATGCAATACGTTGACGATGCCTTGCGTCGGAGACATCATCAAACCCGCGATTTGCGCGCGCAGTTCGTCAAGTGTCGGCAGCTTGGATACCGCCTCTACCTGCTGGGCGTCGAGAAGGTCGCCGCTCATGATCCCGCCGGTCACTCGCATATTTTCGTCGAATTCCGCGTCTTCAATGTGCTTGAAGACAGCCTTGGCCACCCCGGGCACATTGTCGCGCCCAAAGATGATCGCGACCGGACCCTCCAGCAGGTCCTCCGGAACAACCCAGTTGGCTTGCTCAAGCGCGTTGCGGATCAACGAATTCTTGGCGACGATGTACTGTCCGTTTTGCTCGCGCACAACGGCCCGCATTCCCTCGATTTGAGGAACGCTTAGCCCTTGCGTTTGCACTATGACCAGTCCATCGCAATCGTTGAGGATTTCAACATACTGCGCGACAAGCTCTTCCTTGCGTGCTCTTGAAACTGGCAAGTGTCGCTCCTTTCTATATCAGCTGGCCCTAAGTGACACATAGCGATCCAACTGACCCGACCGAACAAAAAAGCGACCCGCAGTTGGAGGTCGCAAAAAGTTCAATCGAAAGGACCGATTACAGTCTTTTGCGTTCCCCTCGGCAGGAAATTAAGGGCTTCTGCCCACCGGCTGTCTACGGCAAACGTCGCTATTTGGTTGTGAACCAAGTCAGCATTATATGGATAAGAAATGGATGGTCAAGACCGAAAGCGAGCCTTTCCAAAGCAATCGCAGCAGTTTTTTCCCTAACCAACGAGGACACCGGGACCTCCGAGATTTACCTCGTGACCGCCGAATCGGGAGGCAATGTAGCCGAACGCAAAATCGTAAGCCTTCCAGTCGCATGAGCGACGCGGTTTGCGTAAACAGGGGCGTTTTGCTGCAACGCCCGCAAATGGAAAGGTTTTTTTCGCGGGCGGCTCGCGAGCCGTCCCTCCATCTCGGCAAATTTATGTCACATTCGACACAATATTGGTTCTGTTGCGACTGCTCCCCGAGCGTTTGACGGATTAGATTGACTGCGGTACAAATTGATCGTCGACCTGATACATGAGGAAACACAGCAATGGACCTTGACCGAGACGCGCTGCAAAAGCAAGTGCAGGATCTGTATGCCAAAGAACATGAGGAATTGGGCGAGACCGGCGCCGTCGAGCATTTGGAGCGTGGCAGACAGTGGCAACTGGCCGATACGCTCGGCGCCGGGGGCGTATTGGTATTCCCACACGCGAGCGTGCGCGACTGCGGATATCAGATCGCGGCCTGTGTACAGGCTGCCCTGGACTGTGGCGCGGAAAAGGTGGTAGTCCTAAGCGTGCTGCACGCCTTCAATCAGGCGATGGAAGACGCGCGCGTCGCGGTGGCTAGGGGCGCTGATCCGGCGCATTCTGAATACTGGGGCATTCAAGGGCCCGGCATGGAAGGGCGGCGCGAATGGACCGGCGATCACGCTCTGATCAGCTGGCGATATTTGTGGCGGGCCGAGCTCAAACGCCGGGGCATTCCCGAGAAAACAGCGCCGCGGGTCTATGAACGGTACCCATACCTTGCCAGCGGGCGTCCACAAGATTTGCCCGGTATCGACGAACTGGCGCGACTTATGGAAGACGCGGCGGTCGTGTCCACGGCGGACCCCTTTCACCATGGGGTCGGCTACGGTGACGACCCGGACAGCGCCTACGATCACGACGCCGCGGGTTTGGCCTATGCCAGATCGGTGATCGAATCGGGCATACGCATCCTGGAAGCCGGCGACTATCAATCATATAACCGGCATTGTGTGGAAGCAAAAAGCGACGCGCGCGATACCGGCCAGGTATATCGTTATTTGCGCGGACCAATGCGGGGAGAGATTCTGGATATCAGCTTCACCGACTCCTCGGCGCTGTATGGCGCGCCCAAACCAACCTGGGTCGCCGGCGCCTTAATTGAGTGGAAGCTCGCGACTTGACAGTCGCATGCGGGTCGACGGTCAGTCATCTGTTGCCGGCGTCGTCCGTCTTTTCGTCCATTACCTTGGCTTCCAGTTCTTTCAGGGCGTTTTGCAGCTTCTGCTGGCGCAAACTCTGCGTGAGGTCTCCGCGCGTGCGCTCCAAAACGCCGCGGACAACGTCGGTCTGACGGCGCAAGCCGTGAGTGAGGGCATCGGGAAAATCGAAAGTCACCAGTTGATCGTAAATGTCGTCCATAGCGCCCAGCAAAGCCTCGGCTTGGGCGCTGTGCGCATCCTCGCGGCGCATGATGTCCAGGATGAAGCGGCGCAGCTCGGTGGCAGCCTCTCCGAGACCCTTGAGATAAGTTGAGCACTCGATCTCCAATTCGGCAACCGTGGGCAAATCGCCGCCGCGGATGATGGCGCTGGTGATGAATGCTTCGGCGACTTCTTTCAGCGCATCTTGCGTGTATCCCGTGTGGTAGAGACCGGGGAACTCCGCGACGACAGTTTTCAGTTCCACAGCGCCAGCCTGCGCCTCGTCTAGTTTCGTGTCGACAAGCGGCCAGTCTTGTCGATGAATTGCGCGAATCGACTCGGAACAGTGGCGGATCAATTGGCGCGAGAGGACAATCGCTCGATCGCGAGCGGCATTGCGTCTTTCCATGTCTTCGCGAATGAACTCACAGACCTGGCTCAGATTATTCATCTTCGTCGTCTTCCTGTTCTGGTTTTACCGCTCCAAACAGCTGGTCGGCAAGCGACTGCCGCTGCGGCGCGACAATCTCGCCGTGTTTTGTTTCGTATTTCTGCAAGTTTTCCTGAAGCGCCTGTAGCAGCAGTTTGGCATGGGTCGGGGTCATCACGATGCGCTTCTGCACGCGAGCCCGACCGTCGTTTGGCAGAACCTGTATGAAGTCAAAGATGACTTCGTTGGCCGTATGAGTAATCATGACTGTATTGGCATAGATCGCGCTGGCATCTTTAGGCAATTCCAAACGTAATTGTTTTTTCTTTTTGGCGGTTTCCGTCATGGCATCCTCGTTAAATGGTAGACAAGGGTATTATAACTGATTTCATAACGCCGTCCGTCGCCTGGCGCAGCGCCGTGAATCTGCCTCCCATCGCAGCCGAAAATGGGCTATGCTCTCTGCCGCAAGCAGAAGACGAAAGCGAAAGAAAGAAGCAATGCCGACATATTTGTACAAGATTCAACCGGTGCGACCGGCGATGCTTTCTGAAGGTCCCAGCGACGAAGAATCGCGGCTTACGAACGAGCATTTCGAGTACCTGAAGGACCTGATGGAGGCGGGCGCACTTATATTGGCGGGACGCACGCTCAACAGCGACTATTCTTCATTTGGCATCGCGATTCTCAATGCGCGCGATGACGCGCACATGCAGCAACTTACGGATGCGGATCCCGGCGTCGCGAAAGGGCTCTTTCGCGCCGAATGGTATCCCTACCGCATCGCCTTGCACGCGCCCGGAAACACAAAAGACGAATGAACGCCTACCTCGATGCGCCAAGGCATATTGTGGCTGCCAGCGCGCTGGCAAAAAACGATAAAGGACAGATCCTGCTCGTACGCACGCACAGACGCGGCTGGGAGATTCCCGGCGGCCAGGTCGAACAAGGCGAGTCATTGATTGACGGGCTTAAACGTGAAGTGCTGGAAGAAAGCGGCGTCCGGGTCGAGATCGGCCGGCTTGCGGCCCTGCGCAGCAATCTGACCAGTTCAATTGTCGTCTTTTGCTTCGAGGCGCGCTATCTTGCCGGCCAATTGCGCCCGAGTGACGAAACGCCGGAGGTAGCGTGGGTATCTCCCAAGCGAGCGCTTGAGATGATCTCGCATCCGGCAATCTTGCAAAGTGTACATGATGTACTGGCGGGGGCGACAGACGTAGTCTACCGCGCCTATCGCGCGGATCCCTATCAACTGGTCGAGAGCCGCGCGCCTCACTGAATCGGATCACGAGTTGGCGTTCCCGGCTGACGGGGGTATTGTCGAGGCGTTTTCTTGATCTTGTCAATGACGATCAAATATCGCGGATTGTCCAGCGTGGGCAGCAGAACCTCCTCAATGGTGAAAACCTCCCCGCCCAGGGCCTCGATCGCTCTGGCGGCGCTATTGGCATCGTCGTATGCTGTCTTGCCTTGCATGGCAATTACCTGGCCTTCGGGCTTCGCCAGCGGCAGCAAGTACTCCATAAGTACCGGAAGCCGTGCGACAGCGCGCGCTACTACGATGTCGTAGGAGGCGCGATGAACTCTGTCTCTGCCGGCGTCTTCGGCGCGGGCGTGCGTAGTTCGGATGTTTTTGAGCTGCAATTCCTCGCCGACAGATTCAATGAAGCGCAGTTTTTTTGCGGTGGAATCAAGCAGGATGACTTCCAGGGCCGGGAAGGCGATAGCCAGCGCCAAGCCGGGAAAACCGGCGCCTGTGCCCACGTCAATCAAGCGCAACCCGTCAAACCGGGATACGACAGTCGTCAAGGATAAGGAATCGAGAAAATGCTTGACGACAATATCGTCAGGGGCTGTGATCGACGTCAAATTCATGCGCTGGTTCCAGTCCAGCAGCATGTCGCCAAGCTGTACGAATTGCGCGAGTTGACGAGCTGACAACTCAAGATTGAGGCTGGCGCGCGCGTATTCGGCTAGCTTCGACACTGTAGGACTGTCCTGTGGCAGGTCTCGTTGAAAGGCAAGCCGCTTGGCGCCAATCGCTGGCTAGTCGTTGTAGGCGCTCAAGGGCAAGGTGGGATTCTCATGGATCACCGGGATGTCCCATGGATTTCGCTCTATTACGAATAGACAGCCGCTGTCCAGCAGTTCATTAGCGGTGCCGGGTCCAAATTCTTCGTAACCGTCGCTAATGGGATTCGCCCATCTCAAGTTAAAATCAATGCCATATCGGCCGGGTTCCCATTTGCCGCCCAGGTTGACGGTATAAAAGACCCACCAATTGAGGCTGCCCGGGATCTGCTTGATTTCGCTCACCCGGATATCCGGAATGGTTAAACCACGCAATTTGACAATGTATTGCGCGTTGTTTAGGTGATCCTGAACTTGCTCTGCTGTCTTGGCGAACCAAGACCAAAACAGCCGTATTTCGTCCGTATCGTACAAGACTCCCGGGTCCGCGCCAGGCACATCAGCGCATTCCGCGAAAATCAACCCGGGGTCGGCGGTACGACCGGGAATCTCACTTTCGCTGGGGCGCGCGCCGATCTGCACGAGCGGTTCCGGCTCTTTGTAGTAGATTGGGTTGAGCAGACCGCCGTCCGGCGTGAAAACGCCCGAGGATCCGATAACGTCGCCCGTGCCCAGCGTAGGCTCTTCTTCGAGGGTGCTGCCCGGTTCTTCGCACTCGTCCAGATAGTCGTCGGAGGCTTCCTGGAAAATGGTGTCATCCGGATCGTTTTCGCGGCCGATACGAAATACGACACTGATCGGCGTACCGAGCGCGCGTGTCGATCTGCCCAGCCAGTTTACAACCTGGCTGGTGGAATAGTCGTCATTGACGGCGACGCGCCGTAAAGCCGTTATCGCGGTTCCGTTGCCGCCAAAGAGGTCAAAAGCCTGGTAATAAACATCATATCCGGCTTGCATGTTGCCATAGAGGTCAACCACCATGCGGTCTTCACAAGCGCTGTAAAACCAGTTTATCGTTGACGAGTAGTTGCTTTCATCCTGCGCTTGCGATGTCACAAGCAAGGCAAACAACAGCAAAACGCTCGTGATAATGCTGTATCTACGCATAAGATGCTTTCCTGTCTGAATCTTGCAGAACAGTCAGTTCCCACTATTCTACAGCATAATCACGATTTCCTCAGCCCTATTTTGCGCTGGCAACGGCTAGCGCTGGCCGCGGTATAATCCACCCGCGCTCAGGTGACAATCGTGGGCAAGCCGGGCAGGCAGGCTTGGGCTAGTGTAGCGATCCGCGATATTCACACTGCGGTTCCTGTCATACAATAAGTATGAAGCGCTTGATGGCTTGATTTAAGGATGAACCGAGTGGAAAAACATCGAATTTGTGTGCTGCATGGCGACGAAACCGGCCAGGAACTGTTAGACGAAGCGATTCGGGTGCTGGCCCCGGATGTCATTGGCATGTCGAGTCTGGCCTTCGAAACTTTTGACCTGTCGCTGGAAAACCGGCGGCGGACCAAAAACGGCGTCGTTCGCCAGGCGGCGGCGCGGATTTTGGAGACTGGACTAGGCATTAAAGCGGCGACCATTACGCCCGGCGACCCCGACGATGTCGGCAGCCCGAACGCGCTGCTGCGCGACCTGATCCACGGCAGCGTAATCTTGCGGACGGGGCGGCGCATCCCGTCGGTGCGGCCCTTGGCGGGCGTGCACGCGCCGATCGCGGTGGCGCGCATGGCGGTGGAAGGGGCCTATGCTGCCAAGGAATGGCGCGAAGGCGAGGGCCTTGACGAGATAGCTTACAACAAGCGCTATATCACGCGCCGCACATGCCGGGCGGTGGCGGAGTTCTCCTTTAAGTACGCGAGGCGCACTGGCGCCACCGTATTTGGCGGTCCAAAATATACCGTTAGCCCGGTTTACGAGGGGCTCTTTAAGGAAGAGTTGGATCGAGCCGCGCAAATCTACAAGGATGTGCGCTATCATCCTCAATTGATTGACGCTACCTATGCGCTGCTGCTGGAAACGACCGGAGAGGCTCTGGTTATCCCGGCCTTGAATCGCGACGGCGATAACTTGAGTGACCTGATAATGAAGATGTTTGGCACGATTGCCGGCGCCGAATCCATCGTATTCGCATTTGACGAAGACTTCAACGTCAAGACAGCCGTCACCGAAGCGCCGCATGGCACTGCGCCGAGCCTGCAGGGCAAAAATATCGCCAACCCGATGGCTATGATCTTGGCGTGTGGCGCCCTGCTGCGCTATATCGACGGCAAAAAAGCCGCCGATGCCAGCCGCGCCATCTATGAAAGCACCCTTGAATCGGTCTACAACGGGATCAAGACCACGGACTTGGGTGGGCGCGCCAGCACGTCGGAGTTTGTAGACGAGGTTATCCGCGAGATTCGCGGCAAGCTGGATGTATGGGATGCCTTGGGCAATGAACGCGCGATCTAGGAGGGACAGGTGGCGTGGATGATAATCTCGATCGAGACGTAGCCGAGCTTTGGTCGCTGCTTTTCGATATCGTCACTGATGGCGAGAAGCGCCTTGCCAGCCACTTCGACGCGCAGCAACTCACACCGCCGCAGTTCTACGTGCTTAAGACGCTGTCGGAAAACCAGGGCGAGTGCCGCATCGGCGATATCGCCCGCGAGCATCATTTGACCAACGCGACCATGACCGGCCTGGTTAAACGGCTGGAAGCCATGGACCCGCCCTTGGTGCAGCGCCGCCGCAGCGCCACCGACGGGCGTTCAGTGGATGTTATTCTCACGGAAGAGGGCTCGCGCCGGTTTCTTGGGGTGCAGCGCGGTCTGATGGATCAATTGCGCGCTGTTTTCGGTTTGCTGCCGGATAAAGAGCGGCGAGACGTCATCGCCAAAGTGCGCCTTTATTTCACGATATTCTCGCAGCAATTTCCTACCCAAGCGGTTTCTTAGGGCGTCCTAATTAATCGTTCACATACCTGTCGAACCAGTCGATCATTTCGGCCAGACGACTGATCCGGTGCTCTGGCTCGCCACTGCGAGAAAGCTCGTGCCCTTCGCGCGGATAGCGCAGCATTTTTATCGGCGTGTCCGTCGCCCGCCTGACCCAGGCGAAAAGCTGCTCCCCTTGTTCTATCGGAACGCGAAAATCGTTTTCCGAGTGAATGAGCAAGAGGGGCGTCTTTATGTTGGCAGCGTACTTCAGCGGAGAATTGTCCCAGAAGGCATCATGATTCTCCCAGGGTTCGGCGTCAAATTCATTTGACATCAGCAGTGGAACATCCGATGTGCCGTAGAAGCTGGTGATGTTATAGACGCCGCGCTGGGCCACCGCCGCCTTGAAGCGGTCGCTGTGTGTGATGATCCAGGCCGTCATGTAACCGCCGTAGGATCCGCCGGTGATGGCCATTTTTTCACCGTCAGCTATGTCGAGTTCGAGAAAAGCATCCACGCCGGCCATGATGTCGTCCATCGCGACGGGTCCCCAGGCGGCGTGCAACTTGCGCATGAAGTCTTCGCCGTATCCGCCGCTGCCATGTGGATTGCAGTAGAAAACGGCGTATCCGCGCGCGGCGTGGAATTGCCATTCGTGCCACATCGTTTTGGTAGCGTATCCCCAAGTGGCATGGGGACCGCCGTGAATGTTCAGCGCCAGCGGGCAGGTCTGCCCGGGCTGATAGTCGACCGGAAGCAAGTACCAACCTTGTATTTCGCCGTGGGGCGATTGAAAGCGTAGTTCGCGCGCGTCTTGAACGATGACCTCGCTCAGCCAGTCCCAGTTGAATCGGCTCGCTTCGACGAAGTCCCCATCGCGCAGAATATAGAGTTCCTGGGGGTTCTGCGGCGTGGACACGGTCATGGACATCAAACCGCCGGCGCCAATGTCGAATTGCTCGATATCGTAGAGGCCGTCGTGCAGCTGGCGCGAAGTATCGCTGGCAGGGTCGTAGATCCAGGGTAAGGTCCTGCCTTCGCTTTCCACGGTGAAAGCCAACTGGTTTTCTTGCGACCAGGCCCATTCGACCGCCTCGCGATCGATCGCTTCGTTGACGATTCGAATATCAGAGCCGTCGACAGCCATAACGAGCAGGCGCATGGGAATATCAGTGACGCCAATCGGAACGCGCCCAAATGCCAGCCACTTGCCGTCCGGCGACGGTAGCGGCGCGTAGTTGCTATGAGCGCCGTCGGTCATTGGCGTCGCTTGACCAGAAGCCGCATCAATGCGATACAGGTTCTCCGACCGCCAAGGTTCGTCGCCTTCCGGGTCGGTTGTGCGCGATGCAAATATTGAGGCGCCATCGGCGGACCAGCGCGGCTGCGAGTGATCGGCGCCGATATCCGTCAGGCGGCGGGCTGCGCTCTCGCTGACTTCCTCGATGTCAATCACGTAAATCTGATCGTATCGCTCGTCCACGAAGGCGGTACCGCGCCGATAGGGAATGCGCCACATCTCGCGCGGGTCCCAGCGCATTTGCTCGTCTTCGTCTTCTCGTTCTCTTCGATGTTTCTTTTCCAGCTTGTCAAGTGGCGGCGAGGTAACGCTGTCTTCCGCAGGCGCGCCCTTTCGCTCGTCTTCGCTTTCCGGCGCCAGGTAGGCGAGCTGCGTCCCGTCCGGTGACCAAGCCGGGCTATGCGCGCCGTTTCTCATATTGGTCAAGGCGCGCGCCTCGCCACCAACGCCATTGGTTGGCAGCAAATAAACCTGCGCTTTGTCGCCGCGCGTCGATACAAATGCGAGATGCCTGCCATCCGGAGACCATGATGGTCGGCTGTCTTTGTCACCGCGGGTCAGTTGAAACGCTTCGCCGTCCCCTAGTGGAAAGAGCCAGATATTGCGCTTGTAGCCGCGTTCCAGTGGATCAGGCGTCACTTTGACAAAGGCGACGAAGCGCCCGTCGGGACTGATTTGCGGATCCTGAACGTAATTGATCCTTTTGAGGTCATCCGCTGTGATAGGCCGTTTGCCGTCTGCCATGTTTTCACCCTCGTTTTTACGTGATCGGTAAAGCTAGATCTTTATTCCGGGCAGCCCCGTTTGCAGGAGGTCGTCGAAACCGTCCCGATGCACAAGATCGCCAATTGGTCGCGGAGACTGCGGCCGCTCCAATGCCGGGCTCAAGTCAAGTTGCCACCAGCCCGTATCGCGCCAGGCCCCGGCTTTGAAACCGACATTACTGAAAACGCCGATTTCTTGAAAACCCAGGGCCTCGTGCGCCCGGATGCTGGCGGCGTTTGGCATGGCAATGACGCCGATGGCGCTACGGTAGCCCTGCGCGCGCAGAATCGCCAATAACGAAGAATACAATGCGCGGGAGACGCCGCGGCGCTGGTAGCCCTCGTGAACATAAACTGTGGTCTCAACTGTCCACTGGTAGGCCTCTCGGCTGCGAAAAGCGCCCGCATAAGCATAGCCGGCGATTCGCGAGTCAATTTCGCAGACGAGCCATGGATACTGACACAAGGTCAGCGCGATTCGCTCAGCGATCTCGCTGGCGTCTGGGACTTCGTGCTCGAATGAAATATGCGTGAGGCGAACGACAGGACCGTAAATCTTAAGTATCTGCGTTGCGTCTTTTTTGGAAGCGAGGCGAATCTTGACGCTCATCGGCGCTCAGGCTTCCCTTTCAACAACGCCATTTTCTTCTTCGGGGCGCCAAACACTGGTGGCGACATCGATAAAGAGCTTGCCATCCAGGTGATCGATTTCGTGCTGGAAGACGCGCGCCAACCAGTTACTGGCTTGCAGGCACATAGGGTTGCCGTTTCGGTCTTGCCCGGTCACCTCGATGCTTTGGTGGCGCTCAACATCGCCAAGCAGCCCCGGCAAAGACAGGCAGCCCTCTACCCCGGAAATTGTATCGGGACTACGCTTGCTGATTTTTGGATTTGCCACGACATACAATTTGCCCGCATCGTCGCCGTATGATTCCCGACTGTCCTCGTCATCAGGCAGCCGGACCAGGACTAGGCGCAAGCTTCTAGCGACTTGCGGACCCGCCAAACCGACGCCTTCCGCGTCAATCATGGTTTCGTACATGTTGTTGATCAAGTCTTGCAGCGGGGCGCCAAAATCGTTTATGCGGGCCGCTTGCCTGCGTAGAACGGGATTATCGGGTTGGATGACTTCCAGCAAACTCATGGCCGTGGTCTCGTGTAAGTTTCAGACAAGGCGCATATTGTAGCGCAAAAACCCGAAGTAGCCTATAGATTGATCGCTGGCGGGTTCCGCTCGCGGCCCCATACTCATCGACACACTCGCCGACCTCGCAGTTGCCGCGAGTCCGGATTGGAAATTTACACGAAGTTTACAGAAATGTAACGGTGCCGCCATCGTTCTTTGGCATAATGTAGTTAGACTTGCGCTGGCGCGCGTAATTCGAAAGCTGCGCCAGGCAACGGGCGGCAGATTCCGTTTCCTATTGAGAATGCAGGTATGAGCGAAACAATCTTGGTGGTCGACGACGAGCAAAAGATAATTGATCTGGCGCGAATGTACCTGGAACAGGATGGCTATCAGGTAACATGCGCCACAGACGGGCTAAGCGCCCGTCGTCAGATCATGGAAGACGCGCCTAACCTGGTCGTCCTGGATCTTATGTTGCCCGGCATGGATGGCTTGGAAGTATGTCGAAAGGTGCGCGCCGAGTCGGATGTTCCGATTATCATGCTGACCGCGCGCGGCGACGATATTGACAAGATTGTCGGATTGGAATTGGGCGCGGACGACTACCTTACCAAGCCCTTTAATCCGCGGGAGTTGGTCGCGCGCGTCAAGGCGATCCTCCGCCGAACCGATCGCGCCAGCAATCACACTGACGCGCCTGCGCCGATCGTGATTGGCAATTTACGCATTGATCCGCAGCGCCGCACCGTTGAGGTGGGGGACCTTGGGGTAGACCTGCGTATGAAAGAATTCGATCTACTGCAAACCCTCGCCGAGAACAAGGGCGTCGTTTACAGCCGCGAGCGACTTCTGGATGTCGTGTGGGGATATGACTTCGCCGGAGAGACTCGGACGGTCGATGTTCATATCGCGCACTTGCGGCACAAACTGACCGGCATGGACGCTAGCATCGAGACCGTATGGGGCGTGGGTTATAAGCTCGATGATCGCTAGGCCCTTGCGCTTTCTCTTATTCTATTTACCGCTTAGCTCATGCAAGGAGAAGGCCTGTAATTATGCGTGAGCGCGGCAAACCTGATTTGATGCCGCCGAGCGGATTTGGATTGCGCTCAAGGCTGCTAACATCCTACCTCGTTCTTTTGATGGTAGCGCTGGGAGTAATTGCCGCGGCGCTCTTGGTGTTGATCGGAAACCAACCGGCTCCCCCGCAACCGAGATATGAACGATTGGCGGCCTTGACGCAGGGTCTAAATCTGCTGGACTTTATCGCCGATTTGCCCAGAGACCCCAATCTCGAATTCATTCAAGAACAAATTCCCGAAATGCTGGATGCCTTTGCAGAGTCGCGCAAATTGCGTACGATGCAAATATGGCTGACTCAAGACGGACCGATGGTGCTCTACGACAGCGCCAACAGATTTCAGCCCGGGCAAACGATCCACTTGCGCGTCGACAGCTACAAGAGCGATCCGCTGGCGAAAGTCTTGAGAAGGGGCGGGGAGCAGTTTTTCGGCGCATTTGCCGACCCCGGCGGCAGCGAATGGCTCTACGGCGGGGTCATGTTCCGACAGCAACGGCGCTTGCTTAGCCGCTCAGCGGGCGACAACCTCTGGATTCTGGCGGAGCCCCGGCCAACCGTCCGCCTGCACGAGACACTGGCGGTTTTCGGCAATTCCCTGGCGCCGCCCCTTATAAAGGCCGGGCTTGCCGGCATAGTCTTTTCGATCATCTTGGCAGCGCTGATAAGCCGAACAATTGCCAAGCCGCTGCAGCGGCTTGCCCGAGCCGCGACCGACGTCGCTCGCGGCGATTATGCAGTGCATGTTCCGGCGAGTGGCCCGCCGGAATTGCGATCGCTGGCGACTTCCTTCAATCGGATGACGGCGGAAGTCTTGGCGTCGAACAACGCCCAGCGAGACTTTCTCGGTAATGTATCCCATGACTTGAAGACGCCTCTGACCTCGATTCAGGGCTATTCCCAGGCGATCATCGATGGCGCCGCGGAAGATCCGAAAGAGGCGGCGCAGATTATATTCGAAGAAGCAAGCCGCCTAAACCGCATGGTCGTGGAATTGACCGATCTGGAGCAATTGCAGGCGGGCCGTTTGTCGATGAAACTCGAGCCCATTGATATGTCTCAGCTAGCCGAAGGCGTGGTACAGAGCTTGCAGGTGCTGGCGGCAAACCAGGGCATAAAGCTGGAGTCGTCCTGCGAAGCCGTGCCCTCGATCCGTGGAGACGGCGACCGCCTGGCGCAGGTGCTGACCAACCTAGTCGGCAACGCCTTGAATTTTACCGACGCGGGAGGGATCGTACGCGTGGCGACGGAGGCGCAAGGGCATGGTATTTCTGTAACGATTCGCGATACCGGCATTGGGATCACCACAGAGGAGCTGCCGCGCATATTCGAGCGCTTCTATCAAGTTGACAAGGCGCGCGGTCCGCGCCGGGGAACTGGCTTGGGCCTGGCGATTGCTCAAGAAATCGTGGAGGCGCACGGTGGCAAGATTACCGTGAGCAGCCCGGGACGGAATCGTGGTACGGTCTTCAGAATGTGGTTGCCGGGCGTATAAGCAGTCAGTCAATTCAAGGATTCTAGCGAACTAAAGTGCCTTGGCGCTATGGTTCGCTTGCTCCATTCGAGTCAAACGCCAGCGCCGGCAACGCCAGCGACACCCAGGTCTTGTCCCCCCGCTGGAAAAAACGGTCCACGCCCGTGCGCGCGACCAACTCGGTACCGTCTTCCAGCGCCAGCCCCAGTCTTTGATAATGCCCATAGAACTCGCGCCAGAGCACGGACGCCGCCAATCCCTCTTCGGTGAAATTGACGTGTAGCGCTTCCGGGCGGATCATCAATTGCACCGGTCCCCGCTTGGGATGGAAGAGCTTAACTGTTCCAATCGGACTGGCGGCGGTCAGCCCCTGCGCCTCGCCCGGCAAGAAGTTCGCCTCGCCGATGAAATGGGCGACTTGACTGTTGATGGGGCGGTTGTAAATGATATGCGGCGTCGCTACCTGCAAGAGCTTCCCGGCAAAGACCACCGCGATTTCGTCAGACAAGCTCAAGGCTTCGTTCTGGTCGTGCGTGACAAAGACCGCGCTGGTTTCTGTTTCCAACAATATGTTGCGCACATCGCTGCGGACCTGCGCTCGAAAGCCGGTATCAAGGTTGGAAAACGGCTCGTCCAGCAACAGGATGTCGGGATTGGGCGCCAAAGCGCGCGCTAGCGCGACCCGCTGTTGTTGACCGCCCGACAGTTCATGCGGCATTCGATCCGCGAACAGCGTCAGGCCAACCAGCGACAGCATGCGCTGCACCTGCATTCGAGAGTTTTTATTGTGGCTGGATAATCCAAAGCCTATGTTCTGCGCCACATTCAAATGCGGGAAGAGCGCGTAGTCCTGAAAAACCATACCGACCCGACGCTTTTCCGGCGGCGTGTAATGACTGTCGTCGGCGACAATGGCGTCGCCGATCTGAATCAGCCCGCTGGTAGGACGTTCAAAGCCCGCCAGCAGGCGCAATGTGGTGGTTTTGCCGCCTCCGCTTGGTCCGAGGATCGTGAGGAACTCGCCGGTTCGCAGTTGGAGTGAAACGTCTTCAACGGCAGGCTGGTCGCCGTTGAATAGTTTGGTGAGTTTCTCAGTATGTAGCGAAAGTTCCACGACAATTTTGGCGATATGGTGACTTGTCGCGCCCTAGCATAGAGGAAAATCTCTTGGCATAAAGAGGGAAACGGCTTGGGAGATTAAGAATCCGAATTGCATACAGTAATCACCGACTTGCTAGTGAGCTGTGTCTTCACGGCGCAGAATGATTGCCAGGGCGACGGCTGATACTACGATCAGCGCGAATCCAGGTAGCGCGATGGACGACAAAAACGCTTCATCGTAGGCGCTCCAGATGCGCGTAGCAAAGGTACGAAATCCGATCGGTCGCAAGATTAACGTGGTGGGCAATTCTTTCATCACGTTCAAAAACACGAGCGCTGATCCGGCCAAAATGCCGCCGCGCGCCAAGGGCACGGTGATGCGAATCAACGCTTGGCCTGCCGAAAGACCCAAGCTGCGGGCCGCTTCTTCGTAGCGCGGATTGATCTGCTCAAATGCGCTCTGCGTTGCGCTTATGCTAAAGGGAAGATACCGGATGGCATAACCAACAATCAGAAGCGGCAGTGTCTGATACAGGCTCAGCAAATTCTGCGAGGCAAAGAATACCAGCGCCAGCGCAATGACGATGCCGGGCAAGACATTGCCGGTATACGCCAGGTTCACCAGCCAGCGATTTATCCGCGAGCTTTTTCGCATGGCAAGCAGCGCCAGAGGCAGCGCCGCCATCGTCACGACCAGCGCGGCTATAGCGCTTACGGCGACTGTATTCTGTAGCAATTCCGTGATCGGCACAGTCACGGGATTGCTTATCGTGCGTCCGATCAGCCAACTCAAAAGCACCAGCAGCGGAACAGCTACACTGACGAAGACTACACAGAAACAGAATAATACCGCTGGAATACGCCATACCCCCAAACTCACTGTTTGCAGTTCGCGCGCAGCGCCGGTACCGATGCGGTAGTGACGTCCTCTATACTGAATGCGCGAATGGATCAGCAGCAAGATTAACGTCAATCCGATGAGTACCAGCGCCAGCAACGAGGCCTTGTCCATGCGGAAGGATTCCGTTTGGACGAAGATGGCGCGTGTGAAAGCGTTAAAGCGCATGACGGCGACCGCGCCGAAGTCGCTGAGACAATACAGCGCTGTCATCAACATGCCCGCCGTGAGCGCGGGACGAAGCTGCGGCATCGTCACCCGGCGAAAAACCTGCCAGCGATTGAGACCCAGGCTCTGCCCGGCTTCTTCCAGGCTGCGATCGCTGTGCAACAGCGCTGCGCGCGCCGGCAACAAAATATACGGATAAGTGACCACAGTCAGCGTCAGAGTCGCGCCGAAAAATCCTTTGATATTCGGCAAGCGCTCGACGCCCAATGGTTCCAGCAATTCTTGCAGCATGCCTTTTGGTCCAAAGGCTTCTGTGAAGGTCACAGCCGTCAGATAGGACGGTACGACCATCGCCAGCAAGCCGAGTACCAGCCAGGCGCGCCGCCAGGGCAGATCGCTGCGACTCGTCAACCAGGCAAATGGAATGCCGATGGCGGAGGCAAGAATCGTGGTTGCAAGCATCAAAGCGAGGCTGTTCGCCACGATCTGCAGATTTCGCGCCTTCAACAGGTAGTCGATGCCCTCCTGGCCCGCTCCGAACGCTCGAATGATGACAAACGCGATTGGAGTCATGACGATTGCGACCACGAAAAGGCTGACGACCTGCGTCAATTGTCGATTGCCGAAATGCATGCGCGAAATCGCGCGCTGCGGCGGCCGAAGTTGCGGGGGGATTATTTGTGAAAGTTGCATATCTTTCTTCTATTGCGGGGCGGGGATAAAATCCCGCCCCGCAATATCCGCAGACGGTGGCTAATCCAGCGCGCCGCTGTCTTCGATCATTTCCAGCGTGCCCTGCAAGTCATCCAGATCCGACAGATCAATCGCGGGCGATTCGATTTCTTCCAGCGATGGCAGATCTACCGACGGTTCGACCGTGGCCACCAGCGGATACTCGTAAGTCTTCGACGCAAAATAGGCTTGCGCGCTGTCGCTCAACATGTATTCGACAAATTGCAGGGCGAGCTCCGGCTGATCACTGGATTCGAGGATCGCGGCCCCGGCGACATTTATCAGCGAACCAGGGTCGCCATCCGGGAAAAAATGCAAAGTGGCGCTGATATCGGGATCTTCGGCCAGGAAACGGAACAGATAATAGTGATTGACCAATCCTGCGACGATTTCGCCATCAATCACGGCCTTCACAATCGGCGTGTTCTTGGGATAGGACTGAATGTCATTGGCGATCATTGCTTCCAGCCAATCCTCTGTATCACAGTCGCCCAGCAAGACGCGCATGGCAGTTACGTTGGACACAAAAGAGGCGTTGGTCGGCGCCCAACCAGCGCGTCCCCGCCACTTGTCGCCGGTGAGATCAAGT
>JAPOOU010000136.1 GCA_026713245.1 Chloroflexota bacterium
AGATCTTTACGAGGCGGCGGCGATAGACGGCGGAACCGGCTGGCATCGCCTCCTCTACATTACTGTCCCGCTGATGACGCCGACGATTTTCTTCAATTTGCTATTGGCTTTGATTGGCGGCTTTCAGATCTTTGAACAGGTCTTCATTCTCATCGGCACCAATGGAGGGCCTTTACAAGCTGGGCTTGTTTACATGCTACATGTCTATAACAAAGCCTTTCGAGATTTCGAATTCGGCTATTCGGCCGCGCTGTCGGTGATTCTGTTCCTCATCATTTTTGTTTTGACGATCTTGTTGGTGTATACGTCGAATCGCTGGGTGTTTTACGGGGACTCGCAGGACGATGAGACCTAGACGGTACAACCCGCCTGGGTGAGCGCGCGCGCAACTAGGAAACAGGTATGATTGAAGATCCCAGAAGCAAAATGGTTCGCCATATCATCGTCTATATGATCCTGACCGTTGGCGCAATTGTGATGATGGTGCCACTGCTGTGGACGGTCTCAACTTCGCTGAAAACGCGCGACAAGATTACCATTCGCCGGCTGGAGTTAATCCCGGATCCCGTCGCTTGGGAGAATTATCCTTATCTCTTTGAGGCGCGCCCGATCCTCCAGTATACGCGTAATACCATGGTCATCGTGGTGGCTTCGCTATTCGGCGCCTGGGTGCCCTGCACGATGGCTGGTTACGCCTTCGCGCGCATTCCCTTCCCCGGGCGCAATATCTTCTTTGGCATCTTGCTGGCGACGATGATGCTGCCTTATGTGGTGCGATTAATTCCGCTATTTCTGTTTTTCGACGAGATTGGCTGGACGCGTACCTTTGGTCCGCTAATCTTGCCTCGTCTACTCGGGCACAATGCTTTTTATATCTTCTTGTATCGACAGTTTTTCCGCGGCATAGCGGACGATATTCATGACTCGGCCCGTATTGACGGCTGTTCCGAATTCGGTGTTTGGTGGCGCATCTTCATGCCGATGTCGCGGCCGGTGCTGGCGGCGGTGTCGATCTTCGCCTTTTCCTTCGCCTGGAACGACTTCCTGAATCCGCTGATTTACCTGGGTTCGAACAAGGAACTCTGGACCCTGGCGCTGGGCTTGAACGCCTTGCAGGGCTTTGAAGGCGAGGACAATAGCCTTAACCTGATTATGGTCTTCTCGATGCTGATGATCATCCCGATGCTGGTCGTCTTCTACTTCGGCCAGAAGCACCTGATCAGCGGCGTGACCGCGCAGGGCAGCCTCAAGGGATAGGGTTTAACCCCTCCCTCGTCCCTCCCGGAGGTCAGTGTCGGCGGTCAGTGTCTACGCGACCCAAAGCATTGGGGAGGGCGTGACTGTAATGGTCCCGAAAACTTGGACACTGGCTCAAGAGACTTCAGCAATTCTCGCCCAACGGGGCAAAGGGCGACTATATAGTCGCCCTTTGCTTTGCCCTTTCCGCTATGCTCCTGTTTACGTAAACCGCGTCGCTCTAGCGACGAGTAGGCTTGCGATTTTGCGTGAGCACGACATTCCTGGGACCTTTTCGCCGGTTACGCGCCGAGCGGCTACCACTTGCTACATTCCGAAACAACCCAGTCGGGAGGGAAAAAACGCTTGACCGGAAAATTCTCATTCAGGGGGAACCCAAAATCCCCGAAAGCTAGTGAAAACAAGGGTTTTGCGCTGCCAAGCCGCTCCTATCTTCCCCTAATGTCAATGGATTTTAGGGTGACTTCAGCTCCCTTGAT
>JAPOOU010000142.1 GCA_026713245.1 Chloroflexota bacterium
AGCGACTGGCCGGCGTATTCGTCAATGCCGTCGACGGTGGCATCGCCCTTGGCAAAGCCGGCTTCGGTGCGCCGTTCGACATCGCCGATTTTGCCCCTGAAGATCAGATACCCGCCGACCGCCGCGCGGATCGTTTCCACCGGCTCCTCTTCCTCGAGCCGAGCGCGGCGCACGACTTTGCCAATCTCCTCGGCCAAGGTGATCGTACCGGGGATGGCGGCTTCGCGCAGTTCGGCCGCCGTCGCCGCATAGAGCGCGATCATCGCCATAGCGCCCATATTGACCGTGACGCTGCGAGCGAAAGTTTCCGTCCACAAGTTGCTGATCGTCTCCATCAGCACAGTATTGCCGCGCTCGTCCGACATGGCGAAGGGCGTCGATGAAATGCCGTGGATGGTATGCGTGACCATCTGCAGTTCCGGGAAAGCGCGTCCCATGCCGTCGCAGTCGACCATGGGCACGCCCAGCCGCGCGGCGCAATAAATCGGCACCACGGAATTGAGCCCGCCCGCTTCGATACTCATCGTCGCCTTGACCGGTTTGCCGATGTATTTGCCGACCGACTGAAAAGCGTTGACGATGTCGTCTCCGTTGGGCATCTTCTCGACCATGACCGTGGGCGCCCCCATCATGGCGGTGGGCACGACCAGGTCGTCATCCTCCAGTTCGTCCAGCGTGTAAAGTTCAACAGGACCGTAGTCGCGGATGGCTTGACGAGCCATCAGTTTACCGATGTAAGGATCGCCGCCGCCGCCGGTTCCCAAGACCGCTGCGCCAAGCGCCAGGTCTTCCAGTACCGTTTCGTCAATGATGCGCATCTTAGGCCCCCACCAAATCGCCGACAGCTTTGACCATAATGCGGGTGGCATTGCCGGGCAGATAGGCCAGCGGCACTTCTTCGACATCCACGATATCGACGCTTGCGGCGGCGGCGCCGGCGTTGACCGCGCGATCCGAGGCTTCCTGTTTGGCCTGGTCAAGCGCTTCGTCGCGGCTGAGCTCGGCCAACGAGAAGATGCGATCGCATTCTCCGCCGACCTGGGCGATGGCGGCGCCGATAGCATTGGCGACCGGGAAGTGATCGGGTTTGATGATTTCAGATGCGCCTTCAATCTCGCCGGTGACCAGGATGCTGCCGCCGCCGACTACGATGACCGGCACCGGTGTGGCGCTGGTTTTCATGCGATCGACGGCGATGGCGATCATCTCCATGATGCGCGCTCGCACTGCCGACACCAGATCCCTGTCCAAATCGGCCACAGCGCTGGAGTCGCCGATATCATCGTCCCCGCCGGCCACGATGATATCGGTCGCTGTCAGCACATCACCGCCAAATACGAGCGCCTTCTCGGTCAATTCATATCCAACGCTGCGCGGGCCTACCTTTAGGGGGTCGCTCTCGATCAAGCTGCCACCACCCAAACCGATGGAATAGGTATCGGGCATGCGGAAGTTGGTGCGTACGCCGCCGATATCAACGGCCAGCGCCGCAACCCGCGGGAAGCCGTGCTGCAAGACGCCGATATCGGTAGTGGTGCCGCCGACATCGACCACGATGGCATCCTTGAGTCCGCTGAGGAATGCCGCGCCGCGCATGCTGTTCGTCGGTCCCGACGCAAAGGTCAGCACCGGATACTCCTTGGCGAAATCGGCATTCATCAAGGTGCCGTCGTTTTGGCTGATGTAAAAGGGTGACGTGATCTGCAATTCGTCGAGAGCGGCTTTGAAACCATCAACCGTTCGCGCCGCCAATTGGCGCAAGCAGGAATTCATGATGGCGGCGTTTTCACGCTCCAGCAAACCGATGCGCCCGATCTCGCTCGACAGCGTGATATTGGCGTCCGGAATCACCGAACGCACGATCTCGGCGCTCTGTTCCTCAAAGGTCGAATTGACCGGCGAGAACACCGACGAGATGGCGATGGCATTTAAGCCAACGTCTCTAATCTTTTCGGCGATATCGCGGACCTCGTCAGGTTCAAAGGCCGAGATTTCGCGCCCGTCAAATTCGTGGCCGCCATGCGCCAAAAAAACTGTGGCCCCCCCTTCCACGCTCCCCCCCTCTCTAGGGGGGGACATACCACCGACAATATCGCGCAGGTCATCGGGCCAGTCAACCATGGGCGGCAGGCAAACCGTGGCCGGCAACCCCAGGCGAATACAAGCGGTTGGCGTCAGGTGCTTGCGCTCGACCACAGCATTGGTGAAATGCGTGGTGCCGATCATCACGCCGTCGATGGTCGCCGTGTCGATGCCCGAATCCGCAATAACACCCCGCAAGGCGGTAGCGATGCCCTCCGATACGTTGGCGGTAGTCGGCGTCTTGGTCGAGCTGACGACGGTCGTGCCATCCATCAAGACGGCATCGGTGTTGGTGCCGCCGACATCAATTCCGATTCTCATGTTTTGTTCTCCTTATGTGAAAATAGACTCGCGTCCGTCAATCTGCGCTTACGCTATCCCATCGCCGGCAGCCTGCGTCACGTCTTTACCGCCGGTATTCAGGGTTCTGGTTATTGTCCAGCCATTCTCCGCAGCCAACCCACGTCCTAGGAGCCGGCTCTGATGGCTTCACTTACAGCACTCCCCGCTTCAAGGCAAGGCACTTCGTTTGCCCAGCCGGCAGTTTGG
The DNA here is from genome assembly GCA_026713245.1 of Chloroflexota bacterium. Taxonomy (GTDB): domain Bacteria; phylum Chloroflexota; class Anaerolineae; order Aggregatilineales; family Phototrophicaceae; genus UBA6055. The sequence continues at coordinate 2,632 of JAPOOU010000142.1, forward strand.
GTGTAGACACGTTGTTTGATGGCATGGCAAGCCTCATGCGTGATGCCGTTCGCATAACTCAAAATATAGTTGAAGTCGGGCGTCCAATTGGGATCATTCTGCTGCTCGCTCCAATAGCCGAGCCCTGTCAACCATTGCTGGTTGAAGAACCCTGCTGTTCTGTACCCCGGTAGCAGTTCAATCCGCCGCACACCACTGACCTGAAGATATTTCAGCCATTCCGGCGCGTGATTCCGCATCAGATCCAGGGCAGCATTCACCAGGTCCGTAAATCTTGCGCCGCCCACTGGCGTTTCGTGGCTCACTACTGTGGGAAGCGTCCAGAGCGGCGCGGGGTGAACACACTCGCGATTCTGATATTGCGCGGCGCCACGCTGCCAGTCTTCCTCGCTGTGACAAGTGTTATGGTGCATGTAACAGCAATTGTTGAAGGGATCTCTCGACGGATTGGCCAAAAACTGTTTGACGCCCTCGGTCATGTTGGGCGTCCAAACGTTTATGCTCTCAACGATTGGAGCCGCTACCCCTGGTTGGGTGACGGATGATGCCGGGCACTGACCATTCTGATAAGCGTAATAGCCATCGGTCCACTCAGCATCGGTGGAGCACTGGCGATCCACGAAGCAGCAGTTGTTAACTTGCGCGGGACTGCTGCTCGCGGGCTGTGCGGGAGTCTGAGATTGCGCCGGCGCTGCGCATTGGCCGTTCTGGAAGGCCCAATACCCGTCTGTCCAGTCCTGCTCGGTATTGCACTGCCTATCCACGAAACAACAGTTGTCAACTTGTGCCGGGACATTGCTCGCGGGTTGGGAAGCGGTCGGTTCACCGCCTTCGACGCGGCTGTAACCGACCCAGTCCGCCATCCAGACTTCATTGCCGTTTCGACTGATCTGCAGCCATCTGCCTGACCTGCCAACGACATGCAAGACTGTACCCGAAGGCACGGTTTCGAGAAATGCTCCATCAAGGCTGGGCGCAGCCCGCAGATTATTTCTGCCAGTGGCGCGGATATCATACCCCTGCGCCGATGCCAGGCTGCATAAAAGAAGCACGGCTATTATTGTCGTTAACAGTTTCGCTTTCATCCGAGAACTCCTAGTTCTCAACCTGTCCTGTCCCTGTGTAATTATTGATACGAATCCAACAACCCCCGAATGAGCTATCGTATCTCTACCACCACCAGCGTTCGGGGTTTTGGATATTGGCGATCAGATCCCGCAGCCAGCGGACGTCCCCGGAGTTGGGACTGATGGCCTCGATGACAGCCAACTGCGCCTCGACGCAACCAGCTTCGTTGGTCCAGCCCGGCGACTGGGAGTAAGTTCGTTGCTGGATGGCATGACAAGCTTCATGCGCGATGAAGCCTGCAAAACCCGCAAGAAAATGGGGGTCGGGCATCCAGACACGATCTTCGCTCGCAATGGTCCAGGTCCTGTTCAAAAAGCCATTAGCGCCCCCCGGCGGGCGTAAGTCGATCTTCAGCGTTCCACTGCTGTAGATATAGTTCAGCCAATCGGGCGCATGAATCGCTATCAAGTCCAGGGCTCTTTCTACAACGTTTACAAATGTGGCGTTGCCCACGATTGCCGGACGCGACCCAAGCGGCGCGGGCGGAATGCACTGCCGATTCTGAAAAGCCCAATAGCCCGCTTCCCACTCGGCATCGCCGCTGCAGTCCTTATCTTGATAGCGCATATGACAGCAATTGTTGAACGGATCGGTGGCGGGATCGGCGAGGAAGCGCCTGACGCCTTCTGTCATGTATGACGTCGAAAGCGGTATCCCGGCAGAACTCGGCGCCGCAGAGCTTGCGGCTGCCCCCGACTGAGCGACCGTCGTTACCGGACACTGACCATTCTGAAACGCCCAATAGCCGCTTTCCCAGTCTTGGGCGCTGTGGCATTGCCGGTCGACGAAACAGCAGTTATCAACTTGCGCGGGCACATTGCTGATGGGCTGTGCGGGCGTCTGTGCCTGTGGCTGCGCTGCGCATTGGCCGTTCTGGAACGCCCAGTAGCCATTCTCCCAGTCGGCAGGCGTATTGCACTGCCGATCAACAAAACAGCAGTTGTCGACTTGCGCGGGAACATTGCTTACCGGCTGGGATGCTGCCGCTTCGCCGCCTTCGACACGTGTGTAACCGACCCAATCCGCCATCCACACTTCGCCGCCGTTCCTGCTGATCTTCAGCCAGCGGTTCAACTCGCCGATAACAGTCAGGACTGTACCGGATGGTACGGTTTCAAGAAATGCTCCATCAAGGCTGGGCGCAGCCCGCAGATTATTTCTGCCAGTGGTGCGGATATCATACCCCTGCGCCGATGCCAAATTGTATAGAAATAATGTAGCTAATAATGCCGCAAGCAATTTAACTTTCATTATCTGTCGTCCTCTCACAACTAGTCGCGCCAATAAATAATCACCGACAACACGCTAAACCCGTATCGTCGCTTCACGGGACACTGGACAATCCAATCACGCCGCCCGGCAAGGGACAGAACTCGACATCGTAGCCGAAGGCGGCAGGTCCCACCACTTTCAGCGCAATCTCCGTCTTGAGCTGCGGCGGCGCCGGCACGGCAATGACCGCCACCCGCGTGCCATAGCGCAGCAACTCCGTCGTCACCGGCTCACCCTCATCTTCGCTGACGATACAGATCAGATCCGGGGTCGTCACCGCCACCTCGCCGTTGATGAACGCGATCAGGAATTCGTTTTGGAACTCGATTTCCAGTTTGTCGGCGCCGCTGAAGCTCTCGATGCGGACGCCGCCGCGCGCGAATCCTTTGCTGACGCGGCGGTCGACATCGGTTATCTTTCCGTGAAAGATGACTTTGCCGTCCAATACCTCGGCCACGACCTCGGGCACATCACACTTTTGCTGCTGTGCCTCCAGCACCTGGCAGCCGAGATGATGAGCGAGCGTCATGGTGTAGTGAACGCCAGTCGCTTTGACCTGCGCGCCGGTCATGATCGTGCTCACAAGCCCGGCGCGGGCGCCCATGCTGACGGCGATATTGCGCGCGATTCTTTCGCCCCAAAGGTCGCTGACAGCTTGCGGCACGACCGCTGCGTTATCAGCGGCGTCTACCATCGCGTAGGGCGCTACCGTCACGCCGCCGTCAAATAGGAACGATGACATCTGGATCTCTGGGAAGGCGCGGCCCATGCTGTCGCTATCGACTGTGGGAATGCCCGCCAGCAAACCTGCAATCACCGGTTGCATAGAATTGGCGCCGCCAATTTCGGCAATGGCGACGGCGTCGAATGCGCGTCCGATATGCGCTTCCAACAGACCTAAGGCGCGCAGCATCTCGCTGCCCTCCGGCAGCTTCTCGATGCTCACCGTCGGCGCGCCGATATTGCCGGCCACACAGACCAGCGCGTCATCGTCCAGCGCAAAGGGATCAAGCATGGTTTGCGGTCCTGCTTCGCGAATGATCGACGCCAGATGCAAACCGCCCAAATAGGGATTGCCTCCCCCGCCTGTACCCAGAATGCCGGCGCCGATGGCGATGGGACGGATATCTTCCAATGTGATTTGGCTCAGCATCAAGCGGGCTCCGATGCCGATATGGATGGATGCAAATGACAGGCGACCAGATGCGCTTGATCCACTTCGAGCAACGGCGGCAAAACAGAATCGCAGCTCGCAAGTTTTTCAGCATGGCAGCGCGGCGCAAAGGGACAGCCACCCGGCGGAAAAGCGTGCGACAGATCGCCGCGGATGATGATTTCCTCCCGCTGCAGATCTGGATCGGGTTCGGGAATGGCGGAAATCAGCGCCTGGGTATAGGGGTGCTTGGGTTCTTCAAAAATGACTTCGGTCTTCGCCACTTCGACGATCTTCCCCAGATAAAGCAGGGCGACCTCGTCGCACATATAACGCACCACGCCCAGGTCATGCGAGATAAAGAGATAAGTCAAGTCGAATTGATCTTGCAAGTCCTGCAACAAGTTTAATATCTGCGCTTGAACGGAAACATCGAGCGCGGAGGTCGGCTCGTCGAGAACGATCAGGCGCGGCTGCACGGCCAGGGCGCGAGCGATGCCAATACGCTGTTGTTGCCCGCCGCTAAATTCGTGCGGATAGCGGTAATAATGCTCTTCTTTCAAGCCAACCACCGTCATCAATTCCATGACGCGGTCGCGCGCCTCGTCTCCGCGCAGTTTTTCGTGGATCCAAAGTGGCTCGCCGATAATCTGCCCGACGGTCATGCGCCCGTTCAATGAGGCGGCCGGCGCTTGATAAATCATTTGAATCTCGCTGCGCAAGCGGCGCAATTCACGGGCTTTGATATGCGTGATGTCCTGTCCGTCGTAGAGGATCTGCCCGGCAGTGGGTTCCAAAAGTCGCAATATGCACTTGCCGATGGTCGTCTTGCCGGAACCCGATTCACCGACCAATCCGAGCGTTTTGCCTTCTTGCAGCATGAAGCTGACGTCGTCGACGGCGCGGAAGTCCGCCAACCGTCGGTTTAGCAAGCCGCCGCGAATGGGAAAGTACTTCTTCAGGTGATTGATCTCCAGCAGACGGCTCATGCATCCTCCGGGTACAGGAAGCACGACGCCGTATGTTCCGCTCCGACCGGGGTCGCCGCCGGAACCTGCCGGCGGCAGATGTCCATCGCCTGTTCGCAGCGCGGATGGAAGCGACAGCCCACCGGCGGATCGATCAAGTTCGGGATCATACCCGGAATGCCGATCAGTCCGCCGCGACTGACGTCCTTTTGTGGCACGGCATTGATCAATCCGCGCGTGTAGGGATGTTTGGGATTCTTGAAGAGCTCGCGCACCGGCGATTCTTCAACGACGCGCCCGGAATACATAACGGCGACGCGTTCGCAGCTGCGCGCCACCACGCCGAGATTATGGGTGATGAGCAAGACAGTCAACCCGAGCTGTTTGACCAAGGACCGTATCAAGCGCAGGATCTGTGCCTGAATGGTGACATCGAGGGCGGTGGTCGGTTCATCGGCGATCAACAAATCGGGATCGCCTGCCAAGGCCATAGCAATCAAGACACGTTGGCGCATACCGCCACTGAATTGATGCGGGTACTCGAAAATTCGCCTGTCGCCGTCGGGAATGCCTGTCAGGCGCATCAATTCAATCGCGCGTTCCTGCGCATCGGCCCGCAACTGCCGCACCGATGGCAGGAAACCCTTCCACCGCCCGGGCACCTTCTGCCCGCGCGCTTGTTGATAGAGCACAGAATCCACCAGTTGCTCGCGGATGGTGAAGAGCGGATTCAGATTCGTGACCGGATCCTGAAAGATCATGCCCAGATGGCTGGCGCGGAAAGTCTCCATTTCGCTTTCCGACTTGCTCAGGATGTCTTCGCCATCGAATGTGACGCGGCCGTCAGTGATCTTACCCGGCGGCATCGGGATCAAACGCGGCACGGCAAGCGCTGTCATCGATTTGCCGCAGCCCGTTTCGCCAACCAGGCCCAGCACATCGCCGCGCTGCATTTTCAAGTCGACGCCCGCCAGCACTTTGGCCACGCCGTCGTAGGTGTGGAACTCCAGGTGCAGGTCTTCTATGTTGAGCAAATCGGCCATGGGCAAGCTACCGCCGCGCGCGCGGATCCAAGACGTCGCGCAAGCCGTCGCCGATAAGATTCCAACTGAAAACCATCAACCAGATTGCCAGCCCGGGGAAGGTCGCGATCCACCACTCATCGGGGAAATAACGGCGGCCGTCGTTGATCATGGCGCCCCATTCCGGGGTGGGCGGCTGCGCGCCAAAGCCGATGAAGCCCAGCGCTGCGGCGGTCAAGACCGCGAAGCCGAAGTCGGTGGTCATCTTGATAATGATGGGAGACACTGCATTGGGCAGAATATGCCGAAAGATGATGCGCATGTGGCCAGCGCCGATGCCAAAGGCAGCCTCGACGAAGGGCTCTTCGCGCAAGGACAGCACCAGACTGCGAGTCAATCGGGCAAAGCCCGGCCACCAGACCAGCGAAATGCCAATCATGGCATTGATGATGCCCTTGCCCAGCGCCGCGGAGATTGCGATCGCCAGCACCAGGGCGGGCACAGTCAGGAAAATATCGGTGATTCGCATCAAGATGTCGTCAAGCCAGCCGCCTGCATATCCAGCTATGGCGCCGATAGTCACGCCGATGGTCGTGGCGAGCAGGATGATTATCGTGCCGACTTGCAGCGCCAATCCCGTGCCCATGACCACGCGGCTGAAGATATCGCGCCCAATCTTGTCGGTGCCAAAGACAAATTCCTCGCTCGGCGCTTGCAGTCGCGCCATGACACGCGTTTTGCCGGCGGCGTCCTCGGGATAGGGCGCGATGACCGGCGCGAAAATGGCGACCAGTAGAACGAAGATCAATATCACTAGACCGATCATCGAGAGTCGGTTGGAGCCAAAGCGATACAAGCCGCGCGAGATATTCTCCCAGCGCGCCGAGCGAGCCGTTCTTTTCTTGCTACCCCTGCCCCGGCCCCTCCCCAATGCATCGGGTTGGGGTGTTTGTCCGCCTTCAAGGCGAGCATCGGTAGAGACTTGCAAGTCTCCCCCTGATGCCTCGGGGGGAGATTTAGAGGGGGGTAGGCGCGACTCAGCCATAGCGAATTCTCGGATCCAGCATGCCGTAGACGATATCCGTCAGGATATTGACCAGGCTGAAAACGATGCCGTAAAGAAAAGCGATGCCCATTATCGGTTGGAAATCCAGGCTCAATGAGGCATTTACAGCGTATAGCCCAAGGCCGGGCCAATCAAAAATGGTTTCAATCAATATCGCGCCGGCCATCAACCAACCAAAATTGAGCGAGATGATGGTGATGGTGGCGATGAAGGCGTTGCGCAGCACATATTTGAAAATGATGATGCGATAAGGAATGCCGATGGCGCGCTCCATGCGCACGAAATCTTTCTCAAGCGCTTCGACCATGCTGGCGCGGGTGATGCGGGTGATGCTGGCAAAGGCGCTAAAGGATAGCACCAGCGAGGGAATAAAAATATGCTTTAACGAGATGAGAAAGGTCTCGAAATCGAGTTGAATCAAGCTGTCAATCAGAAATAGTCCGGTGGTTGTGGCCGGGGGCGTGACGAGTACCGGCAGACGTTTGTTAATAGGAAACATGCCCAGGTCGCGACCGAACCAGGTCTGGAAGATCATCGCCAGCCAAAAGGCGGGAAAACTGACGAAGAAGAGCGACAATATCCGCGCGACATGGTCGGGCAAGCGATTGCGATACATGGCCGAGATGACGCCGGCCGGCACACCCAATAGCGTAGCGATAATGACGGCGATGGTGGTCAATTCCAGCGTCGCCGGCCAGAACGTCCGCAAGTCGGGCAAGACATCGCGGCGCGTATAGAGCGATTGCCCCCAGTCGCCGCGGAAAAGACCCGCCATATAGTTGATATATTGCACCGGCAGCGGTTGATCAAGCCCGAATTCGCGCCGCAGCGCTTCTTTGATCTCTTCCGTGGCTTGCGGTCCGGCAGCCAGCCCGACAGGATCGCCCGGCACCAGGCGGGCGATGGAAAAGGTAAGGATGCTGAGGCCGATCAGCGTGGGAATGATGAGCGCGATACGGCGCAGCAGGTAGAATCGGAGGTTCATGCTTGCACCTTAAGCGTCGGGCAATGAGAGTGCGGGGATATCGGTCGATTCTTGCTGATCCTGGTCGTCAATTGCAGAGACATCACTTGTGCTGGCAAGGCGGATACGATTGACACGGTTCTTTTGCTTCTTCATTTGTTTGCCACTGATTGCAACACGGCGTTTGAAGTACGCTCGAACAATATCGTCCAATACATCTTCAGGACCCTCGATATCCCACTTCGCATTGTCATCAGTGACCAGCACACACTCGGTTTTAACCAGCCCATCTGCAAGTTTCAGAACGCCTTCTTTTTCCAGGTCTGAGTCTGTCACTATATATCCATTGAGCGTCTCGTGCTCCGCGGAAGGTTCAGGCAAAGGGACATCTGCCAGGTGACGCTGTGTTACTTTGAAAGACACGATTTTGAGTTGATCGTGAACACTTGCCTGGAATTTGACTGAGTCTACTCGATTGCCATCTGGGGCAAGCTTTCGCGCGGCTTTCACAAAGCCAAGATAAGCGTTGGGATCATCAAGTTCCTGCTGAAGTTCGTAGAACTCACCCTTGTCTAGCAGGTTTAGATGCTCCAGAAAGGGTTCAACGATGTTTTCGAAGTGCTCAAAACCGGGCAGTTCGTTTTGAATCGGGCTACCTAGTCGCAGGGTCACGATGAAGCTGCCAGGCGCGAAACCGTCGACGAATATCGGGATTTCGCTGAAGTCATCTACGATACCTCCCTCAACATAGCTTAGCCGGCGATAGCAACATTTCGCGGTTATCTGCAGCATGCTTCGAATGCTCGGCATACGAGAACTTAGCTCGGATATAGCCGCCTTCCCATAGCCTATCTCTCCGCCCTGCAGCGAGAATTGCAGTTGCCCCCTGCCAAGATGAATGCCGGCCTCTTCAAGTTTTACCGTACTTAGCAAGTCGTTGAGTTCCCACTCAATATCGGACGGCGGGTTGCCAGCAAGCGCGCGATACGCGAGTCTCTTGGCTCGGTCATATTCTTGGCAGCGCCAGGCTAGAGTGGCTGCAGAGCGATGCAGGACAGAGCGGGTGGGCTCGACGTCTTCGTCCACCATTAGTTCGGCTGCTGCTGCTTCTTTTTCGAGGGCAAGGCGTGTGAAATGAAGGTACCGTTTGCGATCTTTTTCCAGCCTTGCCACGAATGATTCATCCGCCAATTCCATTGCTTCCCGATGCAATTGATTAACATGCTGAGCTTTTGTAGTCATCTTTGCACCATAACAATAACGGGTTTGCCGAAGTCAGTAACTATTATATAGGCAGGCAACCGTATTTCATCTGAACGCTTGGACTGATTGATGCCCTCGTCTACTTTGATCTTGATGTCGCTGGGATACCTTGCTTCAGTAATACCCTTGCTTTCCATTCTTGCAGCAAACTGGAATGCAAACTTGTCTAGATCATCGCTTTCAGCCAACCAGAAGTCCACACCGTCATGTCTCTGCGAGCGTTTAATGGCAGTATATTTGGTAGTCGCTCGAATCGTAAGACAAGCCATACCTTCAGCGGCAAATTCCACTGCATAGCCAGTATCGCCGAACGTATTAATCATGTTTTCCGAATATCGTCGTGTCCATACGAGCGTAGCGTAGCTAAGATTCTCATCAAGGCTTCTTACCTCACAACGCAATCCGCTCTGGTGACGATGATGATGAAGGAGGAATACTGCTGCGTCGTAAAGGTATTCTACCAAACTTGTCCTCATGAACGGCAGAGCTTGATTCAGCTTATCCAAATCCAGAAGTACAGTTTCCGCCATGCATTTTCGCTTCTGTTGGTTGTGGGATAAGCCCCGGGCGCGCTGCACCGCCCTAAAGGCAGCCTCCCCCAACTACTTGAGGGAGGCTGGCAATCTTAGCCTAGCAACCTTCCATCCACAGGTCCTGGAAGAGGACCGTGAGCGGATACATCGGCGAGTAGACAAATCCTTTGACGCAGCTATTGATCGATATGCTGCTGTCTTCGGTATACATCCAGACCGAGGGTTGTTCGGCGGCGACGATCTCCTGTACTTCCGCGTACATCGCCTGGCGCGCCTCCGCATCGCCAGTGACGCGAGCGGTATCCAGCAATTCGTTGACGCGGTCATTGTGGTAGAAGCTGCAGGAATTGAAGCTGCCCCATTGGTCGGAGTGATACTGATTGTAGAGGTGCGCATCGGGATCCAGGAATGGCGGCAGCGTGTAGATGTTGATGATGTCCGGGCCGGTTTCCGGCGAGCCGCAACTCGCGGTCATATCAGGCCAAAGCATGGGGATCATGTTCAACTCGATATTCAGTTCCGCCAAGCCCTCTAACAAGATCAGACCCGGGATTTCCTCGCGTGGGAAGTCGGTGACGTAGACATAATCCAGGGTGATACCGCCATCGGGCCAGGGTGTCATCGCCAGATACTCGCGCGCTTTGTCGAGATCGAATGTTGGGACATCCAGACCGTCGACATAGCCGACGAAATTGGCCGGGGTCGGACCGGGCAGAATTGTGATTGAAACGTCCTGGGCCTGCACCATCGCTTCGTAGTTCATGGCATGGGCGACGGCTTTACGCAGATTGATGTCGCTGGTGTATTCCCCGGTATTGTTCATCTTGAGCGTGTTGGTGAAGAAACCGCCGTGTTCTTCCCAGGCGTAGGCATCGGAACCGGTGATCTTCTCCTTGTCGCTGGCGGCCACGGTATCGGCGATATGAGTTTCGCCGGCCAGCAGCGCGTTTAGCTGAGTCGAGGCATCGCGCTGGATTATCCAGATGAAGCCATCGAGGTGGTCGTCGCCGGTCCAGCCCGCCCAATAGTCGTCGACTGCAATGAACTCGTAGAGATTGCCGATCTCCCAGCGCCCCTGCGTGAAGGGACCGGAACCGGCCGCGTTCTCCTTCAGATAGCTCTGCCCCATATCGTCGCCCAGGTTGGCTTCGACAATCGCCGGGTTGACGACAAACAACTGCGGCAGCGTACCGATGAAGGGGGCATAGGGCTGCGTCAGCGTGAACTGAACGGAGAATTCGCCAACGGCTTCCGCCGTGTTCTCGTCGGCGATGGTCGCCCAGCGCCAACTCGGCGGTCCCGAGATCGCCAGAATGCGGTTGAAACTGTAAACGACCGCATCGGCATTGACCGGGCTGCCATCGTGAAAGACGGCGTTGTCTTTCAAGTGGAAGGTCCATACGGTCGCGTCGTCATTGACTTCGTAGCTGTCCACCAAGTGCGGGATTGTCTCGCTGGCACGGTAAATGTAGAGCGCGTCGTAAAGGCTGCGCAGCGCGCCGTTGATCGAGTAGTTTTCGCCCGTGGCCGGGTCGATGTTTTCGATATCCTGGTTGCCGCCATAGAGCAGGATATCGTCTTGCGCCAAGCTGGTCACTGACGGGATCAGCAACAAGCCGAACACAAGACCAAGCACTAGCATACGTTTCAACATGATTTCCTCTCCTCTGCAAAAAATTTTGCAGAATTCGTGAATACGAAAAAAAAGTTTGCGATATTATAACTTAATCGCAGCTGTTTCGCAATCACCTGCCTGGCGCCGGAACAATTGTTTGGAATTTCGCGCGGAAACTCGGTAAACTCTTCCGCTGCCGGCGGAGAGGCATTGGCAGGCGCGCTTGCTTGGGGCGTCGGCGCCGAGCGCGTATCGCTGGTTTAACAATTGATTTTTTGTCGCCTTCATCGAGACCGGTGTGATCGCGGCCGGGCTGACCGGCTTCTTTACACAGTTCTTCTACGGCTTGATCATAATCCTCTCGTTGATATTTCAGCGTTTCAACGGCGGGCGCGTGCGATGAAAATAATCCAAGTGGGCACCTGCGATTGGCAGTTGCTGCAAGAACCTGCTAGGCTACGCGACAATCAACGTTCTATCCGGTAAATTTGGGTGAAGACATGAGCATAAGATTTATGTGGCTACTTTTACTCTCGGCGATGCTGCCTATCGCTGCTGAACCGTCCGCGGTGAGCGCATGGCAACCGACCTGCTTGGAGGGGGAAACGGCGCACATTAAAAGTCCAATGAACATCCGCGAGTCTCCCTCGACGAGCAGTCCGGTAGTGGCGGGCGCCCAAACCGGTGATACCTTCGCCGTAATCCAGAAAACCGTCGGCGCAAAATATTGCTGGCTGAAAATCAGCCTGGGCTGGTTGGCCGTTACGGGGCGGGTCCGAGTGACGTTTCCCAACAGATTTCTCGACACAGGCTCCACCGCGCCGACGACGACTGCGCCATCAGACATCGACAACTGTTGTTTCGTAGATCGACAATGCACGACGGAACAAGAATGGACGGACGGATATTGGGCGTTTCAAAATAGACAGTGCGGCGCGCAACCTCAATTCTCTGGCGCCAATTTGTCCAGGCCCCGTATTGAGGGATCAGAAGCCTTCATTAATGTGATGAACGAATCGCTGAATATCATAGAACGCAAGGCGCCGGCGCTCTATCAATACATCGTCAGCGCAACAAGAGTGATCGAAGAACGTGAAGAAGAACCTGGAACGAATGATTGTAACTTGGGCTTCGCCGTTGTCGGTACGGGCAGAACATCCTTGGGCAGCTGTGTTAAGGATTTGTATTTGCACAATAAGGATTTGCATTTGCCAAAACCTCTCTATGCTTATCACGCCGCCTACTTGGCGCACGAGGCTTGTCACCATCATGGCGACGACTGGATAACCGGCGAATTCGTCCACGAGACGTGCCACATAGCCGGGTACGATGCCGTCGACGCTATGAGCGCCTGAACGCCGCATAGATGAAGACTCTGCGGATGGAACCAACGATTTCGCAGCAACAAAGTCCGATATCGTTGAAAGGAAGTCATTTCGATGAAAGTCATACAATTGGGCATCGGCGGCATGGGGGAGACCTGGCTGAAGGCGGTTCAGCGCTCGGCGGAAGTTGCCTATGCCGGCTTCGTGGAAATCAACGATGACATCGCGCGCGAGCAAGCCGCCGCCTTCAACCTCGATCCCGCCACTATCTTCAAGTCACTGCCGGAAGCCCTGGACAAGCTCAATGCCGACGCGGTGATTGATGTGACGCCCCCGCAGTTTCACAAGGCGAATTCCTTGTTAGCTCTGGAAGCCGGCTTGCCGGTGCTATCAGAGAAACCGCTGGCGGGTACAGCGAAAGACGCGCAAGCGATCGTAGCTAAAGTTCAAGAGACCGGCATTATCCACATGGTGGCGCAGAACTACCGCTATCGTCCGCTGACGCAGACGGTCAAGTCAGTGCTTGAAACCGGCGCATTGGGCGCAGTTGGGGCGGTACAGGCCCAGTTCTACAAGGGTCCGCGCTTCGGCGGCTTCCGCGAGGAAATGCCCCATCCGCTCATCATTGATATGGCCATCCACCACTTCGACATGATGCGATTGTTCCTTGGCAGCGACCCGTCCGAAATCAGCGCCCGCAGTTGGAATCCACCCTGGAGTTGGTTCAAGGGCGACGCCAGCGCTACCGCGGCCATGCGCTTCGAAAACGGCGTATTTGCCAGCTACAGCGCCTCCTGGTGTTCACAGGCGCTCCCTACCGGTTGGAATGCGGATTGGCGCTTCGACTGCGAAAAAGCTGTGATGCTGGTCGAAGATGATGTCGTGACCGTACAAGATCTGTTGCGGGTTACTGACAGACGGGGCGCCCTGGCCAATGTGCATGGCAAAAGACGCCTTGTTCCGCTGCTGGAGATGGAACGCGAGGGGCAGGACTATCTGCTGCATGAATTCTACGAAGCGGTCACAAAAGGCAAGCCGGTCGCTACTTCGGCCCAGGACAATATCCGCACGGTTGAATTTGTTTTCGGGGTCGTGCAGGCCTGTGACAGCGGCGAAACCGTAAAGCTCTCCTAGTCAAAGTAACTGTCGCCATTCCACAGCAGCGATTTGGCTACTTCATCGTTGAGTTCCACACCGATGCCCGGGCGTTCCGACACGGTCATGATACCGTCCTTTATGAAAGGTTTGTCGCCGTCGCAAAGGTCGTTCCACCAGGGGATATCGCGGGCATGAAACTCAAGGAATAAAAAGTTCGGCACTGCAGCCAGCACATGACAGGCCGCCATCATGCCTAGCGGCGACGAGACATTGTGCGGCGCTATCGGGATATAGTGCGCGTCCGCCAGATCGGCGATGCGCATGCCTTCGGCAATGCCGCCGGCTTTCGCCAGGTCGGGCATGATCACATCGCAAGCGCCCTTCCGGAATAGCTCCAGGAATTCGAAGCGCGTGTACTGATTTTCGCCGGTGCATATGACTGTGCTGCTGGAGGCGCGCACCTGCGCCAATGCATCGACATTTTCCGCCGGCACCGGTTCTTCCAGCCAGAGCAGCCGCAGCGGTTCAACGGCGCGGGCCAGGGTGATCGCCGAAGGCAGGTCGAATTGACCGTGGCAGTCGATGGCCAGGTCGATTTCAAAGCCGATCGCGTCGCGCACCCCCTCGATGATGCCGATGATATGCGACATTTCTTTGGCGCCAACCGTCCAGTTGAAGGCATCCAGCCGGCCGGTTCCAGTGCCGTCGACATCAAACTTGACTGCGCCGAAGCCTTCGCCAACCGCTTCCATAGCCTTGTCGCCAAAGGCAGCCGGGCTGTCCTCCGCCCCAAAATGACAGTCGGCGTAAAGACGAATCTGCTCACGGAACTTGCCGCCAAGCAGTTTGTATACCGGAACCCCAAGCGCCTTGCCGACGATATCGTGCAGGGCGTTGTCGATGCCGGTCAGCGCGAAGATCAGCGGCGCGTTGCTAGCGCCGCCGTAGCGTCCATGCCGGCGCACCTTCTCGTACAGCATGTTGATGTTAAACGGGTCTTCGCCAATGAGCAGGTCTTTCAGCGCCAAGATAGCGTATTTGCTGGCGAATCCCGAGAATCCCGGTCCGCCGGAATTGCACTCGCCGGTGCCGACGATGCCTTCGTCGGTATAGATCCGCACAAAGGTCCAGACGCTGCCGCCGCTATCCGGCTCTTGCCGGCCGATCACGCTCGCTTGTACATCCGTGATTTTCATTGAGAATCCTGACTCTTCGAGCAGTCGAAACTGTATGCATACGAGTCCGTTTGCAAGCGATTAAAGCGCTGTTGATCAGCGGTCATGGCGGCGGCTGCGCTATTGGGCGTCTCGCCAATCTTCGCGCGGGATCGGCAACGCTGCGAAATCGGCGTCAGATGTCACGATCACGGCATTCAAGCGCTGGGCAAGCGAAGCGATCAACAGATCGGCATCGGAAAGTTGTTTGCCTTGATTCCTCATTTGCGCCCATAATTCTGCGGCGCGTACCCAGTCGGCAGCGGTCAGCGGAAGATGATCCAGCAGAGGAGCAATCCTTTCCTGAAACAATCGAAGTTTGTCTGTGGCGTTGACCTTTAGCAGACCGCGCAGGACTTCGTAACGTACCGGGTCGCATAAACCCAAGACATGTCCCGTTTCACCCGCATGAGTAAGTCGTTGGAGAACTTGTGGATGCCGCCTAAAACGATCGGCAATCACGGTACTGTCCAAAATGTAGGTCACTGTATCCATTCGGTTTCGTCCCAGGCTTCAATGTATTTTTCAGTCATCGCCGCTGTCATTTCCTGAAGCTGAACCTGGCTCAAGCCTTCGCCCATCTCATCCAGCGCTGCATTCAATCGCTGCATTCTTTCTTCTGGCGTCAACACATAAGGCTTTTCTGAGGTCGGCTCAAGATAGCGGCGCAGGAGTTGACGCTCTTCCTCATCCAGTTCTGCAACTGCCTTCAAAATATCTTGGAATATCATCCTGCCCTCTTCCTGCAACGTAGCCGCACATAATCTAATCGAAGAATCGCCGCAATACTTGCAGTATAGCAATAATGACGCGCTTTAGGTTATGCGCCAAGCCGCAATGCCGGCCGATCACGCTCGCTTGTACATCCGTGATTTTCATGCCCTTACAATTCCTCGTCTCAGTGATAATGCTCGATACTCGCCATGATCCGCTCGATCTGGCGCGCGATTTCCGGCGGAACGGGCGGGTTGAAGGGTCCGCCGCTGCCGCCAACGACGTCATCAAAACCGGAGCAGTTGATTGCCTCCATCACTGCAGAATAGTTGAAGGCGCGTTCTTGCATGAAGCGGATATCCTCGAGCGGCGAAATCTCTTCTTCGATTTGGCGGGCGGCTTCATAATCGCGCCTGCGCTGCGCGTTGTTGATCTCGTCAGACGCCCGAGCCACCACCACATTGATGCCCGAAGTATGGCCCTTCGCGCCCATTTCCGCGGCGGCCGTCGAGCGATCGCCGATGCCCCAGATGACAATCTTTTCGCCTTCGTCCAGCGCTTCGACGAAGGGCGAGACATCGTCTTCGCCGGTCCCGATCTTGACCCCGACAAAATGCGGCGAATCAATCAGCAAACGGATGATCATGTCGCGGTCGCGCGGGCGCCGGTAATAATACAGGAAGCGCGCGCCATGCCTGTTCGCTTGAGTCTCGGCAAAACTCATCAGCGTCTCGTACAAGCCAACCGGGCCATAAGTGCCGCTGAGCGGCATAATCAAGTAAACATCAGGCGGTCGCTGCAGCGCGGCCAGCTCCGCGATCAAGTCGGCGGCGGCGGGCAAGGGATTGGGAAGGAGGGCCGCCATCAGGATGCCCTCGCCCGCCATGCCGCGCCCGGCGACATCAAGCAGCTTGACCTGGTCGTCACTGGCGACATGATGAACCAGGCTGGTGCCCGCGATCGATATCACCCGCGGTCGACCCTCGCTCAAACTATTGTTCTTCATCAAATAGCCGATATTCTTGGCGTGTCCGGCGTAGTCGATCCGTCCGCCGTTGAAGGGAATCAGCGGAATGCCGATCACCGAGTTGAGGCCATCTAGCAATGCGCGCGTTTCGATCGTCATAAGGGCTCCCTTTTTTGATAGACCAAGTCGCTCATTCGGCGAGAAAGCTAATTATTTTGCGCGAGTACGGCGGACTTTCTCGCCGTCGCCGGAGCGGCTACCAGCGCGTGGCTTGGAATCGCCAGCCCGGTTCAATCTTTTGCATCTCGACTTCGTCGTCCCGTTCGGTCAGTCCGCAGGCCAAGTACTGCTGATGCAATGTCGCCAGCCGCTCGCGATTAACCTCGATGCCCAGACCCGGCGCTGTCGGCACAGCGACGGCGCCCTCGTCGAAAGGCAAGGGTTCCAGCAGCAAGTCATGACCGTCTTGCCAGGGATAATGCGTATCGCAATCATAGGTCAAGTTGGGCGTTGTCGCCGCCAAATGCGCCATCGCCGCCAGCGAAATGCCCAGGTGGCTGTTGGAGTGCATGGACATGCCGCGGCCGAATACCCGGCAGAAACGCGCCAAATCCAGCGATGCGCGGAAGCCGCCCCAAAAGTGATGATCGGAAAGAATAATCGCCTCGGAATTGTGCTGGACGCTGCCGGGCAAATCGTCAAACGAAGTCGTGCACATATTGGTGGCCAAGGGAATACGAAGCGCTTCTGCCACCGCGCTCATGTTCTCCTGGCCGCGCGCGGGATCTTCGTAATACTCCAACACGCCTTCTAGTTGCCGGCCCGCCGCGATGGCGGTATCGACTCGCCAGATCGCATTCGGATCCAGGCGCAGCGGCATGTCCGGGCCAAAAGCTTCGCGCAGCGCCAGGATCGAGTCGACTTCGACACCCGGCGCGAAAACGCCACCCTTGAGCTTGATCGACTGGAAACCATAGCGCTCAATCATGGCTTGCGCTTGCGCTACGATGCCATCAGCATCCAGCGCCGCTTGCTGCCGCGCTGCGAACCAGCCGGTCGCGGATGGATCCCGGTCGAAGCCGAACTCGCCGCCCGCGCCCGCGCGCTTATAGAAGAGATAAGCGGCGAAGGGGACGCGATCACGCGCCGCGCCCCCTAACAAATCGACCACAGGACGCCCGCAAGACTTGCCCATCAAGTCGTAACAAGCGACTTCGATGGCGCTGCGCGCGTGCACCCAGCTCCGTTGATCCCAGGGCGATTCACCCCGTTCATCTTCATGAGCGAGCGCATCCAGCGCCGCGAAGATGTAATTGAGTTGCCAGGGGTCTACGCCAATGATTCGCTCCGCGGCGCGTTGCAGCGCGGCGCCTGTCCCCTCGCCCCCCGGGATTTCGCCCCAGCCCGACAGTCCATCATCGCTGACCAGTTCCAACACGATGCGCAGGGCATAGGGCGCGTGCAGCCCGGCCGCGTTCAGCAGCGGTGGATCGGCGACGGCGATGGGCGTGATGTTGATGTCGTAAATGCGCATGCTTAGCTCCACAAATGATCCCGCGACCATTCGTCATCCCACGCAGCCGTCGGCTCGAAGTAACCGGCGTCACGCCCCGGACGCGTGTCCAGGCGCTCGCGGATCGCTTCTTCGTTGAGTTCGCCGAATCCCAGTCCGGGCCCTTCCGGCACGGGCGCGAAGCCATCGACGATCAGCGGTTTCTCGATGCCGTCGATCAGATCCTCCCACCAGGGCAAATCGACCGAGTGGTTCTCCAGCACGTAGAAGTTCTCGGTGGCGGCGGCGCAGTGAATATTCGCCAGGAATGAGACCGGCGAGCCCGCCATGTGCATGGCCATGGGCACGCCGAAGTCCGCCGCCAGGTCGCCGATTTTCTTGGTTTCCATGATGCCGCCGGACGTCGCCAGATCGGGATGGATGACCGAGACGGCATTTGCTTCCAGCAGGGGCATGAAGCCTTCTTTCAAGTAGATATCTTCGCCGGTGCAGACCGGGGTACGCACCGCGTTCTTCAAGCGCAGCCACTGATCGCTGAACTGCCAGGGAATCATGTCCTCGTACCAGGCCAGCGAGAAGGGATCCAGCGCCTGGCCAACCCGAATGCAAGATTCGACATTGATATGGCCAAAATGATCCGCCGCCAGCGGGACCTCGTAGCCGATGATCTCGCGCACCTGCCGCACATACTCGACCAGATATTCAACGCCGATGTCGGTGACTTGAATGCCGGTGAAAGGGTGCATGATCGTCCGCGTGTCGGTCATGCCTGGCGGCGCGGACACGGCGCCCTCGATTCCGTCCAGCAAGCCGATACCGATATCCATCTTGAGGAACTTGAAGCCGGCGTCCATGCGCGCTTTGAGGCGCGCCCCCATAGCCGCCCCGTCCGGCGCCGACTCGGTATCGCAGTATATCAGCACCTTGTCGCGGAACTTGCCGCCCGCGAGTTGATAAGCCGGTACGCCGTAGGCTTTGCCAGCCAAATCGACGAGCGCCATCTCGACGCCGCAGACGCCCCCGCCCTGCCGACCGTGAAAGCCGAATTGTTTGATCTTGCGGAAAATCTTGTCGATGTTACAGGGGTTTTCGCCCAGCAAGCGCGATTTGAGCAGCAGCGCATAAGTCGGGCTGGCGCCGTCCCGCACCTCGCCGTATCCGCTGATGCCTTGATTGGTATCGATCCTAAGAATCGTGACGTCGAAGGGCAACGCAGGCAAATTAACGACCCGCAGGTCGGTGATTTTGAGCTCGGTCGGTCGCGAATATGTGTTGATATTTGATTCCGGCGGACGGCCGCCCATGGCAATTCTCCTTCAAATGCGTTAGCAGGGCTTTCATCAAAGCGGCGGGCGAGCCGTCTGAGTCTGTTGAAAAAATACTCGCACACCCACCCCAAATCCCTCCCCAAAAAGCCATTGAGCAAACTCGGTGTTCTTGGTGGTTAAATCCTTAACGCCGCAGCAGATTGCGCTCGCGGTAGGTCTCCGCCGCCTCTCTGATAAATTCGGCGTTTTCGCTCGCGCCGTATGTCGATTCCAGGTAATCGGCCAGGCGCGCCAATTCTTCATGCGTCGCGCGCTCCGGGCGCAGCAGTTCATAGATTTTCAGCAATTCATCGTTGGGCACGGACGTAAGTTCAGCTGCGCGCGAGAAGTTCCCCGCCAACTGCGGATACCCGGCATCCAGCGCGATCCGCGCCTGCTGACGCAAGGCATCGGCATGTGTGCGCAGATCGTCTCCGGAGAGTTCTCCCCTGGCGATGGCTTCGGCGGTGATTTCGCTCAGCGGTCGTTCGCTGTAGCTGCGCAAATCATCTGCCGCGTTGTCGCGCAAGGGATATTCTGGCGCGGGTTTTTCGCGCATGGCGCTTCCTCTAATTCGCAGCCGCCGACATGGCAGGCGCATAGCTGACCGTCATGGTCATCAGTCCGGCTCCCAATCAAAGAGGCACTCCACAGGCGCTTGATCTGGGCAGACCTCGTCCGTTTCGCGCCGATGCAACAGCGCTGTCTTGACGATTAAGCGCAGGCGGGCGCCGTTGTCGATCTTGACCGAAACTGGCACTGTCGACCTGCCGAGCGCGTAACGCGCGGCGTTTGCTCCGATATTCTTGTAGGTAGCAATTGTCAAGCTGGGCGACTGTGGAAAAAGCTCCAGATTATTGAGCGGCGCCAGGTCCTTTTGATGGATCACCGCCGTGCCGCGTGACTGCAAGCCGATAGCGATGCCGCTGCCACTGAGCCGCGCGCCGACAAAGCCAATCGCGGCGCAATCGGAGGAGTGATAGACACGGATAATCCGCGCCAGCGCGCCCTCGCTCGCGATGCCGCTGAAGATCGCCTTCAGCACGTCTTCGTGTTCCAGTCCGCCGATGGTCTTGCCAAGCGCGCGCCCGAATGCCGGTCCCAGCGCCAGTACGACTTCTTTGCCCGTCCCCCGCGCGGCCGGGCCGATCTCAACCAGGCGCGACAGCGGTTCCCCAACATGGGGCTCGACCAATCCGGTTGGTGGCATCGCCTGGGGTATGGCTTGTATATCCCGCCAACGCTGCCCCTGCGGTCGGTACCCGCTGCCGGGACCGGTATAATTGTTGGGCTCGTTGATGGCGCTCTGCACTTTGAAGTCGGCATCAAAGATGGCGGCCGGCTGCAAATAATCCGCCGCTATGCGCTGCCGACCCATCTCCAGGATGTTGTCGGCGACCTCGCTGAAACCGCTGCGCTGCAAGGCCCGCATGACCGCAACGAAATCGGATTCGCTTGCCATGAATCGGTCAGCAGCTTCCAGATCGGGCACGATATCGCGCGCGGGCATGTCGTCGCTGCTGTGGGCCACGGTAGCGGCAGTGACTTCTTCGTCCGAGATGGCCGGGAAATCCAGTTCGCGGTAGACCGCTTGAATCGCTTCCGCCGCCTTGCGACGGATGTCGAGCGCTTCGTCTTCGCGGATCGGCTTGACGCCGCCGTCAATCTGCATATCGCGCTGCAGCACATTGTAATCGTCAAAGTCTTCGGCATCGAAGTTGCCGCCACCGAACAAGTTGTCGCGTTTGGGTATCGCGCTATAGCCGGAAAAGATGAAATCGGTACCGGGGATGAACTGCAGCATGAGCTTGGCCGTCTTGCGGATGCTGGAATGCGACGCCAGCGCATCGTTGCCGGATGCCACTTCCAGACCCAGCATGGATGCCAGCAAGTTCTCGGCAAGTACCGCCCGTACGCCGCCGGGCAGCGCTTCCGGCAAGGCAATGCACGAGATCGAGCCGTTCTGAACACCCTGGCTGCCGGCGCCCTTGACAACCAGCAAACAGCGCGCTTCCAGGTAAAGCATCGACTTCTGTTCAGCCCGGCCCATCAGCGCCTCGGAGCCCGTGCCGGAAGTGAAACGGATCTTCACGCCGCGCGAGGCATAGGCCGAGGCCAGGAAAGCTTTGGACCAAGGCGTATCGTCTCCATCGACGAAAGTCATTTCGGTGCCGTAAACTGAAAGGGTTTCGGCATAGCTGGTCAGCCCTTTCATCGCCAGTCGCAAGCCCAGCGCTTCTTCCACCGAGCATTGCGTCAATACGCCGCCGCGTCCCGTCTGTGTGCCGATGAGAATCGCCAGCGCATTAAATGGCGCAAAGCGCGCTACGCGCACCGTTGTTTCGACTTCGGCGAAGCCGCGTAATGCCGCTTCGGCCGCGTCCGCCGCCAGCAAGGCCGGGTGCTCGCGCCAGTTCGTCACGTGCGCCTGATTGGCCGGCATGCGCCTGACGCGCATCTTCGCCAGCCCCATCATCATCTCCAGCACATTCATGTGGCGAATGATGTCGGTCAGCTTGGCCGGTGTGCAACCCGCGACAAGACGAGCGATATCCCCTCGCGGGACGTTAATATCCGCCAGCTTGCGCGCGAATTCCTTTGACGGTATCGCCATCGCAGCGACTGCGACATCAAGATCGAGGGCATGGGAGACGATAAACAGATCAAGCGCGTCAAAGTCGGCGCGCGGCTTGCCGTCCATTTCGACGACCCTGCCGTCATCGATCAAGATGCTCGGTTGCGGATCGTATGGACTGTCGGCGACAATCAAGCCGGCTTCGGGCCAAGGCTCGACGAAAGTCTCCTTGTTGATATCACGTTTTGACAAGAGATCAAAACGAATTGATCGCTCCATGGCGCGGTCTCCAACCAAGTGAATGGCTTAGGCAGAATCTAACACAAGGCGACAAGCATGTCGAATCTATGCCTCAAATACTATACGCAGGATGAAGAGAATCCAGGCGATCTCACTCAAATGCGGCCTTCGCGTTATTTTATCCGGTTATGTGGCCAAGTTCCGTTCCGTTATGCGATTCTGTCCACTTGTCGCAGTTTGTGAAAAAACGTACAATTCGACCGGTAGAAACCATTTCCAGATCGCAAAGTTTGCGGATACCTTCGGCGTCGCTGGCAGAGATGGTACCTGATGCCGAGCGCTCTTTTGTCTCGAGACTTCGCGTTGTACTTGGAATAAGGGCAGTCAGCCCAAGTTTGACTTGTGATGATTGAACCGGGCCAACCTGAATCGAGTTATAAGCCCTTCGTCGGTCTGTCGCTAGCGACCGCTGCGCTCACGCTGGGTCTCATTGTATTCGGCGCAATCGTAAGAGTTACCGATTCAGGTCTCGGCTGTGGCAACGACTGGCCATTATGCAACGGATCAGTTTTCCCTCCTCTGGATAACATTAACGCCTGGATAGAGTGGCTGCACCGTCTATTCGCCATGCTGATCGGCTTGTTTGGTTTAGTGACGCTGGTTGTCGCGTGGCGCCAATTTCGGCCTTCCAAGAAGCGTATCCTGAACATGACTAAATTGGCGGCGATACTCTTTGTCATTCAAAGTGGACTTGGGGCCGTCGTCGTATTCCTGGACTTGCCGCCGACATTTGTCACGCTGCACCTGGGGGTCGCCATGCTGCTACTGGGGGCTCTAATCGCGGCATCTGTCATGGCATGGTACCGGCCGCAACTGACATATCAAGCAGACTCTGTTAGAACACTAACATTCATCAATGCGGTATTCTCCTTGCTGGTCATCTTAACCGGCGCCCTGGTGCGCGGAAGCGGAGCGAGCTTCGCTTGCACTGTTTGGCCACTGTGCGATGCCGGCAACTTGCTGCCGTTTGAACTCGGCCAGCTAGCGATTATACACATGATTCACCGTTTGGCCGTCGCCGCGATGGGCCTGACAGTCCTGATACTGTTGCGACAGGTCTTTAAGAAGCGACAGGAAAGACTCGTCAAGCAGATCGCATTGGCAATTGTTTTGGTGTTTCTGCTGCAAGTTGGCGCCGGCGCAGCCTTTGTCTTCAGCATAGCCGCCGCCGAGTGGGGCGCGATCCATGTCGGATTGGCCGCTACCGTATGGGGCTTGCTCGTTGTGTTGGCAACCATAGAAAGTCTCAATCATCAAAACAATACGAATTTGGGGCTGAATACAGAATGATAAACGCGCTTCGGAGTAGCTTCTCGCTCGGTGACCTGCCGCGGACCTACATGGAACTAACAAAACCGCGCATTGTCCTGCTTCTAGTTTTCACCTGCGTGACCAGCATGATCGTTGCCACGGGAAAATGGCCGCGGTTTGATCTGCTATTTTTCACTATTCTCGGCGGTATGCTTTCAGCAGGCGGGTCCAGCGCCATCAACCAATACCTGGACCGCAACCTCGACGCAAAAATGGCGCGCACAGCGCGCCGCCCCATTCCGTCCGGACGAATGGCAGCCGGTAAGGCCTTGGTATTTGGTTTGGCGCTGGTTGCCTGGTCCGTAGTCGTTCTAGGGGTCTTCGTAAACTGGCTGGCCGCCGGTCTCGCGCTAACCGGCGCGCTGTACTACGTTATCGTTTATACGCTGATCTTGAAGAGAAATACGGTTGTCAACATTTTGATCGGCGGCGGCGCAGGCGCCATGCCAGTCCTGGTAGGTTGGGCCGCGGCAACGGGTACAGTCGATCTACAAGCCTTCATTCTTTTCGCGATTGTGTTTTATTGGACGCCGCCACATTCCTGGGCGCTGGCCCTGCTGGTAAACAAAGATTATGCTGCGGCGGAAATACCAATGATGCCCGTCGCCCGGGGCGAGAAAGTCACGCGATTGCAGATCCTACTCTATTCATTGCAGCTCCTGATCATCAGCTTAAGCCCGGGATTGTTGCTTTTGTTGCCGCAAGCGCCAAATATGCTGGGCTTGTTCTACCTTGTCTCCGCGGCAATCCTGGGCCTGCTGCTTATCCGGCGGGCGGTAACTCTTTTACGCATGCCAGACAAAGCCAATGCGCGGGCCTTGTACAAGTATTCCTCTCTCTATCTCGCGCTGCTATTCCTGGCGATGATCTTGGACAAGCTGTTGCCCTAAGAGGATGTGGCGGGTGTCTCGGCAGGGAATTACATCAAATCGATCGTTAGCAGTCGTTTTGAGTTTTGCCCTGCTCTCCTGCATTGCGTCACTGTTTGTAGTCGCGTTTGCGGAAACCAGCAGGCCAGCTAACAGGGCATCTACAGTCCTCCGCCAGTACGCCTATGCGACAGATGTCGCGAAGGCGATGGTCGGCGCTTCGAAACCAATAGCCAAGGATCTCATTAAAGAGCACAATTGCCGGGTCTGCCATGTGCTGGGCGAGGGTCGGGTAGCGCCCCTTTTCGCCGGCATCGCGGATCGAGCTGCGACAAGACGGCCACAGCTGTCGCCACCGCAATATATTTACGAATCGATCGTTTCCCCCGGCGCCTATCTTGTTGACGGTTACGCAAACATTATGCCGGGCAACTACGCCGAGAGACTGTCCCAATCTGAAATCGGGCATATCGTCGCCTACCTACTCGCGCTGTCCGACGAAGTAGACGCCTGATATCTTTTGCGGCGCAGTATTGGCTGACGCGTAATATTGGGCCGCTGCAAAAGGTCTATCAGCCGTTTCCGCCGATAGTCCGCCTGTGACAAGCACTTGACCAAGACATCCGACCGTCTATAACCCGCCAAACGACCGTGCGCGGGGGCAAATACGCGCCACAATGCGTCCAGATCACATGCTTTGCGGTTCTTGCCTTTGACTTGAAACAAAAATGGCATGGGCGCTGCCCTCAAGAGCCGCCGCATTTGTATCACATCGGTCTCGAACACATTGAGGTGCTAAGACATACGCTTTGAAACTGTGAAAAGAGCATTTGCTCGTAGAACGCTTAGGGGATATATTCTGTGTGTGCAATAGATTGTCGCGAGAAGAACAATCACATGAAAACTGATCTGACGCGAGAACAAATCGATTTCTATCAAGCAAACGGCTATATCATCATCGAGGACTTTCTGACCCCAGCAGAGCTGGAGACCTGGCGCCAGCATGTAGACGATGCCGTAGAAAAGCGCGAAGACCGCCGGCTCGCCGACGGTCCCGGTTGGGTGGATGATGATAGTGAGGAGAGCCGATACTATAACCGGGTTTTTGTACAGCGCCTAAACCTCTGGACCGACCACCAGGGCATGCGCGGTCTCATGCTTGATCCGCGCCTCGGGAAGCTGGCCAGCGAACTGGCCGGAGTCGATGGCATGCGCATTTGGCACGATCAGGCTCTGATCAAACAGCCCTGGGCCAACCCCACCGGCTGGCACCTGGACAACCCCTACTGGTCCTATTCGTCGCGGGACGCCATCAGCATATGGATCGCGCTTGACGACGCCACCCGAGACAATGGTTGCCTATACTTCTTGCCAGGCACGCACAAGTCCGCCACCTTTGACAATTCAAGCATCGGCATGAATACGGGCGAATTGCTCGACGTCTATCCGCAGTGGGCGGAAATCCAGTCCGTGGCCGCGCCGATGAAAGCTGGATCCTGCTCCTTCCACAACGGCCTGCTGGCGCATGGCGCCGGCGCCAATATGACGCCGGGCACGCGGCGGGCGATGACCTGCGGCTATATGCCCGACGGCTGCGTCTTCAACGGCAAACCCAATATCTTGCCACAGCACTACCTGGATACATTGGAAGTCGGCGACCTGCTGGACAATGACAAACTCAACCCCTTAATATGGCACAAGACCAAGCCCAGTGTAACGGCTTGACTATCGGTCTGAAAACGACTCTCAATCCGCCGCGCTCGCGCAATATATTAATTTCGCTCGTCGCATGAGCGCCATAGTAAACATAGCCAGGTCACGCATAGCGCTGACGCAAGATACTGGCGGCCTGCGACATCGCCAATAATTTCTGATAGCTTTCTTCGAGCGTAATCGGGTTCGTGCTCGTCGGCGCGAATCCACAATCCGGGTTGAGCGTTATCTGTTCTGGCGTCAAAAACTTCAAGGCTTTTTCGACGCGTTCCACGATGTGTTCCGGCGTGTCGGCGATCTCTCCGCGCACATCAACCACGCCCAATCCGATCTCCTTGTCGGTCGGGAAGCGAGCGAAGATCGAAACATCACCGGCCTGCGACACCGCGAACTCCATCGCCAATTGGTCAACATCGGCGCCCAGCAGAAAGGGCATGATCGGTTCGTAATCCCCGCTGGCGTAAACCGTACGCGCGCGATTGCCCCGGCAAACATGCAGCGCGGTCTTGACGCCTTCAATGCCCGCTACAACGCGATTCAGATCATCAATCGCCCGTTCGATCTCGGCATCCGGATCTTTGAACCGCGCCCGGTGTTCCGGATCCACGAAGAAGCACAGCCAGGGATCATCAAATTGAACAACATCGACGCCGACATCGCGCAATGCCGAGACCTCCTCCCGCAGAATCGGAATAACAGCTTCGATGAAGTCCCGACGACTGGCATACGCGTCGCTCGAATAATCCGGATGCCACAAGCGTCCCCCAATCATGTGCGGCGATGGCAATGCGACTTTGGTTTGCCGCTCAGTCTTCTGGCGCAGAAAAGACGCGCCCCCCGCCGCAATCGGACGCGAATAGCGCATGGTTTCCACAACCAGAGCTTGCTGGAATTCCTTCAGCGTCCATTGCTGGGGAGCGGACAAACCCGTATCCGGTACTACCTCGGGCGCAAGCGACTGCGTCTGATATTCGGCTTGTTGAAAACCATCAACCATTTGCGCGAAAACTTCAAAATAACCGATTCTGCGCCATTCGCCGTCCGATACGATGTCTATGCCGGCCGCTTCTTGCAGGCCAATGGCGAAGCTAATGGCTTTATCCATGGCCTCGTCCAGCGCTTCATCACTCAAGCTCCCGGTCTGATGCGCCAGCAGCAGGTCTATAACCCACTTTGGACGAGGCAAACTGCCAATCACGCTGGTTGGGAAAAGCGTACTCGCGGTCATGTGTCGTCTCGCCAGCGGTCAGGGTTAGACCAAAATCTCGGGCTTGTCTGAACATATAGCATCAACGCCCAGCGCCTTCAATGCCGCGACTTCCTCGGGTCGTTCTTCGTGCCAACAGACAATTCCCAGGTCCGCCTCCCGTACAGCGGCGATCCACTCGGGCGTAAGCAATCGATGCGGCTGCGCGGCTCGACTTTCCCAACAGGGATGCACGTAATCCGCCTCTATCGACTGCGCCAGCTTGACCGGATCAACATTGACAGCATTGAAGAGTATTGAAGTCTGAGCATCGACGCGCTCAGCTTTTATATGGGCAAGAAAATCCGGCCGGAATGAGCCAAAGATCGTGTCTTGTAAATAGTGGTATTCATCAAGCGTCTCCAGCAACGATGGTAAGGACCTCGGCTTGAGTTCCTTGAGATCCAAATACAAACCCAAGCCGAGGCGGCGGCACAAGCCGGCGGCTTCTTCAAAACTGATGATCTTGCCCCGGGCTGTATCCATTCGTCTCAACTCATTCATACTGAAGTCCGAGACACTGCCGTCAATGCCGTAGACGCGTCTCAGACCGCTATCGTGGATGACAACAGGCGCCTCATCCGCCGTGGCGCGGATGTCAATTTCGACCATATCGGCGCCGAGCTCGGCGGCTGCCCGCAATGCCTCTGTCGAGTTTTCCCTGGAGTAGGCCGACGCGCCGCGATGCGCGATGCGCAGCACACGCCGCTGATTCGGCGGTATCGTATGTCGCAGATGCTCCACCCAGGCGCATACACGTGGCGGTATCCATTCACGCAGCTGCTGCCAGGGGACAAAGACCGCCTCGCGAAGGTCAAACTCTTTCGAAAAATCGAAACTCGGCTCGAAGCGCAAACGTTCCAGATACGTATGAACCAGCCGATTGTTCAGCGGCCCCCGTTCGCGGATGATGCCGGCAAACAAGGGCGTTACATGCACGCCCATTCGACCGGCGTGACGCCCGCAGCTTGCCACGGTCTTGGCTCGTCTATCCAGCAACCAATCGGGCGAGGGGGCGAAAGCATGCTTGCCGGGTTCTGAATACAGCGCGGGGCGGTTATCTACAAGACAAGGCCGCCCGCCACCATCCGCCATCCGATTGTAACCGCCATGCCAACTCGCTTCGGTGTCAACCAGAACCCCGTCACAATCAACATACGCCCAGATATGCTCAAGTTCATACAGATGCCCGATATCCCAATCCCACCAAATGGCGTATTCGATGGCAAAGGCGATATTCTCATTCAGTTGGATCTCGCGGGGAAAGGAGGAAGATGAACCGGTCTCGCGGAAGATTGTATAACCAACAGCCGAGGGCAGGAATGGCTCTTTCGCGTCAAAGCGAATTAACGCGGCGTAGCGCAAGGCCAACTCATGATCCGTAGGGGAAGCGACCGCCCGGTCAAGCCCCTGCAAGTGCATATCCAGCATGGCGATACGCTCAAGCCGTCCTTACTGCCACAAAAGTGATTTTTCGGTATCCGGGTCGAAGAACTGCACTTGATCCATATCAAAGGCAAGTGAGACTCGCTCGCCGGCTTGGTGCCGATCTTCCGTGTCCGCGAGCAGCAGAAAACTGTGTTGCCCCACTCGCACGTCGATCAAGTCCTCGCGCCCCAGCGGCTCTACCACAAATATCTCGCCCGATACCGCCCCGTCGCTTGATATCCGAATATCCTCCGGCCGGATGCCCATCACAACAGGACCATCATGGCCGGCTGGCTGCTCGCCACGCTCCTTTTGCGCCTCCAAACGAAGCGACTCCGTTTCGGCAAAGAAGCGGCCATTGGACGCTTCAACGCTGACATCGACGAAGTTCATCGGCGGGTTGCCAACGAAGCCCGCGACGAACTGCGTCTTCGGTCGGTCATATAACTCATCGGGCGAATCAAAGGCCTGCAAATGGCCCCCGCTCATCACCGCGATTCGGTCGGCCATGGTCATCGCTTCTACCTGATCGTGCGTCACATAAATCGACGTGATGCCGAGGTTCTTCTGCAGATGTTTGATCTCGCCGCGCATAGTAAGCCGCAGCCGCGCGTCCAGGTTGGACAGCGGTTCGTCAAAGAGCAGCACGTCCGGTTCTTTCACCAAAGCCCGTCCCAAAGCCACCCGCTGCTGTTGACCGCCCGACAGTTGACCCGGGCGGCGATCCAGCAACTCCCCGATTCCCATCACATTGGCGACCTGCCGGACGCGGTCGTGTTGGTCGGCCTTCGCTACTTTCTTCAGTTTGAGCGGATAGGCGATATTTTGAAACACGGTCATATGAGGGTAAAGCGCGTAACTCTGGAAGACCATGCCGATATTGCGGTCCTTCGGCTGAACCGTGTTGACGATTCGTTCGCCAAATCTAATCACCCCGTCAGTGGGTTTGTAAATGCCCGCCAAGGTAAGAAGCGTGGTCGTCTTGCCGCAGCCGGAGGGTCCCAGAAAGGCAACGAATTCACCGTCTTCAATATGCAGGGTCAAGTTCTCCACGCCGACAACATCGCCAAATTTCTTGCTGAGATTATCGATTGTCACTTTCATCGCATGCGTCTTTCTCGCTTTGCCACAAGCTCTGCTTACATAGACTGCGGCGCTCATTCGATAAGCAAGCTTACTATTTTGCGTGAGCGCGCCATTCCTGAAGCCTTTTCGCTGCCACAAGCCCTCATGCGCGAAACGCTATCAGGAACTGCCTTTCGTCCCGCCGGCATAAATGTTCAGCAGGTATTCCTGGGCGAAGATGAAGAAAATGAAAATGGGTATCAACTGGAACAAGCCGACCGCCGCCACCTGGTTCCAGTCAACCGGCGCTGTCGCGTCAATAAGCTCCTCAAGGAAAACGGGCAGATTGCTCACGCCCGAGCCGATGGAATAAGTCGCGGGGATAATGTAGGCGTTCCAGCCGCCGATGAAGGCGAAAATGCCCAAAGCCAGCAAACCGGGCCGGATCTGTGGCAAAAGGATTTCCCAGTACGTGCGAAATCGCGATGCGCCGTCTATAAGGGCCGAGCGCTCCATATCCCAGGGGATATTATCGAAGAAACCTTTCATGAGCCAGACGCCAAGCGGGAGCTGGAAGGCGACCATAACCATAGCGATGCCGCCGATGGTATTGAAGCCGATCAAATCGCCGATGATGGGAAGCTCCCCCAACCGCAGCAGCACAAAGAAGATCGGAATCAACAGCGTAATTGCGGGGAAGCCATGAAGGATCAACGTGAAGGAGAGGAAAAAGCGCCGGCCGGGGAAGTGCATCCGCGACAAGGCGTAACCGGCCATTGACGATACCAGCAACACAATGAAAGTCATAACAACGGCAATCGCCAGGGAAGTCATGAAAATGGGGACGATGTTAAATTCCAGGCCGGCGATATTGCCGACAATTATCGATTCCCAATTCTTGATTGTAAGACCACCCAAGTTGTCATTTCCATCAAGTGGCAAAATCCCTTCCGTGCGGAAAGAAAACGTGGCAATGATTACCCATATGTAGCCGACGATTAACGGCGAGAGCAAGCCGACCAGCGCGATATAGGGCGCCCAATGCCCCGGCAGGAAGAGGATGACCGCTGTAAAGACCAGGGCAATGACCAAGCCGGGCAATAAGCGGTTTATCTCTTTGTTGGATTCCAGGACAACGCGCGCCGTCTCTTGCAATTCTTCGTCGCCGCGCGTGAAGCGCAGGCGCAGCGGGTCGCCCTCCGCCGCCTGGCTAAGCCGCTTGTTGAACGCTCCCAGGTCCACCGCGTCGCGCCGGATCGCCGTGATGACATCGCCGACTTGCAAACCGGCTGTCTCGGCCGCGCCCTGGGCAACAAGCGCATCGACGCGGATGCCAGCTTCGCTTTGGCTGAGGGTCATCTGCAGGGAGGTCCGCGGCGCGAAGGCGCCAAAGCTCATCACATAATGCCCGGCCGCTATCACGATAAACAAGACGACAGTGCTCGTAAATGCCAGCGCAAGCGCCCTGGGCAGGTCCACTGTGCTGTAACGGCGGGCGACGGCCGCCGCGGAAATATAGGCGACATAGGGCAGCACCAGCAAGGCGAGGCGAGTCAAGACATCCATCACTGTCTCTTCGACGCTGCCCAGGGCGAAGAGCGGACCGACAATCCCGCTAAAGGCGAATGCGGCGGCCAGCAATATCAATATGCTGAGGACTCCGTAACGCAACGCCTCGATCAAGTCCATGGGGAAGGAAGCCCGACTCACAAGGTTTTTCGACTTGCTCGAAGCGAAGAGTTGCCCGGGCGCGCTCATAATGCCTCCACGCGCGGTTCCGCCACCAGCTCGTCAAAGCGGAATACCCGCATGTAGATGACAGCGAGTACCACCCCGATTAGCACCAGCAGCACAGCGAATGCTGAGCCATAGCCCCATTGCGCGTTGCCGAAATAGTTGGAAAGCGCGCGGTGGTAAGCCGTCAAGGACCAGACCTCGGTGCGATAGAGACCTGGTCCGCCGTCCGTCAACAACTGGATTTCCACGAATGAGGTCAATAGCGATAACGTCTGATAGGTCACGACAAAGAGCAGGGGCCAGCGTATCAAGGGTATGATGACATAGCGGATTCGCTGCAAGCGCGACGAGCCATCAACCAGGGAAGCGTTGAGCAGATCTTTCGGGATCGATTCGATGGCGGATGTGAAGATAATCATGCCAAAAGACACGCCGATAAAGCCGTTGACTACTACGACAAATACCCAGGGATTCGTGGCGAGATAATTGTATGTCGGCTGCCCCAGGAACTCGTTAACCTGATTGATGATGCCGAAGGGCGCTTCCGCCGTCATCCGTTTCCAAATCAATATATAGACGACGGGCGAGGTGATGCGCGGCAAGATCCATAAGGCGCGAAAGAAGAAGCCAGCGCCGCGGTCGATATGCGTCGTGAGCAAGGAGACGACCAGCGCCAGCGTAACATTAAAAATGGACAGCGTGACCAGAACATAAAATATAGTATTGAAGAAGATTTTCCGGGCGAATTGATCGTTCAGCAGCGTCCGGTAATTCTTCAAGCCGATGAATTCCATCTTGGCGAGGTCTGACGTGAAGTTTGAACTCGCTAGGTTCGTAACGCTCAAGTACAAGACAATGGCGACCGGAATCAAAAAGAAGATGACGACAAGAACGCCCGCCGGCGCCATAAAGCCATAGGCGCCCAGGTAAGATCTCAGGGCGTTGCTGCTATTCTTCGTCGCGGCTGATTTGTGCTTTTCTGTTGGTACAGATGGTATAGACATAAGCGGAACTTGCGCCTTCTTGTGAAAACCAAACTTGCTATCAAGTTCTTTATTTGTGCACAGGGGGCGGAGCAATGCGCTCGTCGACCCGCGCCAGTCAGTCAAGGGGAGCGCGATTGCTCCCCTTGAAGACCTTCATATAACCAGCATAGAAATCTATGCGTCGTTCTTAGCGAACCGTTATGCTATCGCCCAATTCATTCTGCATCTGCGCGATCGCGATATCAGCTGCGCCCGCGGCGTCCGCTTCGCCGGTCTCCACAGCCTGGATACCCAGGAAGTAGGCGCCCGACCAGGCATTCCAACCGGGATGATTCGGCAGCGAGGTAGTATGGTCCAGCATATAGTGCGCGCCGCTGAGCAGAGCGTTGCCGAGATACGCTTCCGATTCCAATTGCGCGTTGAGAATGCCCAAATGGAAGCTGTCGATCGCATGGCGATTGTTGGCTTCCGGCGTCGTGATCGCGGCGATCAGCGCCAGCGCCACATCGGGATGCTCGCTGCCGCTGCTGATCATGTACGTTAGCGGGTGCGTCAAGGTGATCGCCTTGCCCGTTCCCATCGCCGGGATGAGCGTCAGCCCGATATTCTCGAAGAGATACTCGTCACCGCCCTTGTCGGCCACATAGTTGATCGCCCAATTGGGCCAGTTCCAGGTGCCGCCGGCGGCAAATAGCACGGTATCAGCGCTGCCCACACTCGGATGCCAGACTTCGTTCCAGTCGACGCCGATGATATCGGAGCGCAGCGCCCCGGACGCGACCGCGCCGCCCAGCAATTCATAAGCGGCCACCATTGCTTCGCGGTCTACAACCAGATTGCCCTCCATATCGAGGACTTCGCCGCCATGACCGTAGTAGTAGTAGAGGAAATCGGGACCATTGCTGGGGCGATGCCACCATCCGTTACCGGCGTCGACGACGCCCTCGTCAATCGCTTCTACAGCGGTTGCCAGCATATCGGCAAAGGTGAACTCGCCGGCAACAACGCGGTCGGGCAATGACTCAATATCATCTTCGCTCCAGCCCAAGTCGCGCAGCAAAAGTTTACTATAGAATATGGGCCGCGCTTCCGCGTCTTGCGGGATACCCCAGATTTGTCCGGCGTAACCGTGCGAATCCCATAGTGACGGCACGATGTCGTCAAATTCGCCATGCATGCCAATCACGTCATCGAGCGGGATGATAAACCCGGCCGGCGCCCATGCGCCGATATCTTCGTGGCCCGACAAGATGATATCGGGCGCTTCGCCCGCTTCCGAAGCCAGAACAAACTCGTTCTTGTAGTCGCCCCAGCTTGCATTGTCTTGAATCAGATTTAAGTCAATTTCGATGCCTAAATCGGCTTCGACATCGGCTTCGACTTCCGCGAAATTGTTGCAGCGCCAGTCCTCTTCCGGCGGGCTGGCGATGCAGCGAATCGTGATGCTGACTGAATCTTGCGCGCCTGCAATTCCTGACAGCAAACCCAATGCCAAGATGAAGATCAGCGCCATGCGACCTAAGGAAACCATTATTCGCTTCTCCTGTTTATAAAAAATATGCGGTAAATGGAGTATAGCATAAATCGCCCCGGATTTTTACAAATCATGCTATGGGACAATTAAATTTGATTTGTCAAGTTTTTAAGACTAAAATATGCGCGAGTGCGAACTAGATTAAAGAGAGAAGCCAAGCTTATGTCTGAACAACTGAAAGAATTTCGCGTCTCCAACGACGCCATGAACGATCCCGAGGAGTTACAGCGTCGCATCGCCGATGAGGGTTATCTCTTTTTCAAGCGGCTGGTTGATCCCGACAGACTGTGGCAGTTGCGCCGCGAGATGATGACCGTGATCCAGGAAGTCGGCTGGCTCATCGCCGGCACCGACCCCATGGACGCCATCGCCGATATCAACATGCGCTATACCGAGGGCGATAACGAATACAGCGCCGGTTACGCCGAAGTATACAAGGTTGAGAGCTTCCATCGCGCCGGGCACTGGCCGGAATACCTGGACATCATCGAAAAGATGGTGGGCAAACCTATCATGCCGCATCCCCAGAAAATCGCCCGTATCTGGTTCCCCAAATATACCGAGCATACCACGCCCAAGCACCAGGACTTTGTGCACTTCCAGGGCAGCTTCGACAACATCACTTGCTGGGCGCCCATCGGCGATTGCCCGATTGAGTTGGGCGGCCTGGCGGTTATCCCCGGCTCGCACAAGGTCAATCGCGTGCTGGATCATCACTTCTCGCTGGGCGCCGGCGGCCTGATCGTCGACGAAACCGAACATGAAGACATCACTCCCGTCTGGCATACAACCGATTACGAAGCCGGCGACGCGCTCTTCTTCCCCGCGCTGACCATCCACCAGGCGCTGCCCAACTATACCGAAGACAAGCTGCGCCTCTCGCTGGACAATCGCTATATGCTCGTCGGCGACAACGTGGCGGAACACATGCTGACGCCGCATGACCCGAGCCAGCTCACCTGGGACGATATTTACCCGCACTGGCAATCGGATGATCTCAAGTACTATTGGAAAGAATATGACAATCCTGTCGTAGAGAGAGATTTGAGCTTCGGCGAGAAGGGCCGGGCGGAAGCGATTGAGATGGCGCGCGCCGGTGATGAACATGCAATCTTTGCCTTAAAGCGCGGCGTCAAGAATAGTCCCGATACCGTCGCTCCCGAAGTACTGGCGCTCCTGGATGAACTCGGCGTCGAAGTCTAGTGCCAATGCCCTCTTCATAATGAGCGTGTAAACGGAGGGCTTGCCATGACATATCAAGAATTGTCCGAAGTGCGCAAGACGCTGCGCGTCGACTGGTATCGCTGCCCGACGCCTCCCGGCGCCCTGCGCGAGCTGTCCCGGCGCAGCGATGCCCAGGGTTGGTTCCAGGCCGGCGGTCACCTCGCTCTCTTCATTGTCACCGGCGCCCTGGTTTTCATCTTCTGGTCTCAGGAGCTCTGGCTGGCATTCCTGGTCGCGCTTCTCTTTCACGGGACTGTGACCAGCTTTTTCACCGGCACGGCCCCGCACGAGCTCGGCCATGGCACTGTCTTCAAGACCAAGTGGCTGAACAAATTCTTCATGTATCTCTTCAGCCTCATCGGCTGGTGGGACCATTTTGACTACGCCAGCAGCCATACCTACCACCATCGCTATACCCTGCATCCGGAAGGCGACCGGGAAAACCTGCTGCCGCTGGAGCCGTCGCTGGCGTCGACATTTATGCTGCAACTCTTCACCATCAATCTATTGACACAGCGGGGCCGCACTTTCGGCAAAGGCGGTCTGATTTCCACCCTCTACCTGACTATCTTGGGCGCCTTCGGCATGGAGCCCCCGGGCGACAAGCCGATTGACGAATGGCTTAATGCCTTGCATCGCGACCAGCCCGAGGAACATCGCAATTCTATTCGCTGGTCGCGCATCCTTTTGCTTTTCCACGGATCGGTGTTGCTCGTTGCGATCATCACCGGCTTATGGGTCTTGCCGCTGATTTTTTCCGTTTCCGTATTCATCGCCAATTGGCTGAGCTATTTCGTCGGGCTGACGCAGCACTGCGGCCTGCGCGAAGATATCCCCGATTTCCGCAAGAATACGCGCTCGGTCAAGCTCAACCCGCTATTCTCCTTCCTGTATTGGCGGATGAATTGGCATATCGAACATCACATGTACGCCGGCATTCCCTGCTATAACCTGGGCAAGCTCTACCAGGAAATCGCCCACGACATGCCGGCGCCGCGGACGCTGATCGGCGCCTGGAAAGAAATGCGCCAGGTCTGGCGCCGACAGAGGGCTGACCCCGATTACCAATTCGATACGCCCTTGCCGGCTACAGCCAAGAGCGCTCGGGAAGACAAGCCCGACAAGCCACTGGAAAGTTCCATCGGCGAACTGGCGCCTGCTGGATTGCAGGAGAATCCGTAAATAATATCGCGCCAAGCGAGCAGGGGTTTGCCATGACTTATCAAGAATTGTCCCAAGTACGGAAAACTCTGCGCGTCGACTGGTATCGTTCCCCGACGCCTCCCGGGTTGCTGCGCGATCTGTCCCGGCGCAGCGATGCGCAGGCTTGGTTCTTGGCTGGCGGTCACCTGGCGCTTATCGTCATCACCGGATCGATCGTCTTCTATTCTTGGTGGCAGGAAGTCTGGCTGGCGTTTCTGGCCGCGCTATTCTGCCACGGCACGGTAACTGCCTTCGTCCGCGGCAACAGCACACACGAACTCGGGCACGGCACCGTCTTCAAGACCAAATGGCTGAACAAAGCGTTCCTCTATTTGTTCAGCTTGATCGGCTGGTGGGATCCCTTCGATTATGCCAGCAGCCATACCTACCACCATCGCTATACCCTGCACCCGGAAGGCGATCGCGAGGTTTTGCTTCCGGTTGAACCATCGCTGGCCTCGACTTTCATGCTGCAGCTTTTCACCGTCAATTTGCTGACGCAGCCTGGCCGCATCTTCGGCAAAGGCGGATTGATCTCCACCGTGATCCTCACTGTAATGGCAGCCTTCGGTCGTGATCCCGAAGCTGAGAAAGCGCCCGCCAACGAATGGCTGCGCGCGTTGCACCACGACCAGCCCCAAGAGCATCGCAACGCCATCCTGTGGTCGCGGGTTCTGCTGCTCTTCCATGGATCGGTGCTGCTTATCGCCATAGCGACCGGGCTGTGGGTGCTGCCGCTGATCTTCTCCGTCGCCGCCTTCACTGCCAATTGGCTTCAATATTTTGTCAACTTGCCACAGCATTGCGGCCTGCGCGATGACACGCCCGACTTCCGCAAAAGCACGCGCTCGATCAAACTCAATCCGCTCTTTTCCTTTCTGTATTGGCACATGGGCTGGCATATCGAGCATCACATGTATGCCGGCGTTCCCTGTTACAACCTGGCCAAGCTGCACCGGGCAGTGGCCAGCGACATGCCAGAACCGCGTACGCTGATCGGCGCCTGGAAAGAAATGCGCGAGGTCTGGCGGCGGCAGAAAATCGACCCCGATTACCAGTTCGACTCGAACCTGCCGCCGACGGCGACGCGCGCCAGGGAAGACGCGCAAGACGATCCTCTTGAGAGTTCAATCGGGGAACTGGCGCCGGCCGGCTTGCAGGAGAGTCCGTAACCAGCGCCGCGATCGTAGGAGCGACCTAACATGTCGCCCGAAACATACCCCTCTGGGCCGCGGCGCGGGGTGAAGACGCCATCTCCGCGCCTGTGGCTTATGCTCAGCGATCTTGCTGGAGGTCCGCGCCGCAGGATTGACGTATCACCAGTGATACCGGCGTGATGATCTTCAAGTAACGATTGTCCGGATTTTCGATCCGCTGGACGAGGCGCTCCGCAGCCAGCTCGCCCATGAGCCCCTTGTGTACATTTACGGTCGTCAGGGGTGAGAAAGTGAATTGGGCGTCCGGTATATTGTCGAATCCGGTCACCGCGATGTCTTCGGGGACACGGTAACCATTGCGCTGCAGCCAGCCCATCGCGCCGATAGCCAGGCGATCCGATGCGCAGACGATGGCATCCGGGCGCGGCTCTGTCGCCATGAGGTTGCGAGCCCCGCGCTCGCCGACGTCCGGGGTCCAGCCCGAGGGACCCGGCGCCATGATCTGGCGCAGACCGTCGTCTTGCGGCAGGTCAAATGCCTCTAGCCCCTGGCAATAGCCAGCATGGCGAATATCGACATTGCCGCTGACAAAACCCAGACGGCGATGACCCAGGCTCACCAAATGCTCAACCAGCGCGCGCATACCCTTTGCGCCATCGAAGAGGATCACATCGTCTTCAATGCCGTGCTTGTCGTCGGTGGTTACGATAGGCACGACAGGCGAAAACTGATCGCGCAAATAGCGAATGCGATCGATTAAGTCGGTGCCCAGCAGGATTAAGCCGTCAATCGTGAACGTTTCCAGTAAATTCCGGGCTTTCGCGGGGCTGTCGATCTCGTGCAGGGTCTTCACGAAAGCGAATTGATAGCTGTGCCGCTCAAGCGCCCTGTCGACGCCTTCCAGCACCATGTTATAGAAGGGGTCTCGATATTTGTCGATGCGTGTAGACAAGATGATGCCCACCTGCCCGATTATGGATCGAGCCGGCGCATGCCTAAGCTGGGCGCCGCCATATTGTCGCTGGATCAGGCCCGCGCCCGCCAGCGCCTTCAAGTCACGGCGAATTGTCGCTTCGGAGACATCGAAATGGGCAGCGAGTTCCTTGGTGGACAAGAGCTCGTGCGGCGCGGCAGCCTGTACCCGTTCCAGAATTATGCGCTGCCGAATAGACTTTTTCATGAATCCCTTCTTTTTCTTCGCTTCGTACGCTGATGCAGTTCCCCATTGTACACGATGAATTGCCATATTCTTGTAATTTGTGAGCGATTGTACACTCTAGTGCGCGAGTTTTGCGTGATATTGACGTTTTCCTGACATGATAAATCGTCATATTTTTGCATTCTTTCGGCGATTATACATCATCTTGCCCATGTCTTACGCAGTAATGACATTTTCCTTGACAAGAAGCATGGAACATGTTCAAATATGCATAGAAAACTGTCCAAAGAAGCACTTCTGTCGTGACGCATCGGCATGAGGAACAAAAGAATCTGAATTACATAGTAAGAGGAAGGCAGTTCTTATGAGACTCTTTGGCTACAAACCCCAAATCGGCGACTTCGGCGACACCATGCCCTTCTATTACAATGGCGAGTGGCATATCTTCGCGCTGGCGACGCCGCCGGATACCTGGACTGTTCCCGAACGCGCGGCTTGTCGCCTGGCGCATATCGTCTCGAAAGATCTGGTGCATTGGGAGGAATTGCCCGACGCCTTTGGTCCGGGGCAAGAAGGCGATCCCGATGTCGGCGCCATCTGGACAGGTTCGATACACGACCACAATGGCAAATTCCACTTCTTCTACACCGGCTACAGCCACAGCGCCAAGTTCCAACAGACCATCTGTCACGCCACTAGCGATGACATGATCACCTGGGAAAAAGATCCGGACAATCCCATCCTCATCGCCGATACGGCACAATGGGAACCCGCCGATTGGCGTGATCCCTACGTCTACTACGACCAGGAAAAAGGCTGCTATGCCATGCTGATCGCGGCGCGGCTGAATGAAGGACTGGAGGATCGGCGCGGCTGTGTGGTGGTGGCTTACTCGGATGACCTGGAAAGCTGGGAACTGGGCGGCACGCTCTGGGCGCCGCAGCAGGTCCACTGTATGGAATGCCCAGAGACCTTCAGCCTCGGCGGTTACAACTATCTGGTCTTTTCGCGCTACTCCGGCGACGCCAAGACGCTATACCGCGTCGCGAAGCCAGGGGAACCTTGGGAGGCGCGGCCGCTGGACGCCCTCGACGGCTCGAAATTCTACGCCGCCAAATCGGCCGGGGACGGCCAGAGACGCTTCACCTTCGCCTGGATCCCGCGGCGTAAATTCGGCAGCAACGACGAAGACTTCATCTGGGGCGGCGAATATGGTTCCCCGCGCGAGATGATCGCCATGCCCGACGGTACCCTGACCTGTCGTCTGCCCGCCGAGGTTGCCGCCAGCTATGCGAATGAGCAGGATTACGAGTTCATCCCCGGCGACGGCAATTGGGACGGCGCCCGCTGCGATGCCCGCGGCGCCTTTGGATTCGGTCACCTCAAAACGGCGCGCGGCGATCTGATGCTGGAAGTCGAGATCGCATGCGACCCTAACACCATGAGCGCTGGAATCCTGATGGAGCCGACCGCGGACATGTATATGGGACATCTGCTGATGGTCGAACCAGGCCGCAAGCGCGCGTCAATTCGGCGCTGGCCCATCCAATGGGAACCCTTCTGGCAGGACTTGTTCCCTGGCAGTCCTGAACTAGGACCCGATATGGCGCGTCCAATGCTGGTGGATCAATTCTTGTACAGCGAGCCGGAAGACGGCAAATATCAGGTGCGCGTCTTGCGCAACGGCCAGTTAGTCGAGTGTTATGTCAACGATGAAGTGGTCATGTCCTATCGCATCTACGAAGAGTCCGAGACCATGTTCGGTTTCTTCGTCGATCAAGGCGCAGCCAGCTTCAATAACCTGTCAATCCGCACCTGATCCAGACCTTGGCGGCCGCGCCGCGATATCTCGCAATGGAAAAGAACAATGCCGTCAATCGATTAGCTGAGATTTCAAACTGGAAAGGAGGTTGCTATTGATGTGATCATCCAATCTGATAAACCGCGTCGCTCATGCGATGAGACGGTTTATTGTTTCGTGGGAGCGCGACCGAACCTTTCACTGCCGCCGTGCGGCGCGTTTTCCGGGCGCATGACCCAGATGCGTTAACCAAGAGTCGCGCACATCGTTTGCAAGCAATATCAAGACAATTAGGAGAACAATATCATGTCAATGTTGAAGAGATTTGCATTCTTGCTGCTGATCTTGTCGCTCTTGAGCGGTATCGTCTCGGCGCAAGACAGCCAGTTCCTGGAAGTCTGGGACCAGTGGGAATTCTACGGTATGACCGCTGCGGGTCCCGCCCTTGAGGTCATCCACGCCGCCTGGAACGCTGAGCATCCCAATGTCTTCATGGACCGCTCGGTCTTCGGCGGTGGATGGCCGATTCGTAACGCCATTGAGCTGGCCTTGACCTCCGGCGACGCGCCCGACGTCTTCTACTCCTGGCCCTCCGGCGCTGGTTTAACCGCCTACGCGCAAGAAGGTTATCTGCTCGATCTGACGCCATACGCCGACAAGTACGGCTGGTGGGATCGCCTGCCCGATTGGGCCATCGAGCGCAATATGTGGGACGGCAAGCTCTATGCCTATCCCTGGGAGCAAGACCTCGAATACGTCTATTACAACCAGGTTATATTTGAAGAGCTTGGCCTGGATATCCCGCAGAGCTGGGAAGACATCCTCAATTGGTGCGCTGTCGCCAATGAAGCCGGCTACATCCCGATTTCCTTCTCCAACAGCCCCGATGGCTGGCAAGGCGCCAACATGTTCACCGACATGGTCGCGCTTACCGGCGGTCGCCAAGTTGGCCTGGACGTATTGCGCGGCGCCACCAGTTGGAATCGTCCTGAAGTGGTTGACGCCCTGGAAAAACTGCTTGAGATGGTTGAAGCCGACTGCTTCTCGCCCGGTTTCAACGGCAAGCACTATGGCGATTCGCTGGCCGAACTGTACACCGGACGCGCGACATCGGTCTGGACCGGCACCTGGGTCATCCACGATATTAGCGGCAACATGGCCGAAGGCGCCCTGGACGTCTTCTACATGCCGGCGATCTACGATGACATCCCGCAAGCGACCCATATGTCAGAGGGCTCGGCCTATTATATCTGGGCGAACGCCGCGGATCCGGATCTCGCTGCCGAGTACATCGATTTCGTAACCGACCCGCGCTGGCTGCCGACCTGGATCGAAGAGGGTTTTGCCATTCCCATCCAAAAGGACCCCATCGACTGGAGCATCTATGACGTTGCTCCGGTGATCGGCAAAGCTTTCCGTATCGGCCAGGAAATGCAGGATCTCAATGTCGATGCATTCCACACGACCGTGGCCCCCAACGTTGTTCGCGCCCTCTACCAAGGCGTGCAGGGCGTATTGGGCGGCGAACTGAGCATCGACGACTTCCTCAATAATATGGACGAGGAAATGGCCGCCGCTGCCGAGCTTGGTCAGGTCTGGGAGCCAGGCGAGCGCATGTAATCCCGCTTCGAAAAAACTGTGGTCTTCGGTAGCCCCTCGCGGCTGCCGGAGGCCCTATAGCATGTACGGGCAATTCCTCTCCACAGCGCCCGCCGATCCGGAAAGATACCGGTATGCCGCGATTCAATATACGACCTTATATATTTATTGCCCCAGCTTTGATATACCTCGCTATATGGATCTTTTATCCCATCCTCAATGCCTTTGTGTTGAGCTTTTTTGATTCGCCGACCGGGCGCTCGCGCGATTACTTCTGGGTTGGACTCGGCAATTACACCAAGCTGCTTCAAGACGATCTGTTTCTCAAATCTTTATATCACAACATCATTTGGGTATTGCTGAGCATCGCTATTCCAGTCGTTCTGGGCTTGTTGCTGGCGGTTGTCCTTTCCGGCCGCGGCAGAACGCGCCTGGTCTACGCCAGCATATACTTCATCCCGCAGACTGTCGCGGCAGTTTGCGCCGCGATCGTCTGGCGCTGGATTTACGACCCCAGCATCGGGCCGCTCAACCACCTGCTGGAGGCGATCGGGCTGACAGGCCGGCCCTGGCTGGCGGACGAGTCCATCGTGCTCATCGCCGTAAACATGATCGGCAGTTGGTCCTATTACGGCTTCTGCGTGCTGATATTCATGGCCGGGCTACAGAACATCAGTCCCGAACTCTACGACGCGGCCAAGATTGATGGCGCCGCCGCCATTCAGCGCTTCATATATGTCACGATTCCTCTCTTGCGCAATGCCATCACTTTTGTTCTCGTCTACACCATCATTGGTTCGATGAAATTCTTTGACCTGATCTTCGTGGCCACCAATGGCGGACCCAACGAAGCCAGCACAGTGGTCGGGCTGCGCATTTACTGGCACAGTATGCGCGAGGGGCGTTTCAACTATGCGGCGACGATGAGCACGATATTGACGGTCGTCATCCTGGTGCTCAGCGTGGTTGTCATCCGGCAGATCGTCACAGAAGAAGGCGATTAGAGGAGATCAGATGAATACCAGCGCCAAGCCGCGCAAACGGCGATCCTATCATTCCTCTCGTATCATACAGAGCATATTAATCCACGCCGTCTTGCTGCTATTTGTCTTTATCGCCCTATTCCCCATTTACCTGATGTTCAACGCCGCGCTAAAGACCTCTGCCGAGTTGTTCCAGAGTTTTCTCGCCCTGCCCAAAGATCCGCAATGGAAGAACTTTAGCTTCATCCTCAACGAACAAGGCTATAAAGGTGCGCTCTACAACAGCATGATTCTGTCGACATCGTCGATGATTCTGACAACCATCATATCCGTCCTGGCGGGTTACGGCTTCGCGGTCTATCGCTTTGTCGGCAAGCAATGGCTCTTCCTCCTGGTCCTGACGGGATTGATGGTTTCGGAAACCTCCGTGCTTATTCCGGTATATCAATTGCTGCAAGACCTGGGACTATTGAACACCTACGCCGGGATGATCCTGCCACAGGCTGCGCTGGGCTTGACATTCGGCGTCTTTCTAATGACCACTTTTTTCAAGGACATCCCGCGCGCGCTCATCGACGCGGCTGTTGTGGACGGCGGTTCCGATCTGCAAGTCCTGCGCTACGTCATCATGCCACTGGCCCGCCCGGCCATTATGTCACTGGCTTTGATCGAGTTCATGTGGGCCTGGAACAGCTTCTTCTTCCCGCTGGTGATCGCCACCAAGCAATGGCTGATGCCGATGAGCGTGCGCATCATCGACTTCATGGGGCGCTTCACTTTCAAGTACGACATGATCGCCACCACCACCGTCATCTTGTTCACGCCCATCTTGATCCTCTATCTGATCACCCAGCGCAGTTTCCATCGCGGCATTACCTTCGGCGCGCTGAAGGACTGAATCATTACATGACCGATCACA
Organism: Chloroflexota bacterium; assembly: GCA_026713245.1. Lineage (GTDB taxonomy): Bacteria > Chloroflexota > Anaerolineae > Aggregatilineales > Phototrophicaceae > UBA6055. The sequence goes on from JAPOOU010000142.1 coordinate 46,563, forward strand.
CCAAGTAAGGACAGAAGCCAATGTCCGAAAGCTATTCCGAGATTCTCGCCAAAGCGGACCAAGCGGTTGCGCAGACCGCCGCAACCCTCGGCGACGATCCGCAACGCCCGGCTTATCACCTGTTCACAGCCGCCAATTGGATCAACGATCCCAACGGTCCGGTCTACTACAACGGCTACTGGCACATGTTCTTCCAGCACAATCCCTACATCGCCGATTTCGGTCCCATGGGCTGGGGTCACGTGCGTAGCCCCGATCTGGTGCATTGGGAGCATTGTCCCATCGCTATCATGCCGGGCCCGGACAGCTATGATGCCGCTGGCTGCTGGTCGGGCAGTGTGGTCATTCACGACGGCCTGCCCACCATGATCTATTCCGGCGTCGCCGATATGACCCTCTGGAGCGCCGACGACGACCTGCCGCCCTCGGACAGGCAGCGCATCCCACAGGGCTACTACCATGAATTCGTGCTGGAGATCGACCAGGAGACGCAATGCGTCGCGACCAGCAGGGACAATCTGCAGACCTGGCACAAGCATCCCGCCAATCCTGTCATACCCGCGATCCCGCCAGGTCTGGATCTGATCGGCTTTCGCGATCCCTTTTTGTGGAAAGAGGACGACGGCCGCTGGTATATGCTTCTTGGCTCGGGCATCAAGGGTCAAGGCGGCGTGGCCCTGCTCTATCGCTCGCCTGATATGATCAACTGGGAGTACCTCAACCCATTGTATATCGGGGACCCGGCGGAAAGCGGCATCAATTGGGAATGCCCCAATTTCCTCGATCTGGGGGCAAAGCACATGCTGGTTGTATCACCGCATGGACGGCCGGTTTATTGGCTGGGGGATTATGCCAACCACCGCTATAGGCCCGACGGTCCGCCGAGGCGCCTGGATTGGGGAGACGTCTTCTACGCGCCTAACAGCCTGTTCGATCCAAGAAGCGATCGCTGGCTGATGTGGGGATGGATACGCGAGGCGCGCCCGCGCGACCAGTACGCCGCGGCCGGCTGGGCATCCTGCCTGACTTTGCCGCGGGAAATCTCGCTGGATGACAGCGGCAATCTTAACGTCAAGCCGGCGGAGGAAATGAAGCAACTGCGAAATGGCATGTTGGTCGACGAATTCCTGGACTTGGGCGCCGACGAGCGAAAAGTACTGGATGTTGCAGGCGATCGCTTGGAAATCGGCTTAAATGTCAATCATCATGACTGCCGACAATTTGGGATTCAGTTTCGACACAGCCCAGACGGTAAACAGTTCACAGAACTGAGTTACAACTACGACGCCAATACCTTGCGTTTAGATCGTGAACATTCATCGTCCACAGCCGAAGTCACGCGCGATCCTTGTGAGTGCGAACTTGCGCTCGAAAGGGGCGATACACTGCGGTTGACAATCTATCTGGACAATTCCGTCGTTGAAGTCTATGCCAACGACCGAATCTCCATGACCAGCCGCATCTATCCCGACCTGGCGCAATCACAAGGAATTCGACTCTTTACCCTTGGCGGAAGCGCCAGCGTAGGCACGACAGTCTGGCGGATGGGCAGCATCTGGGATTGATACGTAGGCAGGAGCGCCTGCCGGGTCGCTAGCGCAGACCGTCGACCTTACCTTGCCGCCCTAGTCCGCGTGGGAATCGCCGCCTTTTGACACATCCGTCATTTGCCTGGCCTCCGCGTAGGTCGGCACGCCTTCGTCCGCGAAGATGCGGTCGATTTCGGCGCGGTCGGCGTCGGTCAAGCGCCAGTCGACAGCCGCGATATTCTCACTCAATTCGACTTCGTTGCGCATGCCCACCAGACCTACAGTTACAGCCGGGTTGCTCAATACCCAGGCCAGCGCCAACTGCGCCACCGACTTGTCGTGACCCTCCGCCACTGCTTTGAGCCGCTCCGTGACCCGCAGCTCTTTCAAGAAGTTCTCGCGTTCAAATAGCGGCAAGCCAAAAGCCATGCCCTTTCCACGCCAGTCATTCTCGGCGAATACGGTATCCGGCTTCAAGCCGCCGCTCAGCAGACCGAAACCCAGGCTGCCGTATGCCATGAAACCGATACCTTGCTCCAGGCAATAGGGCAAGACGGCGGATTCCACCCGCCGGTCGAAGAGATTGTAGCCGATCTGATTGGCCGTCAGCTTGCCATGCTTCTGGCACTCCGTCATCATGCCGACATCATAATTGGAGACGCCGTAATGGCGAATCTTGCCCGCCGCCTTCAAGTCTTCGAGCGCGCCGATCGTCTCATCGTGCGGCGTCGCCAGATCGGGCCAGTGTATCAGCATCAAGTCGATATAGTCGCTGTTGAGGCGTTTCAGACAACTTTCCGTACGCTCTGTGACCTGCGCCGCTGACGCATTTCTTCCGACAATGGCGGCATCGCCAATTAAGCCCGGGTCATCGTCTACGACAAAACCGACTTTCGTCACCAAGACAATGTCTTTGCGACGATTGCCCAGTCCACGAGCCAGCAATTCCTCGGACCTGTAGGGACCGTAAACTTCTGCGGTATCGAAGAGCGTGATCCCATGGTCTATCGCCATATGTATCGCGCGCACGGCTTCGTCTACGTCGATCTCGCCGTACTGCGTCGTGCCCAGTTCCCAAGTGCCGAATCCTAGCGCCGAAGTTCTCAAATCCGTATTTCCAAACTGTCGCTCTTCCATCGCCCGCCTCCTTGTTGATGACGATAGTATAACCAATACGGCACAGCATTCACCAATGCCAGCAGACCTAGTTCCAATAAAATAATGCGAAACAATTACATTTATTGTGAGAATTATGAATCTAATCCAAATCCCGGCAAAAGCGCTCCCCTTCTCGTAGTGCGGTGTCGGCGGTCAGTGTCTACGCGACCTACGCGCACCCTTTATGGGCTGAGGAGCGGGCGCCTTTTGCCAACTGACTCGCTGCCCCTGCCCCTAGCCCGTGACTCTGTGCCGAAACCGCGACCATTTAGTCG
>JAPOOU010000164.1 GCA_026713245.1 Chloroflexota bacterium
CAGCTTCCGATCCGGGGAGGGGGTACCCCCCCTCCGTATACATACTGTATCTATATGGTTACCCAAAAAGGGGGCAAAAAGAGGGCAAAATCAGGGCAACTTTCGAGCATTGAAGGGCGAATTGCGCTTCACAGAGCGCTGGCAACGAGCAACGTCGTTCCTGTTTTCGCTTAAGGATCTCATGTCGAGAACTGGCCACGAAGTATTTCAACCGAAAAGGATACACTACTCGATCTGGTTTTCTGAGATCTTGCCTCTGTGTCGCTTAGCGCGGCGCCGAGTTTGCTGCTTGACCGCGCGCCTGCCAGATTTTGTGTTAGAATGCGCCGGGCATCGCCGCATTCCTGGTGAGAGAGCGGCGGAAGCGATTGTCGTCAATTCACTTAATTGAACATGGTAGCCTCATGCAGAAAGCCACGGTGATCGGCAGCGGCGTTTCGGGATTGAGCTCGGCGCTGAACTTGCAGCTTGCGGGCTTTGACGTCCGTATCCTGACGCGCGATCCGCCACAAGCAACCGCTTCGTCGGCGGCGGGCGCGGTGTGGTCGGGCGGCAGCGTCGCGGGTCGTCCGCGGACTTGGGCGGAAGATTCGCTTTCTCATTTTCTCAAGCTGGCGGAGCGCGCGGATAGTGGCGTTGGTCTGCGGCGAATGCGCCAGGTATTTCCACAGCGCGTCAGCGATCCCTGGTTCAAAGACCGCTTGCCCTTCTTCGCCAAAATGCCCGCCGAGGAATTGCCGTCGGGTGGCCAGGACGGCTGGATTATGGACCTGCCGATCGTCGCGCCGCCGCGGTACTTGCAGAACTTGCAGGACCAGTTCCTTGGCGCCGGCGGCAAACTGGAAGCGCGCGAAGTGGAGTCGCTTGACGATCTCGAGGATGAACGCAGCCTGCTCGTCAATTGCACGGGCGCATGGGCGAAGTATGTCACGCCAGATCCCGAAGTGTTTCCGATCCGAGGACAGACGCTTCTCGTCGATGCGCCGCAGATCCGCGCCGGTTACATGCGCGCGAGCGACGATACTTATCTCTTTCCCCGCGCCGACGGCATTCTGCTGGGCGGCATTTACCAGTATGACAGCTGGCGCCAGGAGGTCGACGCGGAACAGACCCGGGATATCCTCGAACGCTGTTCGCAGATCGAGCCAACTGTGTCTGACGCGGCTATCATTCGCACAGCGGTCGGCATACGCCCGGGTCGCGATGCGGTGCGGCTGGAAGCGGAGAAACGTCCCGGCGAGCGCGCTGTCATTCACAATTACGGACACGGATCGATCGGATTCACATTGTCCTGGGGCTGTGCCCTGGAGGCGCTCGCGCTTGCGCGAGACCTGTCGAAACGTTGAAGAAGATCTGTCGGACAATTACTCAAAACGAGCGCGAGCGCATAGACCAGGCATGACAGCGATCAGGTCACTGCCAAAGCCTTTCTTCCTGCTGCAATTCCCGGCGATTCGGGTGGCGGCGGCCCTTGGCGTGACCTATCTGATCTGGGGCTCGACCTACTTGGGCGCGGCCATTGTCCTGGAAAGTTACGCGCCTTTCATGCTCACGGCTATACGCCTGGCCCTTTCAGTCGCCATCTTGTTTCTTGCGCTGCGCGCCCGCAAGGCGCGTTTTCCCTCACTACGCTTGATGCTAAACGCAGCGATGACAGGCGCATTGATGTTCGCCGGGGCGGGCATGGTGGCGCTGGGGCAGGATGTGGGCGTGACCAGTGGTCTGGCGTCGCTGGCGGTCGGCGCGGTACCGATCTGGGCGACCCTGATCGCTTTCTTTTTCGGTCAGCGACCGAGCCGGGTCGAAGTGCTGGGTCTGGCAATCGGCATTTGCGGCGTGGCTATCCTCAATATGGAAAGCGGCATGCAAGCCCAACCCCTTGGCGCCTTGATCTTGTTGATCGGTCCCATGCTCTGGGCTTTCGGTACGGTATTGAGCAGCCGCTTGTCTTTGCCTACGGGCTTTGTGGCCGTATTCTTCCAGATGATCGGGGGCTTAATTTCTTTGACAATGATCAGTTTCATGCGCGGCGAACAGTTCCCCGGCAATCCCTCAGCCCTGTCGACGGCGGCGCTGATCTATCTGGCGGTAATTGGCACGCTGGTCGGCTTCAGCGCTTATATGTACCTGGTGCGGACAGTCCGCCCCGCGCTGGCCACAAGTTATGCCTACGTCAATCCGGTTATCGCGGTGATTCTGGGCGCCTGGCTGCTGGCGGAACCGGTCACGGGCACCGGCGTTTTGGCGATGCTGGCGATCATTACGGGCGTCGTTCTGGTGATGATCGGCAAAAGTCGCTAAGCTCTACGCATCCGAATCCGATATGGAAGGCAGATCATGACGCGACAGAATATATCTTCGGGTACGCATTACGAAAAGATCGCCGGTTATTCGCGCGCGGTGCGGCTGGGCAATGTCGTACACGTCTCTGGCACGACCGCCACCGATGGCGCGAGCGCGGTCGTCGGCATCGGCGACGCCGGCGCGCAAACCGAGTTCATCATCAAGAAGATCGAAGTCGCGTTGGGTGAAGCCGGCGCTCGATTGTCGGATGTGGTGCGAACGCGCGTTTATTTGACGCCTGACGCGGATTGGGAAGCGGTCGCGGCCATGCACGGGCAGTACTTCGGCGATATCCGCCCGGCCAATACCTTGCTTTATATCCAGGCGCTGGTCGGCGAAGACTACCTGGTGGAAATGGAAGCCGAAGCGATCATCGCTGATGCCGAATCATGAAATTCAGCCTGCGCTTCAATAATGACCTGCCGGCGCGGGACTACCTGAACTTTGCCCAGGCAGCCGAGGCTGCCGGTTTCGATCAATTCTGGGTGAGCAACGATCTCTTCTTGCGCAGCGCGCCAGTCATTCTTTCCGCTATCGCGATGGCCACCGAGCGCATCGAGATCGGGACTTGCATTCTCAATCCCTACACGATCCATCCCGCGGAAATCGCCATGTTCGCCGCTACACTTGACGAACTGTCCGGTGGGCGCTTCAACCTGGGTATATCCAGCGGCGCCGAGGATTTCATCGGCTGGCTGGGCCTGGACTTCGACTTGCCCCGCAGCCGCGTCGTGGAATCGATCCGAGCGATTAAGAAGCTGACATCAAACGAAAACGCCGCCACCCGCGGACGGGTCCTGCGCTGGACGGAAGAGGCTTGGCTGCGCTTTGAATCGAGCCGCCGGACGCCGATCTATTTGGGCGCAATGAGCCCGAAGATGCTGGAAGAAATCGGCGCAATCGCAGACGGCGGCTTGCCCCTGCTCTTCCCGCCGGAGCACTACCAGAATATCCTGCTGCATGTCGAGCGGGGCCTGCGAAGAGCGGGCAGGAAACTTGACGACATCGACCTCGCCGCTTGTATCTGGTGCTCGATCTCTGCCGATCAAGAAGCGGCGGAGGCTGTGCTCGCCGACAAGATCGCATACTACGGACATGCGATGAGTCCACTGATTCTGGGGCAACTGGGCTTGACGCGGAAGGACTTCGAGCCAATTCGACGCGCCTATCATCTCGAAGGCGATACCGAGGGCGCGCGGCGGATGGTGACAGCGCGGATGTTGCGTATCGGCATCGCCGGCGGCAGCGACGCGCTCATTGAAAGGCTGGAGGGATTGGCCCAGCTCGGCGTTCGGCATCTTAGCTTCGGTCCGCCGCTGGGTCCGGATATTCTGGGAGCGATAGAGGCGATCGGGCGGGATGTGATTCCGCGCTTTGGCTGATGGGAATTCATCGTAAAGACTTGGGGTTAATACATGATTGTTTAGCGCTTCACAATATTTCCCCACATTGAAAGCGTGTCGCGGACATCAACTTATTTCGTCAAGATATCGATTTTACCGATTTTCAATTACGGTATAAACCTCGTAATTCTTGGCCTCTCCTACAAACATATATCGTGTCTCTATTAACTCAACTAATCCATGGAAATCCATCACTTTGCGAATACCGGCGTCGCGGGAGAGTACAATGGCATCAGGCGACGCCTCTATGTCTTCGCGCAAAATGTCCAACTGAAACAACAGAAACGAATTAACTCTTTCATCATCACTTTGATATTGTGGTTTCCAAATACCGAGAATACTATTCGCTTCATTCCTTTGGACGATCTGCAGCCATGGTTGCTTAACACCTTCATACTGTGTCAGAAACAAGATGTTGTCTCTTGGCTCGGTTACATCCAGCAAAATCTTCTGCAAATCTTTCGGAGTATAAATGGGCACTGTGATTAGAGTATTCCATCTAAAGCACCATGAAAAAAACGACAACAACCGGTACTAGAGCGAACAGAAAATTGCCGGAGAGAAACGCGCGGCGTCCTTTTTGCATGTCAGTTTCGTTCCATAGTAAAAAGATCAGCCCGCACAGCGCAAAGAAACCGACGTACAATGGCATCAATCGGTAAAATAGACGCATTGATTGGAGCAAGACAATTGCTCCGCTAGCGCATGAGAAAACGGCCAGCCCCTCAAAGAGACGTGTTTCCGATCTTTTGCGCGCGGTTATCGCAAACACTAATATCATTGAGGTTATCATAAGCGGAAAAAACAGTCGTATGGCGGACAAAACGTTGATACCTGCCAGAAGATCCGGACGCTGGAAAAAGACGTACGGTATTATCCAGTTCAATAGACTCTGCAGCGCATCCGGAAACACGATAAAGTAACCTACATTGATAATTGGAAAGAGCAAGAACCCTATAAATCCGGGGTCTATAATCTGTTTGCCGCGGACATACCAATTTCCTCGGACGAGCCAAAATGATTCAACGGCCACGATAACAATTAGAAAATGTGGCTTTATCGTCGCTGCTAGTCCTGCTGCAACACCAATACAAAAAGCAGGTAACCTGTGAATTGCTATTCCTTCCAACTTGCAGAGTCGATAAAGCAGCCAAGGCAAGCTGGCGAGCAAAAAAATGTGTTCCCTCTGACCAAAGTCGACAGTAAATAATGCGAGGCACGATATCAACGAAATGCAAAGTGGGAACAACCAATACAAATGCGGCATTCCGTGCCTTGCGAATATCTTTGTGGATAGGAAATAGGCACAAGCCACACTCGCCACCATTCCTATCCAGTTCAACAAGAGCCAGATACTCAACGCGTTAAAGTTGACATGCTCAGCGATGGCTACCGGCAAGACATAGAGATACTTAATTGTGAGCAAGTTTTCAGAGAAGAAGTCAATATAAGGCAGGTCGCCTGCATAGATGCGGCGACCTGCATCCATAAAATATCCAATATCTGGATTAACACGCGTAGGTGAAATCATAATTATCAGCAACGGCAACAATAACATGATTCCTACAGATGCCGCTGGGAATGATTCAGAATCACGCACTTTGTAAACCTCAGCTAATAAAAGATGGAAGTCAAATAATTCGATAATCTCAAGCGGAGGTCCTTTATTCCGTCTAGCTAGCAATTTGTAGCAAAGGGCTCCGAGCTATATGCTAGAGAATCAATACAGCGTTTCATGGCGCATAAAAATGGGATACACTGACACAAGGGAAGCTGCGAGGTTTTCCCGCTCATTTACGTGGTTTCCTGCGGCAGCACGTTCGGTCAAATCTGACTGCCGCAGGATACGCCATATCTTAGCCATGAAAGGCTTAATACTTAACTTATCTTATTATTATCATTGAGGCAAGAGAAAAGTTCGCTTTCTTTATTCTTTTCCGCCCGTCAGAATCCGGTTCATCTCCTGCAAGGCAGCACCCAGTTCAATAACCCGGTTGGTGCCGGTGCCGCCGCCGATATGCGGGCAGAGGATGACGTTGTCCAGCGCGCAGAGCGGGCTTTCCGGCGGCAGGGGCTCGTA
>JAPOOU010000224.1 GCA_026713245.1 Chloroflexota bacterium
CGTCCGCAGTCTTTTGTGTCCGTGTTGCGTCCGTCCGCAGTCTTTTGTGTCCGTGTTGCGTCCGTCCGCAGTCTTTTGTGTCCGCGTTGTGTCCGTCCGCAGTTCTTTGTGTCCGCGTTGTGTCCGTCCGCAGTCTTTTGTGTCCGCGTTGTGTCCGTCCGCAGTTCTTTGTGTCCGCGTTGTGTCCGCCGCAAAACTTTTTCAGCCGCTCGGCGGTGGCGTAGATGGCGTAGGTCGCGTAGACACTGACCGCCGACACTGACCGCCGACACTGGTCTTGGGAAAGAAAAAAGAATCCTCGCGCTCAGGTAAAATAAGAAACAGGTTCCACTCGCGCGGATAGCGGTTTGGTAAAAAATGGCGCAAGGGCATGGCGCGGTGTTTTGGGTTTCGGCAATTTTTTCCGGACAAGACATCCCTTTGCTTTGCGCTTGTGTGAGAGTTATAGCATGATTGTTCGTTGAAGAGGCGACTAAATGGTCGCGTTAGACCATGTTTGTCCAGATTCTCAAAGATCTAAGAGGCGGAAGCGTATTGAGTATCGCAAAATGCCGCGCGAGCAGCCTTTGAGACGACGATGGTGAAAATGAACATAACCTGCCCGCCCCTCAGCCGATGCTTCGGTGTTTCCGCCCACGCTAAGCGGGCGGACTGAGGGGGACAGGCCGGGGCGGGGTCGAAAGAGCCCCTGCTTTCAAGCGCTAATGGCGGGTCAAATACAGCAGGACGCAGGAAGCCACACCCGCTATTCACCCTGCGGATTCGCGCTCTGCCAGAAAGCCACGCGATTGCCGGTCGGATCCTTGAAAATACCCAGGGCCCCGAAGCCTGGTATATCTTGCCGCGGCAGAACCACCTCGCCGCCCAACTCGGCGGCGCGCGCGATATCAGCGTCCAGATCATCGCTGTGGAAGTACAAGATTACATCGCCAGGTTTGATGTCATCGCTGAGGGGCGAAAGCGCGGTACCCATATTGTTTCCCAGATTGAACATGACGTAGGTAAAATCGGGACCCATGGGCACTTCCTGCGCTTCCCAACCCAGAAGGTCGCCATAAAACGCTTTGGCAGCGTCATTATCGCTTGACGGAATCTCGATATGCACGATGGAACGCATAAGCCGTTCTCCTTTGAGACGTAGAATCTATGTTCGTTGCACAAGAGTTTAGATTGTTTGTTCTGCCTCTGTCAAGCCCGACATTCTGGCCAGCTATCGTTTCGTCGATTTCTGGCGCGCGGATCCGGCGCGTGATCTGTCTTCTACGCAAAATCCAACGCACCATTTTGCGGCTCCCCGCGTATACTAATATGGGCTGTCCCAAGACAAGCGCCTGCAGACGATCGACGGTCGACAAAGGACGTGAGGTGAGATTGATGCGCGTGATTGTGCATACCGGCAAGGGTGGGGTAGGCAAAACCAGTATCTCGGCGGCGACTGCCTTGCGCTGTGCGGAAATGGGCTTGAAAACGATAGTAGTCAGCACCGATACAGCACACAGCCTCGGCGACGCGCTCGACCGCCAGGTCGGTCCCGAACCCACCGAAATCGCGCCGAAGCTCTGGGCGCAGGAACTCGATACGCGCTATTCGATGCAGAAGTACTGGGGCAAGATCCAGGAATACCTGGGCGCCTTTTTCAATCGTGAAGGCATCGCCAAAGTCAAGGCCTCCGAGGTGACAATCATCCCTGGTTTGGAGGAAGGCGCGCAATTGCTCTGGATCAGCGAATACTTTCAGGCGGGCGAATACGATGTCTTGATCGTCGATGCCGCCCCCACGGCGGAAACAATCCGCCTGCTCAGCTTGCCCGATGTGACGCGCTGGTGGGTCGAACGGCTGATGCGCATCGCCCGCGGACTCGACAGCGTCATTCGACCGGTGCAAAAGCTGCTGACCCGCGGCAAGAAAAATGACTCCGGCATTGATATCGCCGAAAACGCCTGGGACCAGGTCCAACTGCTCTTTGATACGCTGGACGGTGTGCGCGAATTACTGACCGACCCCGAGCATTCCAGTATTCGGCTTGTCGTCAACCCGGAGCGCATGGTCATCCGAGAGACGCAGCGCACGTACACCTATCTCAATCTCTACGATTACGCGACTGACGCTATCCTGGTCAACCGCGTATTCCCGGACGAGATCAAAGATCCCTTTTTTGACGTTTGGAAGCAGCGGCAAGCCAGCAATATCGAGTTCGTTGGCGAAGCCTTTGGCAGCCTGCCGGTATTAAAAGCACCCTTGTTTGGCGAAGAGATGGGCGGCCTGGATATGTTGCGGCGGTTGGCGGATGAGTTATACGGCGATCGAAATCCGGCCGAGCGCATGTTCGACGGCGTCGTGCATAAGTTGGTACAGCTCGACGGCGGCTCCACCTGGATGCTGCGCGTGCCGGTAGGTTTTGCCAGCAAGGAACAGCTCGAACTCTATCGCGCCCGGGACGAACTCACGCTGAGCGTCGGTCCCTACCGGCGCAATATCGTGCTGCCCGACGAATTGCAGGATTTGGAAATCACCAGCGCCAAGTTCGAAGACCGCACCCTCAATATCCGCTTTGAAGAATAACCGTCTTGAGGCAGCGGGTCAGTTAGTAACTGATGCCTGCAAGTATCATTTGTGTTTGAAAAAGGGTAAGGAAGATCTGCCAAGTCGCCCGAAAAATACGCGAATAGCGCAGTTCTTGCGGTGATTTCAGGGCAGTGTCCCCTCCTGAGTTGATGTTTTGGGGCGGGGTTGAATTGTGGTAGTGAGTGCTCAGTCGTCCAACTCGACTCTGATCTTGCCGCCTTCGCTGCCGGCGGCGTCTTCGTCGTCATCGTCGTCGGACAATTTGGCAGCAGCAGCCCGCTCTTGATCCGCCTCCTGGCGCCCGTCGGGGTCTTCCATTTCACTGGCTTTCTTGATCTCGTCGATCGCCGCGTCGATCAGCACACGGAAGCCGTTGGCGAATTCGTTGCCGGCGGCATGCGTATGTTCTCGGAAACCGGGCGGCAACAACGATTCCATCGCTTTGCCAAATTCTTCCAGGCCGCGCCGTTGATGAAATATGAATTGTTCGAGCGGCGTCTTCGCGCCCTCGCCTTCTACCGGGTCTTCCGGCATGGGATTCATGTCTTCGCTCATCACGTCGCTCCTCAACAGGGATTCCGTCATTACTATACAGTACGCAAGTCCCCGACGGTAGTTGCGCCTGCCGTAGTCAATAAGTTTGTGATATGACGATTAGTGGTTGAATAGGCTCTAGCCACTCGTTTGATTCAAGGATTCGATCAGCTCCAGATCCTTTTGAATGTTTCGCGAGCGCCAAAAGAAACTGAGGATTAGCAGGGCCAGAATGGCGAAAACCGCTGTCAGCGCCAGGGCTAAATAAACGGAATTGTCCGGCGTGACAAAGAAGCCCAAAACGGTCCTGTTGTAGGCGTCGGCAAGCGTCGGCAGGTTCTCTGTCTCACCCTCGCCAAGCGCCAAATAACTGTCATTGCCGAAGACCATCCCCATTGCGAAGAAGCTATCGCCGACGACCTGCCTCCACTGCCCGCTCGGCAGCAAAAGTGCGGTCGCCTCGGCCAGGTCGGCGGCCTTGTTCGACGCCAGCAGGCTCATTGCCAAGTCAATCTCGGTCTTGGCGTCGTCCCTGGCGTCGCCGCTCTGCGCGATCGTCAACATCAGAATCCGCGCCTCAGGATCGCTTTCGACAAAACTGATGACAACCGATTGCGATCCCGCGCGCCGCGCCATGACCGATGCGCTCGCCGCCCCATCGGGCTCGTAAATCAGTACCGTCCAGGTGCCATCCGCCAGATTCACCTTGCCCTGATAGATCGGCTCCCCGGATTCTATGCCGAAAGCACGTCGTAGGTCGGACGCCGCTGCCGCGACCGGATCGTCAATTTCAACCAGCGCGCTGCGAATGGTCGCATGGGCTTCCGGATAGTGGAATTGCGCAAAGTCGTCGCCGCTTTGGTTCTCCCAGCCTTGCAGGAGCGGCGCGTTGAAAGCCGGGGTCCGGATATATGGCATGGCGCTTTGATCGTCCTGGGCACGGACGGCGCTGGCGATTATGAGTATCGCTAATAAAGAGAGGAGCCTCAAAAATGATCGCATCATGTTCTACTCGCTCAAAATCTGTATCTTGAGCCGATTGACCGCTTCCAGCCGACGCTCGATGCGAATGCGGTGCCAGATCAAGGTAATGGGCATCAATGTCAGCCATAGCAGCAGGCTCGGGATGAGCGCCGTTACGACGCCGCTGGTGGCTTCGAAGCTGCCTTGCGCGTTTTGGGGGCTGGCGCCGACGATAACCGGATGGATCGTTTCCGGCACAACGCGGATGATGAATAATGTGATCAAGACGCTCGTGAAGGCGAAGATACCGTATACCGACATGAAACTCCGCTTGCGGGCTTCATCTTCAATGCCGGCGCGCAGCATCAAATAGGCCGCGTAGGTCAGCGCCATGATTGCGGCCGAGGTCAGGCGCGGATCCCAGGTCCACCAGGTATTCCATATCGGCCGCGCCCAGATAGCGCCGGTCGCCAGATTGATCAGCGCGAAAGCCAAGCCCACCTCCACGCCCGCCAGCGCGATCCGGTCCCATTGCTCGCTCTTGCGCCACAGGAACAGGACGCCCCCGACTACCGTCAAGCCAAAAGCGGTGAAGGCCCCAAAAAACGACGGCATGTGAATGTAAAAGATTCGCTGTATTTCTCCCTGTTGAATATCGGTACCGGCCACAAAGAGACCGAGCGCCAGCGTGACGCAGAATCCGACCAGGGTAACAATCGTCAGCAACTTTAGCGGGCCGGGCATCGGCGTCGCTGCGACAGCCTGGCTGGCGGGCGGAAGCTTGGTTTTCGCTGTCATTGCCGGGATCTCCCTCGGGCCTGTATTGGACTCATTCTAGCACGTGACTAACCGGCGACAATAGCGTCCGACTTGCGGATGCGGGCAGTTCATTCTTCCAGCACGAAACCGGACAAGAGCCAGCACAGCGCCAGATAAATGACTGTGACAGCGGCCAGCAACTGCAACCACACCAGCCATTCGCGCGCGGGCGCGTCATGGAGTATATTCGTGCTCGCGCGCAGGGCCGTCAGCAGCAGCGGCAGCGCCACCGGCAGCATCGCTATCGGCAGCAGCGCCTCGCGGGAGCGCGTATGCAGCGTCAGCATCGCCAGCAAGGTGCCAATGCTCGAAAATCCCAAGACCCCCACCACAGTCGTGACGATCAGCCAGCCCTTAAGCAAATTGCTGTTATAGATCACCGTCATCAGCGGCAAAATCACCAGCGCGACGATCAAGGTGAATAAATAGTTGCTGAGCAGCTTGCCAAGAAAAATCGCCGGGCGCGAAACCGGCGCCAGGAGCATGGCGTCCAGATTGCCCTGGTCGCCCTCTTGTGCCAGGCTGCGATTGAAACCCAGCAAGCTGGCGAAGACGAGCGTAACCCAAAGTACGCCGCTGATCGCTTCTTCCCGCGCCACCCGGTCCAGTTCCAGCGCAAAGCTGAAAACCAGAATGCATAGAAAGGCGAATATGATCATCACGCTCAACAAATCGCGCGAACGGATTTCCGCGCGCAGGTCCTTGCTGACAATGGCCAGCACGGCGGTCCCAAAACGCGTCTTCATGCCACTGCCGCGCCGCCGCATAGGCGGGCATACAATTCGCCCAAACCGGCGGCGCTCATCGTCTTGATATTCCCGTCAAAGGCGATCCGCCCCCGCGCCAAGATCAGCGCGCGGCCCGCTAGGGTCGGCGCCCGTCCCAGTTGATGCGTCGTCATAATCAGCGTCCGTTTTTCCCGTCCCGCCGACTTGACCAGCTCCTCCAGCGTTTCCGCGGCGGCTTGGTCAAGGCCGGTAAATGGCTCATCCAAGAGCAAGATCTCGGGCTGATGCAACAAGGCGCGGGCAATACTCAAGCGCTGCTGCATGCCGCGCGAGAAATCCCGCGCCAGACTGTCGGCGCGCGTCGCTAAACCGACCTGGTCCAATAATGCGCCGATGGCTTCGCCGCGTTCGTCCCGCGCCATGCCGTAAAGCTTGCCGAAGAAGTCGAGATTCTCCCGCGCGCTCAGGTTGCCGTAGAGCAGGGGTTGGTGACTGACCAGCCCGATCTGACGGCGTACCGCCATCGCTTCCTCCGGCATCTGCCAGCCGCCGATGCGTAAGACGCCGGCCGTCGGCTTGCTCAAGCCGGCCAGCAGGCGCAGCAGCGTCGACTTGCCGCTCCCGTTCTGCCCCAAGAGCATGATCGTCTCTCCGCGCGCCACGCCGAAGCTCACTGAGCGCAGGACCGGTAGCAGGCCAAAAATCTTACTCAGATTCTCGACTTCAATTAAGGGAGTTTTATCGTCCATCACGTGTCCCGCTGCTGGCTCATCAGCTCAGCCAGTTGGGCCTTAAGCTCGCGTCGGCGATGATGATAGAGGTCGTGATTGATCTGGCCCCGGTTGTGATCGTCGTCCAATTTCGCGATCTGCTGCGCCAGTTTGTCAATCGCGCCCGACGGATCCGGCGCTCGCCGCCGCCACAGAGCAAATCCAGCCAGCAGGGCAGCCACGGCTGCAATGAGCGCCATAAGCGCCGCCAGCAGGCTCTCGCCGGTCAGCACATTGGCATCGTCGCTGCTCGTCGCGAAGGGATCTCCGGCGATACCAAAGCGCAGCCGCGGATCGCGATCCTGCTCGAGCCGGCCCTCATATACCCTGACATTGTCTGATCGGTTGCCTTCGAACGTCGGATTAAGTTCGGCGCTTGTTATGGTCAGCGTCTTCGGCAGCATGACAGTGATGTCGCCGTCGACCCGGTTGCTGAAGGCTTGTTCGAAATCCAGGCCGTCGACGTACGGCAAAAAGAATTCGACAATGATCTCGTGCGCGTCCCCCGGTGCGACCGGCAGCGTATCGATCAGGGAATCGGGCAGGCGTTCCAGATCCTCGATCAGAACATAACGGCCACCGGCGTCGTCGCTCATGATCTTGGCGCCAACGGGAAACTGCAGCAGCAGGCTCGCTTCCCGTCCGTCGTCAAAGCCCCGGCCGCTGGTGAAGAGACGGTCCGAATCATTGCGATAGCGGATAATCTGCGTGATGTGCAAGCCCGTCCCGTGGGGCTCTAACTGAACCGGATTCAAGAATAGATCAATCGCCGCAACGCTTATGACGGACGGGTCGTTGCCCAGGTCATAGATCGTAATTGTCTGCTGGTACGCCCCTTCCGGCAGCAAACGGCTGAAAACGCGCCCGTTGTAAATCACGCCGATAACGTATGAGATATCGGCACTCAGCGGGATGTCCGCGAAGACAAAGTTGCCATCGGCGTCGATCGATGCCTCGGCTAGGCTGAATCCGATCTCGGCGCTCCCAAATTGCAGTTGCGCTACGGTATCGGGCGGTACGATCCCGCCAGCGCTCCCGTGTTGAACGCGCCCGCGGATCTCGCCGACTGGTAGCGCGCCTTCGTTATTCACGGTTTGTTCGTCGGCGCCGCGCAAGGACTGCATCCGCACATGGGCGACGACTGCGGCGATTTCTTCCGAATCAAGCGCGTCGGCGAAGCCTTCCCGGTTCAGCGCCTGGCCATAGTCCGCGTCGCTGTAACGGGGCGGAATCGCCGCGGGCAATTCGCAATCCTCGCAGCGTTCCGTCCATAATTGCGCTCCCGTCGCCAGCAGTTCAGCACCATATGCGAGCGCGTAAGAATACATCGTTACATCCCAGCGCTCCCCTTCGCTCAAGGCATTTTGCCAGGGCGGCATCAGGTTTTCGATATTGCCTTCGCTGATAATCGTGAACCAGTCCAGCGGGGAATTAGCCCCGGTCAGCGTCCGGTCCGTCATGTCAAGCGGCGCGCTGACGCTGCCCGACAAAACCAGTTCGCCCTGGCCATCACCGCTGATGCCGTGGCAGTCCGTGCAGTTCTCGGCGAAGATCTGCTGCCCTCGGCGGATGTCCGGCTGCCAATTCTCGGTAATTGCCGCGCTGCTCGCCGCTGGAGGCGGAGCGAAGGTTGCAACGATGTCCGGCTCGCCGCCCAATCCGCGGCATGCGCATAGCAGCGCAACCAGGATCAGGCAGACCGGCGTCAGGCGCGACATCTCTAGTTCGCCTCGCGGGGAGACGGATCATGAAGCGCCGCCCCCGCGCCTTGGCGATAAGCCGAAATCGCCGCTTCGATCGCCTCGTCGATTGTGTCCGCATCCGCGTCCCGGCCCGTTACCAGGCTCTGTCGCGCGTCCAGGCCGTCACCAACGCGCAAGAGGCGAATGCCGCGATGCACCCAGACCTCGCGCTCGTCGTGATAGTCGGCTTCGTCGATCTTGCCGGTGGCGTGATCCTCGTCGAGATCGCGAATATTGGTCAATACGCGATCGTAATAAACCTGGACGCGGTCCCGCTGTACTTGCATCTGCAGGTCGTCTTTCTCTGTTATATCGCGCGGTCGCAATATCGGAAGCGCCACGACTACAATCGCGATCAAAAACAGAGAGATTGATATGATCAGCCCTAAGATGCTCATCTTCAACTCGCCAGCAGCTCGCGAATGCTGCGACTCATGTCGTCATAGCTCACGGCGCCCAATACAAAGCGGTGAATCTCCCCCGCCTTGTCAATGAGAAAACTTTCCGGCGGCGCCTCAACGCGATACAACTGCGCGATATACTGCCCGGTGTCCTCGCCATTGGCATAGCTGATGCCGAACTCATCAATGAACTCCAGGGCTTTTTCCCGTGAACTCTCCAATATGTTGATCCCGATTATCGTCAAACCGGCATCGCTGAAGTCGCTGTGAAGCGCTTGCAGATCCGGCGCTTCATCTCGGCAGGGCGGGCACCAACTCGCCCAAAAGTTGAGCAATATCACTCCGCCGCGCAACTCCGACAGCCGTAGTTCGCCACCGTCAATCAACTTCAAATGGAAATCCGGCGCCGGGCCGCCGGTCGGCTGTGTGGCGTTTTGCCGCGCCAACTGCAGCGCCAATACCAGCGCCACTGCCAGGAACCCCGCAAACAGGGCTACCGTGCCCCAACTGAGCCGGCGTTGACGGCCAATGGGAACCGCGGGATCGAGGAATTCCAGTTGCTCAACTTCGTTCATCGTGCGCTCTATCGCCGCGCCGCCAGATCTTCTTCCAGTCGCTGCCGATAAACGTCGTCCGCGACCGTCGCACTCAAATCGACCTCGTCGCTTATGGTCAAGCGCCGGTGCGCGCCGAAGCGGGAAAACGTGTAAGCGCCCAGCGTGATCGCCAGCAAAAGCGCCAGGATCGGCGTCAAGACAGTCAGGCCGCGCAGCACCGGGTCCTGTGGAATGCCGACCACTTGGTCGCCGAAGCGCCCCACAAAGCTGTCGATCACCGCGGCTTCATCCCTGCCTTGCGCCAATTGCAGCCGGATTTCTTCTTTCCACTCAATGCAGGCCAGGGTCTGGCATTCGTCCAGCGGTATATTCTCGCAGACCGGGCAATACATCTTTTCCGCCACCGCGTTCACAGCATTGTCGGAAATCACCCCGTCCTGCGCCTGCGTACCCAGTATTGCCAACAGCAACCATGCAATAAGATAGCATCTCGCCGCAATTCGGGCTGGATTCTGCAAAAGCTCGATACTACTTATCGCGCGAGGACCACGGTATCTATCAGTCTTCAAGTTAAGCGTTCCCTCTTTCCATTGCAGCGGGGAGGAGGTCGGGGGGAGGGGTGGACCGTACATCATCACGTACTATCCGCCTCGCGCTTGCGAACGCGCCGCGCCGGGACGACTTTCGGGTAAGCCGCGATCACGGTCCCGATTATCAGCACGATGCCGCCCCACCAGACGAGATTTACCATCGGGTTGATGTAAATGCGAAAAGTCGCGCGTTCCCGGTTCCCGCCGATCAGCAGCACGTAGAAGTCGTTTTCGAGTGTACTGTGAGCGCCCGCGATGGTCATCGGCATTTCGGGATAATCGTCCACGCGCGGTCGAATCCGCGCAACTTGCGCGCCGTTTCTCAGCACGGTAAGCTCGGCGATATTCATCATGCGCCCGTCGACCGCCTGCGCCCGGATATAGTCATCATAGCGCAGTCCGTAGTCCTGGATGGTGATCATCTCTCCGCGCGCCAGGGTATGCTGCGCCTCGGTCTGGAAGACTGTGCTGCCGATGACGCCGATCCCGATCACCGTTACGCCCAGGTGAACAATGTAGCCGCCGTAGCGGCGCTGGTTGCGGCGGAAGAGCGCCGTGACAGCCCGAATCCAGTTCTCGTTCAAGCCCCGATGCCGCGCTCGCGCGCCTCGATAAACCTCAAAAAGCGCCACGTATCCCGCGAAAAGTACGGCGCCGTATCCGAAGATAGAAACCAGAGCGCCCGTCCCGGCAATCATCAGCAGCAGGACGCTGAGGATGGTCAGCGAGAATGGAATGGTGATCGCCTTGCCCAGGCGCCGCGCCGACGTCGAACCCCAAGCCGACAGCGGGGCAATGCCCATCAAGATGTACATGGCGACAAATAGCGGCACAACAAAGAACTCGAAAGTCGTCGGGCCAATCGTAACTTCCACCCCCATGAATAATTCAGAGATGATCGGCAAGCCGAAGCTGCCCCAAAAAATCGCCGCGAAGAGCGCGATAAATATGACATTATTGAGTACAAACATCGTTTCACGGCTCAGGATATTGGCGAACTGGTGCTCTCCTCGCAATTCGCCGCGCTGCCGTCGCCATAGCAACAAGGTCAGCGCGATCAAGGTCATGAGCGCCCAAAACGCCAGCATCGGGAAGCCAACCTCGCTGCGGGCGAAGCTGTGCACGCTTTCGATCACGCCGCTGCGAGTGGCAAACGTGCCGAACATGACCGCGGAAAAAGTCGCGATCACCAGCGCCATATTCCAGGTTTTGAGCATGCCGCGCTTTTCCTGGATCATGACACTGTGGATGAAAGCCGTGCCGACCAGCCAGGGCAAAAAGGCCGCGTTTTCCACCGGGTCCCATCCCCAATAGCCGCCCCAGCCCAAGACGTCATAAGCCCAGCGCCCGCCCAAGATCAGGCCTAAACTCAGGAAAACCCAGGCGATCAGCGTCCAGCGTCGGGTCGCCTTGATCCAGCCCGTGGACAAATCGCCGGAGGCCAGCGCCGCCAGCGCGAAGGCGAAGGGGATGGTGAAACCGACAAAACCCAGGTAAAGCATGGGCGGATGTATGATCATGCCGAAATGACGCAGAAGGGGGTTCAAGCCGGTCGCGCTAGCCGCCAGATTCTCCTGCGCCGGCGCAATCGCTCCCGCCGGGATCAGCGCCGTCTCCACCACCTGCTGCGACTCCGGCCTGTCCGGCAAGATCCACCAACGCTCAAATGGATTCTCCAGTAGCAGCGACAGCCCGAGGAAAAAGGCCAGGGTCGCCATCATGGTCGCGATCGCGAAGGGCATCAGACGACCTTCGGTGCGCCAACTGAGCGAAATCGCGCCGAATGTGAACAAGCTGAGCAACAGCGACCAAAACAGCAGCGAGCCCCGCTGTGATCCCCACAAAGCCGTGAAGCGGTAGACCGCCGGGGTCTGCGGATCCGTCACCGACCATACATAACTCATTTGGTACTGCTCAGTCATCAAAGCCAAAACCAGCGCCGCCGTCGCCATCAATATGGCCGGAAATGTCAAAAGAGCCGCGTTGCGACCACTGCGCTGCAGCGCTTCGCTCCCCGCGCGGATGCCAAGCAAGCAGACGGCCGCGGCGTAGAGCGCCAGCAGTAGCGCCAAGGCAAGAGATGCAAGCCCGATTTCCGCCAGCATTAGTTGTGTTCCGGAATAGCGTTCAAGCCTTCGGGGGAGGTTTCTTCAAATCGGCTCGGGCATTTCAGCAGCAATTCGCTGGCATGAAAGATGCCGTCGGCTTCCAGCGCGCCGGTGAGGATCGCCTGCGCCTCGTGCTGCAAAAGATCCGGAATCGCTTCGTCCTCGACCAGGATCGACAATCGGGACGCTGCCGGGTCGGCCAGGGCGGCGCGCAAAGCGCTGGCCAGATCATCAAATTGGCCCGGGATGTTGACAATCTCGAAGCGGATAATCGCGTTCTCACTGTCGTACTCGATACTCTCGCCATCAACCGCGCCGGAGATGCGCACGGTCTTCCCACGGTAGGCGCCGTCATTGAGCAAATCGTCTACGGTGATGAAATAGCGCGCGCCCTGCAAGGTGCCAGACACCAGCAAATACAAAACCGAAGCCAGGATCATGCCGCCGCCAATCAAAAACTTCAGGCGCTCCGACCCTTTCGCTTTTCTCAAATGCTTGGGCTTTGCCCAACTGATCTCGACCATTTCGCCCTTCGTTACTGTCGCCCGGGAAGCGTTGGCTGTCATACCCTTATTATACGGTATTTGTGATATTTGTCACTATCCCGCGCTTGCGCGTAGTGCATCCTCTTAGGTTGAAATAAAATTAGACAGCCCTCGACAAGAGATCCTTACCCAATAACCGAACGATGTTGGCAGGGGCGAAGCGATGGGTCGCGTAGACACAGACCGTCAGTCGCCCGATACACATTCAGGTTCTGCTCGTTGGGCGATCCATCTTATCGCCCCTACCGGTTGTCAGTTGATTGTCGTTCTTTATTTCAACTGAAATCGATACATTACCGCGCTTACGCGCCGCTAACAGTTTTTTCATACCCGCGACTCTTCGCCGGGCGCCAACAGCGCCAGCAATCCCATCAAACCAACATTGCAGAAGAGCAGGGGCGCCAGCAGCGGAGAGCCCCGCAAGAATCGCTCAATCACAATCACGCCGGTCGACGTCAGGCTTGATTGCGAATGCAGGACGAAGCCGATAACGCCCACCGCAATCAAGAGCAGCATGGCGGTTCCATGCGCGGCGATGTCCCCGGGGTTCGGCCGCGAGGCAATGCCCAAATGCAGAGCTGTGCTGAACCCAAACAGGGCTGCTGTTACCGGTAGCCAGACCCAGGCATTGTCGAAGCCGAATCGGGCGTGATCCAGCACGCTGCTGATAAGCGTCGCCAGAATGAAAATAGCGACGATCAGCAGATAGGCGCGGGTCTTGCTGTAGGGCATTTGCACTGTCCTGCCCCGCAAAAGTTGCAGCCTGCCGCTTTCAACCGGCTTTTCGATCCAGGCCGCGCTGATGCCCAGCACGCCGATAAGAATATAGAACAGGGGACCGATGACCGGCGGCGCCCAGATCAAGGTCGCGACCGCCCGGATGCTGACCAGTCCCTCGCTTAGCAATACCGTGCGGTTTAGATGAAAGTAAGCGCCCAGCAGTCCAATCCCGATGCTGATCGCAAAAACGAGATTGGCGAGGGCGCTGGCGAGATCGCGATTCTTGACGGCAATTGCGCCGGCAATCAACAGCAGCGCCCCACAGACGAAGCCGGAAATAATCGGAATCCATTCCGCCGGTTTGATGCCGCCGCTTATGTTATGCGCAAGGTAAATGTCGACGGCGATGAATAACTGATTGAAGGCCGCGAGCAGCAAAAAAGCCTGGTCGCGGCTGATGGGGCTTCGCAGATGACGGAATCGCGGCAGCGCGAGCGCCAGGTAAGCCATTGTCAACTCCCGTCGGCGGCGCTGCTGCCGGCGAGGTCGGATTCCTCCAGCAGTTCGCGCACCATCTCTTCCAATTCCGCTTGATCGCGCAAGATCTCGTAGGCGCCGTGCCACTGCACATAATCCGGGCCGCCCATCCAGGCGCCGAACTTCGCTGTGCGTCCCCAATGGTGCCACAGATCAAAGTGCACGAAGTCTATCGGCTGATCAAATGGTTCGTCGGTCAGTAGTCCCGCCTGGCGCGCCGGCGCGATTGTCTCGTTGCTCAACTGTACGCGGCGATTGATCTCTTCGGTCAAGGCGTCAGCGTCAACATAAAACTCGTCGATGAAGGCGGCGCTGTGGCACTCGCTGCAGACAGCTTGCATCCGCACTTGATTGTCCTGCCAGGCCGGCCGCCGCTGGCTCTGCGGCGCGAAGAGATACCAGGTCAAGCGGTCGCCGACGTCGTGCGTCGTGCTCGCCCCGCCAAAACCACTGATATGGCAGGTCGCGCAGGTGGGGGCGGGAAAGTCCGCCACAGTCAAGGTGCCCGGCTCCGCATCCCAATTCCAGTCATCACCGCCTGTCAAATACGCGATGCCATGATAGGACTCGATATAAATCTCGTATTGCGGATGATCGGGACCGATGTGGCAGTGGTTGCAGGTCTCCGGTTTGCGCGCTTGCTCCAGGCTGAATTCGTGCCGCAGGTGGCATTCCTGACACTGGCCGATTGAACCGTCCGCGGCCGGCGCGCCGATATCGTGGCAGCCGCTGCAGGCGAATTTCGTGATGGCCCGGCCCTCTTTTTCAAAGAGCGCGTTTCGCATCCGATCGGGATTGAAACTGCCTTCAGGTATCGACTCGTAGATTGCCAGATGCGCTTCGCTCAAGCCGCCGGCGCCCCACATGGCGACGTAGGCCGGCAAGCCGTGGCGGCTGGCGTTGAATTGCGCCGCCTCGTTTTGATGGCAAGTGGCGCACTTGGCAGTGGTGGGAACGGTCAAAACAAAGCTGCCATGATGTGCGATGCCGCCGGGATAACCCGCCTCTACCTCGTGGCAGTTTTGGCATGTAACATTGGCGGCCGCCATGCTGCTGCGGCTGTATTGCTCGATGATCCCTGGCGTCGTCTTGCGATGACAGGCGACGCAGGTGTTGCTGTTGTCGAGCGCGACCGGCGCAGTATCACTTGGGTCGGCGACAATGCTGCGCCCGATAGCGGCGATGATAAAAGCCAGCGCCGGGACGATGATCACCACCAGTATGCCGATGATCACCAGTCGAAAAGACGCCAGCAATCCTTGCTGCGAACGATCTTCAGCCATGGCTCAGCTCCTCTCGATGCTAGGAAACGTCGACACTTGCGTAAGTGTGTGAATATGTACTAACCGACCCGATTTGTACACAAAATAGCACGGAAACGTTTGTTGATGTTGCGTTATCGTCAATATTCACAAATTAGTCCGGGTCGCGTTAGCGCAAAAACAAAAAGCGCCCGCCGGGTTCCCCGCGCGGACGCCTGATCGCCCCAAGTTGCTGTAAGCGCCTGTTCCTATTCTTCGTCGTCCGTCGTCGATTGGCTCCAGCGAATGACGAATACGCCAACAATGCCGGCAATCCCCAGAAAGAGGACCAGCATCGCCAATCCCGCCGGAGAAGAAGTCGCCTCGGTGTCCTGCGCCAGCGCAGTCATGCGGCTGGTACAGAACGTCAGCATCGTCAGCGCCGCCGCGGCAGATCTATATTGTGGCAATTTGCCCATGGTCAGGTCTCCAAATCGCTTTCGGCATCGGCTCAATTGTAGCGGGTCCTGGCGCGCAATTGAAGCGAGGATCAGGCCATTTGCAGCTTGGCGATATCGTAAGCGGTGAACGCGATAAGCAGCGTCAAGGCCGCAAGCGCCACCAATAGATAGGACCAGCGATACTTGTATCCGATCGTCCAAAAGCGCCGCAGGCTAAGAAAGATTGAAACTATCGCAATCAAGTTGATCAAGAGCAGAATCGGCACGGTGGCATCGGCCGCGACGCCGATAATTGGCAGGAGGAAAGGCAGTAGGGCATACTGAAAAATGCAGCGGAGGCCGGAAAACAGCAGTGAAATCGTCAGCGCGTTTTCGGCGCGCCGCGTCTGTGCAGCTTCATCGGACGGGGCGGCAATGCGACCCCCACGGTCGATCAATAACACGCGACTCATAAAACTGTCAGCGCGGCTGAAATTCGCATTAGTCACCACGATTGAACCTACCTGCAAGCCTGCCAGCAATGGCGCCAGTCTATCATTGGGCCCCCGAGAATGCTACGTTTATTCATCGTCCGGCAACTGATCTTGGCTATCGAGAAAGGCCACCAGATCTGCCAAATGCTGGATGCTTAGCTGGCTGCCATAGAAATCCGGCATCAAGGGAGCGTAATCCGGGATGGTGTAAGCCATCGGCTGCACGATGCTTTCCACCAGATACTGCCGATGACTATAATCTCTGAATTCCGGCTGCCCCAAACGGAAATCGTTTATCCGGGTCCAGGTTCCGGCGGTCAAAGGCGCGACCGCGTCGTTTTCATGGCAGCCGGCGCAGCCCAGCGCGACCCCGCCTAGTGCCGGCTCCAGTCCGTTGTAAAGCAGTTGCCCAGCCAGCGGATCGCCGTATGTCTCTTGCAGTTCGAGCAAAATCGCCGCGACATCGCTGCCCACCGATTGCGCCGCGATCAGATCTTCCAAAGTAACAAAGCTCAGCGCCTGTTCGAGCATGGAATCAATCTCCGGCTCGGAAGGCATATAGCCGCAGCGCAGCGCCATCGACTGATACAGCGCCCCCAATCGAAAGAGATTGGCGATCGCCAAATCATAGTCTCCGGCGAAATCCGGACTCAGAAACCCGGCCAGCGTATTCCGCTGCGACTCCAGTTCTTCGGGGGCGCAACCGTCCCTATCAGACTGACCGAAGACAGGAATCAACAGCGCCAGAGACAGCGCCAGCATGCCTGTTAATCGCTTGGCCTCCATCGCTCGCTCCCGGCCCCCTCAATGAAAAAACAACGAAAAAAGCCCTCGATCCCGAGGGCTAATGATTGTCTCGTCAAGGAGCCCTATTCCTGCGCCATCAAGAAAGCGACAACATCCGCCAGCTGCTGATCAATCATTTGTCGCGTGCCGAAGTCCGGCGGCATCACACTCGAACTGTAAGTGTCCACCGCGTAGACTGCGGGCAAGACGATGCTCTCGACCAGGTAGCGCTCGCCCGAGTAGCCGGCAAACTGCGGTTCCGCCAGGCGTTCGTTCAGCACGCGCGTCCAGGTGCCGATGGTATCCGGCGCCGAAGCCCCGTCGCGATGACAACTGGTGCAGCCGAACCTGGTATCGTAGAGGATGGCGCCATTGCTGGCGCTGCCGACGATTTCCTCCTCCGCCCAGCGCGCCAGAATCCTTACGGGATCGTCGCCCGCTGGATCCGGCAGCGGAATGCCGGGGATGGAGCCATCAGACAAGGGTTTGCCATACTGCTCAACGGCCAGATAATCTTCCAGCGTCCAATTGCTGCCCTTGTCCCAATTCAAGATGTAAGCCGCCAGATCTTCAATCTCGTCCTGCCGCAGCGAACCGCCCGCCAACTGCGACCAGGCGACCATGCCGCCATTGCTGTTCGGCCAAACATTTAGACTGCCCGGACGGCCATGAATCAAGGTCGTGACGACATAGCCGCGCAAGTCGCCAGCCCAGCCGACTTGCGCCAGCCGCGTACCATTGTTGTTGAAGAAAAC
>JAPOOU010000156.1 GCA_026713245.1 Chloroflexota bacterium
CCCCGCCTTCATCGTACGCGCGCCGGGCCGCGTCAACCTCATCGGCGAGCACACCGACTACAACGACGGCTTCGTCTTCCCTATGGCCATCGAGCGCGCCACCTGGATCGCCCTGCGCCCGCGCGACGACAACCAGGTGCTCGCCATTTCGCCCGACATGAACGACCGGCGCGCCTTCGCGCTCGACGATCTGCAGCCTCCCTACGAACCAGCATGGATCGACTATCTGGTCGGCGTGGCCTGGTCGCTTCAAGAGCGCGGCTACCTCACGCGCGGCTGGGAAGGCGTCGTCAGCGGCGACGTGCCCATCGGCTCGGGATTGTCGTCATCGGCCGCTCTGGAATTGGCGACGGCGCGCGCCTTTTATGAAGTCTCCGGTTTTGAATGGGATGCCGCGGCCATGGCCCTGGCTTGTCAAGCCGCCGAGAACGCATGGCTGGGCGTCAATTGCGGCATCATGGACCAGATGATCTCCGCCGCCGGCGTCGCCGATCGCGCCCTGCTCATCGACTGCCGCAGCCTGGAGACCGCCTCCGCGCCGCTGCCGCCCGATACAGTCGTGGTCATCCTGGATACCAATACGCGCCGCGGCCTGGTCGATTCGGCATACAACGAACGGCGCGATCAATGCGAGGCGGCGGCGCGGCATTTCGGCGTCAAGGCCCTGCGCGATGTCGATAGCGAATTGTTCGCGGAGCGCGAAAAGCAGCTGGCGCCATTGATGCGGGCCCGAGCCCGCCATGTCATCACCGAAAACGAACGGACGCTGCGCGCCCGAGACGCCATGAACGCCGGCGATGCGGAGACCTTGGGTCAACTGATGATCGCCAGCCATATCAGCTTGCGCGACGACTTCGAAGTGTCCAGCCCGGCCCTGGACGCTATCGTCGATTGCGCCAATGCCGAAGCGGCCTGCTACGGCGCGCGCATGACCGGGGCCGGCTTCGGCGGTTGCGCCGTTGCGCTCGTCCAGGCTGACGGCGTCGAGACATTTGTAGGGCGCGTCGGCGCTTGTTATCGCGATGCGACGGGAAACGAGCCCATCATCACCGTCACCGGCGCCGGCCCCGGCGCGGAAACGGTCTATCCTTAGAGCGCACTGCCCGGATGCAACCGGAAATCCCGCAGCCGAACGACGGTGGCGCGGCAGCTATCCCTTAACCGCGCCCGCCGTCAGACCTTCCACGATGCGGTTTTGGAAGATCAAAACCAGAAGGACCAGCGGAATGGTGACGACCATAGCCGCCGCCATGATTTCGGCGATCGGCTCCTGCTCGGAGAATTCTCCCGAAAACAAAGCCAGCGCCACCGGCACCGTCTGCGCCGAAGGGTTGGTAGCGGTGAAGTTAAGGGCGAACAAGTATTCATTCCAGGACTGCACAAAAGCCAGCAAGCCGGTCGTGACCAGGGCCGGCGCGGTCAGCGGCAGCAGGATGAGACGGAAGGTCTGGAAAGGCGTGCAGCCATCGACCGTGGCCGCTTGTTCGATCTCGGCGGGCAAACCCTTGAAAAAGCTGGTCAATACCCAGACGGTGAATGGAAGGGTGAAAACGGGATAAGTAACCAGCAGGGACAAGCCGGTGCCGAAGAAACCAAGCTGGCGGACAATAGTATACAAGCCCGACAAGATCGAGATGGCCGGGAACATGGTCATGGAGAGAACGACATAGAGCAGGACGACGCGCCCGCGGAAGCGCAGCCGGCCCAGCGCGTAAGCGGCGAAGGAGCCGGCGACCAGAGCAAATATCGATGCCGCCGACGAGACCAGCGCCGAATTGCGCAGCGCCAGCAAAAATGAACCGCCGCGAAAGACGTATTGGTAGTTCTGCAAGGTGGGGTTCCGCGGCAGGTAACTGGCGGTTTGGAACATCTCGTTCTCGGTTTTGAAGGAGGTGGCGAATGCCCAGTAGAAGGGGAAGAGGGCGTAAACCGCGACTATTATCACCAGGACGTAGAGCAGCGCTTGCTGCAGCCGCCCTCGTAACTCTTTGGGTGTCAGGCCGAAGATGGTATTGGCTCGCGGCATTTAGGACTCCACGTTCAAAAGGCGGACGTAGATGAAAGCGAAGATGGAAATGAAGATGAAGATGATGACGCTGATGGCGGAGGCGTAGCCGTCTTGTTGATTGCTGACCAGCGTCTCGAAATTGTATGTCGCCATGGAAAGCTGCTGCCGTCCGAAAAGCACATTGAAGAGGTCGAAGACGCGCAGCGCGTCAAGGGTGCGGAAGATGAGGGCGATGGCGATGGCCGGGCGCAGCAGCGGCAGTGTGATGGAGAAAAAGCGCTTTACCGGGTTGGCGCCGTCGACGGATGCGGCTTCGTAGAGATCGCTGGGTATCACTTGCAAGCCCGCCAGCAGCAGCAACGCCATGAAAGGCGCTGTCTTCCAGACATCAACGATGATGGCGGTGGGAATCTGCAATGATGGATCGGACAGCCAAGCGAGCGGCGCTTCGATGGCGCCTAGGTCCAGCAGAATCTTGTTGAAGATGCCGGCGCTGGTGTCTTTGAGCATCAGCTCCCACAGGCGCGCCGAGATCACTGTCGGGATCGCCCAGGGCACCAGCATGATAGCGCGCATAGCGCCGCGGCCGCGGAACTTGGAATTGACCACCAATGCCATGAACAAGCCGATAAGCAATTCCAGCGCGACAGAGAAGATGGTGAAAATGACGGTCGTAATAATCGCTTCAATAAAGTCGTCGTCCAGGCCGCTAATCGCCGCCGATTGATCGCCCCCGACTGGTATGTTGACAATTGTCCGATAACCGGCGCGCAGCAACTCGCGGTCAATCGATTCCCAGCGAATGCTGCCATTGGCCCGGGTATCGCATGGACCGTCAGTGACGCTCTTCTTGCAAGCTACGGTATCAACGCGGAAGGTCAGCAGATTGAGATAATTCTCCAAGCCGACGAATTGCGGGACCTCGCCTCCGGCGAAACGCTTGTCGGTCAAGCTGCGGATGAAAGTTTGCTCGAGCGGACGCGCGGCCACCAGGACGAAGATGGTCAGCGTGGGGATGAGCAAATTCCAAGCCAGGCGCGTTTCGCGGCCCAGCAGGGAGTCTTCGCCGCTGAAAAGCCGTTCTATATTGCGATTGAACCAGTACCACAGTCCAAAACTTATCAACATGACAATTATTGCTGGCGCGATGGCGGACAGCATGCCATCGAGATCAACCGCTTCCCGATCCATCGCGGCGCTGTTGACAAAGTTGAAGACCGTGAGCGCGATATAAGCGACAAGGCCCATGCACAGCCACAGGTTTGCGATGCGCGCCCAATAAGCGATGCGGATATTTCCGTCGCGCAGCCGGGCGCCAATCGCCATGAAAGCGGCGCCCAATAATGCGAAGAGCGCCGTGACGATGATGCCATAGCGTTCGAGATATATGAGCAAAAATGATGGCGCTTGCGGGTCTTCGTCCGATGGCGTCCAATTCAATGCCAGTTGAATGGCTTCATCGTTGGCGACTGTCAGAATAAAAAACACGATAGCCAGCGCGCCAATCACGATCATGCCGAGGCCGATCGCGTAAATCTGTAATTTGCTTCGGGCGGGATCTGCAGTATGGTTCATCGCAATGCCGACAGACTCTGAAGGGAAGGGAGGGTCCCGTCGCGACAGGACCCTCGCGGAATAGACCTATGTGCCAGCCTTATTGACCCAAGAGATCGGCCAAATCCAGTTCGAGCAGTTCCAGCGCGACCTCGGCGTCTTCTTCGCCGGTCAAGATCGAATGCACGGCGTTGAAGTAGAGTGTCGAAACCGCGTTGTAATTTTCCTTCGAGTAATTCGAAGGCCGCGCCGTCGTGACATCAGCCAGGTCGGGCCGGATGAAGGGCATGGCTTCGATGATATCCGGATCGCTGTACAATTCAACCGCGCCAGGCGGGTTGGAAGTGAAGACAGCGAAATCCTTCTGGCTTTCGACGCTGGTCAAGAAGATGGCGAAAGCGGCCGCCGCTTCGGGATGCTCGGAGTACTTGGATACACCGATATGCCAGCCGCCGAGCGTAGACGCGCCCATGCCCGAATCGCCGGCCGGCAGCGGCGCCACGTCAAAGCCCGGGATATCCTCGCTCGCTTGGCTGCGGGAGTAGGCGTAGGGCCAGTTGCGCATGAAAGCGGCGTTGCCGGCATGCCAGACAGCGCGCGAATCTTCCTCTTGATAACCGACGACGCCAGGCGGGCTGATCGTGCCGACCCAGCCAGCAGCCTGCTCGTAAATCTCTACCGCGGCGTCGCTGAGCGCGCTGATGGTGCCGTCGCTCTGCAAGAAATTCTCGCCCGTGGCGGAGACGTGCCATTCCAGGGCGTCGCAGGTCAAGCCCTCGTAGGCGTTGCCTTGCCAGACAAAGCCCCAGAACTCATCGTTGCCCTCGGCCCGTTCGCCTTCCTGGATTGCCGCGGCCATTTCTTCCAGTTCGTCCCAGGTAGCGGGCGGTCCGTCATAGCCGTATTTCTCGACCAAGTCGGTGCGGTAGTAGAGCATGCCGAAGCCGATACGCAGCGGCAGCGCCACCAGGCGACCGTCAATCGTGTTATTGTCGACCAGCGCCGGCATTTGCGCGTCAATATGAGACTGCGGCGCGATGCCGTTCAAGTCGATCAGGTGTTCCGCCAATTGACCGGGCCAAATGACATCGACGCGGATGACATCAAGGTCGCTGCTCTCCGCCTCGAAAGCCGTCAGATAAAATGCGATCAGGTCGGTGACATTCGCCGCGCCATCATTCCGTTCTACGGTGATATTCGGGCAGACCTCGTTAAACTGACTGATGATCCGGTCTTCGGCTTCAGGATAGTTGCCAACCGGGTCGCCGAAGAACTTAATGGTCACTTCTTCGTCTGTGCCGCAATCGAATTCGTGACCATCCGCCAATGCCACGCCAGCCGGAATGGCAAGAACAAGCACCAGCAAGAGCAAGATAAGTTTACGCATTGCAAAATTCCTTTCATTGAAAGCGTCAATTCGGACGAAAATGAAGGCTTTCCAGCGGCGTCATCCTTTCTACTATGTCATGTACCAATGACTATCTCCATTCGGATGCAAACCGAAGGAGTACCTTCCACTATTACAGGGCGGCGCGATCGACCCAAATCGGCGAACTCCAAGCCCATTGACCGTTGCGCTGCCGAACGCGCGCGTAATACCAGTCGCGGCAGGTCCCATCCGATTCATCCGTCAGCCTGACCAGCCGCTGCCAGTCTTGTCGCGGCACAGCCTTATGAAAAAGAAAAGCGGGCGCGACAAAGCTGCCGGTATAGAAAGACCGCGCTCCGCGCGCCAATTCCGTCAGCGGAAGCGCCATAGAAACGCCGTTTATTCTAGCATTTACCATCGTTTGCGGTCTACCTTCAATATGCAGCGTCACAGCTTGCGTGGCCGCGCTGCGCACGGTGGCATTGCGCGGACTTCGCGTCCGCAAGCGCAGGGTTCCGTCCTCTTTGACGAAGAGATGGCTCCAAACGCAGGAATCGCCGTCTTCGAGGTCCGGCATGGCAATATCCTTGCCGCGCAGATGCGGCTCAACCCCCAGCAGTTCGCCGTCTTCGACAGACAGCTCCACGTCCCAATCGGTCAATGACTCGCGCTCGCCCCAGCCCAATTCCAGCCGCAGCTTGCAGGGACCGGTTCCGTCGTAGATTCCGGGCGAGATCGCTTCCCGATGAATCACGCGGTTGTTGCGCAAGATATCAATCGTGTCTATGGTCGCAGAGGCGTCCACCGCCAGGTCGATGTTGCGTTCATAACTGTAAGGCAAAACCGCGCCCATGGGCGAGCCGTTGAGCGCGAATTGCAGGCCGATGCGATCCCCGGTGAGGGCAAACGTGCGCCGGCGACAGATGGCATCCCAAATCGCTTCGCGACTTAAGTCCTCCGCCCATACCGCCGCCAGCCCATAGCCATAGTTTCCCGGGTGCGCGCTGTGATCGTCGCTCGATCCGATGAAGCCGAAGATCTGCCCTTGTTCTAGTCCGTACTGTACGGTGCTGCGTCGGTCGCGCGGACCCATCGCATGCAGATAAGCCGGCGCCGCGTCAGTCGATTCCGATGCGCCGTGAAAGGACATGATTTCAACGACCGGGGACAACTCACTACTGAAGCTGCTCCAATTGATGCCACGGAAGCCCTGCTTGTATCCGATATGATGAGGGATCAGCAGGCTGGGATGCGGATGCCGCCGCAGGCGCTGGCGCAGGTCTTCCACGCGCGCCGCGTGAAAGATCTCCGGCGTGGCGGCATCACGAAAATAGATACAGTGATCGCCATCGCGCATTGAATGCCATTCGAAGCTCGGGAAGGCGACGAATTGGCCTTCGCTGTTCGCCGCTTCCATCGCCCCGAGATAATCGCTCCAGGCGGCAGCGGCGCGCTCGAAACCGCGTTGATGATAATCGACCAGATAATCGAGGCGCGGATCGCCGCTGGGCATATCGTCCCAGTGCCCGTGCAATGTGACACTCACGAAATCCAGTTGCAGGCGGGCATTGTGCAGCGCCTCGTCCAGCCTGCCTTTGCCGTAACTCAAGGCGCAGTGGTTGTGGATATCGCCGTAATATAACTTCAGACCCGCGTATGCGTCCACGCTGCGACCGCCATTAAGTCCTCAGTAGAACCAATTAAGTAATGCAACATTCGCTAAAGCAACGATCTGTAAGGCTCGCTTTCGTTGCGCGACTTACTTACATTTACTTCAGGCTCAGTTCCTACAGAAAGGGCAGCGCGATTATACCCTAAACTATGCCATCGGGACGCCCTGTCTTCTTTGCCGTCAGAGCAATCGCACCAATTCTTTTTTGCGAAAAATTAATGCTAATTCAATTCTTTTAAATGAAAAATTGCGAATTATAACAGAAAAAGAGACATTTTCTCGAAAAAAATCGCTCATCGCCGACTTAGAATCCACCAAACAGCAAGAAATATAGGTTCATGGGAACGCTGCCGACAAGAAAACGGTCGTATTGAGCCAGAATCCAATTCTGGTGCGATTGCTCTGCTTTGCCGTTGAGAATCCCGACCGACCTGATAAAATCACCCTTCATTCTCGATCAAAAAATAAGGAACGTCCATGAGCGGCGACGCCAGCTGGCGAATCTTCACCGACGTGGAGGCGGCCAAGCGCAGCATCCTGAAACGGCATTCCCTGCGCGACACCGACGTCCCCGAGGCCCTCATCGAGCGCTCGGTCTCGATCTTTGGCGAGCGGATCATGCCCGACGAAGCGGTTCGCCGCATTATCCGGAGTGTCCGCGAGCGCGGCGATGGCGCGATTGCCGAGTGGAATCACAAGATCGACAACATCAGCCTGGATCGCCTCGCTGTCTCGCGCGAAGACATGAACGCGGCCCTGCGAACGATCGCGCCGGAACTGCGCGCCGCGCTGGAAGAAGCGGCGAGGCGGATACGCAGCTTTCACGAGAAACAGCCCATCAACAGTTGGATCGACTCCGGGGAAGAGGGCACGCTGGGCCAACTGATCCGTCCAATCGATTCAGTTGGAGTCTATGTTCCTGGCGGGACCGCGCCCTTGCCGTCTTCGCTGCTGATGAGCGTCATCCCCCCCCAGGTGGCCGGCGTGCCGCAGATCGTCGTCTGCACGCCGCCCGGCAGCGGCGCCGGCGACATCCATCCGGCGATCCTGGCCGCGGCGGCAATCACCGGCGTCGAGAAGATCTACCGTATCGGCGGCGCTCAAGCGATCGCCGCAATGGCTTATGGCAGCGAGACAGTCCCGCGCGTTGCGACCATCGTTGGCGCGGGCAACCTCTTTGTCACGCTAGCCAAGCAGCAAGTCTACGGCGATGTCGGCATTGACGGCTTGCTGGGACCGACCGAGACGCTGGTCATCGCTGATGCAAGCGCCGATCCCAGGCTGGCTGCGGCGGATCTCCTGGCGCAAGCGGAACACGATGTGCTGGCTTCGGCGATTCTGTTGACGCCGAGCCTGGCACTGGCCGAAGCAGTCCGGAAAGAGATTTCGAAGCAGCTTGCGTCGCTGGAAAGACAAGATATCGTCTTTGCAGCGATGGTCAAGCGCAGCGGCACAGTCGTCACCGCCGACCTGGACCAGGCCTTTCAACTTGCCAATGACTATGCCGCCGAGCATCTCTGCCTGCTCGTCGACGATCCCTGGTCCTGGATCGGGGTGGCGCGCAACGCGGGCGGCATCTTCCTCGGCGAACACTCGTACGAAGTGCTGGGCGACTATGTCGCCGGGCCCAGTCACGTCATGCCCACCGGCGGCACGGCTCGGTTCGCCTCGCCATTGAATCTGCTGCACTTCGTCAAAGTGACCAGCTTGATCGCCCTCGATAAATCCAGCGCGCTGGCGCTGGGTCAATCGGCCGAGACCCTGGCAAAGGCCGAAGGACTGACGGCGCATGCGGCGGCGGCAAAGCTCCGGCGAGAGCTGGACGCGCCATGACCGAAAAGGTGCGCATCCGCCGCGATGTCGAGTCCATGAGCGCATATACGCCCACTACATCGCTTGATGTCTTTGCCCGGCGACTGGGCATGGCAGTTGGCGACTTGATCAAGCTGGACGCCAACGAGAACCCCTTTGGTCCCTCGCCGCGCGTCCCGGCAGCGCTGGCCAATCTGCCGCATATGAATGTCTATCCCGATCCCGAATCGGGCCGCCTGCGCGAGTTGCTGTCCGCATACATCGGCGTTCCCAAGGAGCGGATTCTCTGCGGCGCCGGCGCTGATGAACTGATCGAAATCATCTTGCAGCTTTTCATCGAGCCGGGCGATGTCGTCATCAATACGCCGCCGACCTTCGCCATGTACGGCTTTGACGCGCCGCTCTATCACGGTCAGGTCGTCGATGTTTATCGCCGCGAGGATTTCTCGCTCGATGTGGACGCGATTGAAGCCGCCGTGCGACAACACGACGCCAAACTGGTTTTTCTCTGCTCGCCCAACAACCCCAGCGGGGACATGATCGATACCGGCGACATTGACCGCCTGCTCGAGTTGCCGACGACCATCGTGGTCGACGAAGCTTATATCGAGTTCGCTGCGGGGGAGAGTTTGGTCACCCGCGTGGGCCGCGAAGCCAACCTCATCGTCTTGCGCACCATGAGCAAGTGGGCGGGGCTGGCGGGCTTGCGCGTCGGCTATGGCGTCTTCCCAGGCGAGCTCATGCCGCAGCTCTGGAAGATCAAGCAGCCCTATAATGTCAATCTGGCAGCCGATGTCGCCGCCCAGGTCTCGCTGCAAGACGTCGACTTCTTGATGACGCGGGTCGAAGCGCTGGTCAAAGAGCGGGCGCGCATGGAAATCGCCTTCGCAGAATTGCCGATGCTGTCGCCCTATCCGAGCCAGTCCAACTTCGTGCTGAATCGCGTCATCGGCATGTCCGCCGCGGACTTCCGCGATCGTCTGGCCCAGGCCGGCATCATCGTGCGCTATTACAACAAGCCGCGCCTGGAAGACCATATCCGCATCAGCGCTGGCACGCCAGAGCAGGTCGACCGCCTGCTGCAACAATTGACGCAACTCACGATGTCATAAGCGCGGCGGCTCTGCGCGACTTGCTTGCACGTACTCCTGGCCAACAAAACGAACCCAATTACACGCCCGACAGCAAGAAAATGACGCCATTTTGCGTTCCAAACCACAACATACACACACGCTATGTAGGGGCGACAGGCGGTCAGTGTCTACGCGACCTATCATGTCGCCCGAAAATCACGCAAATAATTTCAAGTTTTCGGCGATATCATGCCTGATTTAAAGGTCTCCGCTCCCCCCTCTCGTAGTGCCGTGCTTGCGGGCGCCCTTGCTGGGAGAGGGGGCCGCGGGCTGAGGGCCGACAATAACTAACGCGACCATATAGTCGCCCTTTACTAGAACACTTATGCTACTGTCCCATTACAACGCAAACAAAGGAGGATTCCCCACCATGCAAGCAAGCTACACACTCGATACAAAAATCGAGGCTCTCAACCTGCTCGATCTACACGACGGCGACTTCCAACTCGTCAGATCCCTGCTCGAGATCCCGCTCAAAACCTTAAG
>JAPOOU010000207.1 GCA_026713245.1 Chloroflexota bacterium
ATGCCCACAGCGAAGACGGCATGCTCGCAAGACTCGCCGCCAAAATGGCTGCATACAACACTGCTATATGGCTCAATCGCACCTGCGGAAGACCAGATGGAGCGATGCAAACTCTGATCTGCTAATACCAATCAAGCCTTATAGGGCCGCGTGAACCAACTCGCGGGATCAGTCATCGGTCGGACGCTGGCGGCCAGCTCGCTGATCGGCAGATTCGGCAGTTCCCAGCCCGTTTCCGCCTGATAGACCTGCGAGAACGTATCGGCCGCCTCTGGAAGACCTTCCAGGAAATACTCCATGCGAGCGTATGCGACGTCACAAGCGGCGTCGCCATAGCCGGCTTCCTCCCAGTCCACCACCGCCGAAATCTCATCGCCCAGCCACAAGATATTCCCCGACCAATAATCCGTGTGCTGAAAGCATGGCGTGGTCAACTGGCGCTGATGCCAATGATCGTTGATCAGACGCCAGATCATTTCACCGTCCGCATCTTCCCGCATATAGTCTGGAATCACTCCCTCTTTTATGAACCAGGCGACTTCCACATCGTCGTTCATCAGGAAAGGCTTGTCGGCCTCGCTGAAGGGCGTCTGATGAATCCGCGCCAGCATCCGCGCGTTGGTCGCCGCCATTTGGCCCCAGTGCGGCGCTTCGGTCGGCGGCTCGATCTGGCTGCCTGGCATAAACTCGGTCACAATGCCGGGCAAGCCCAAAAGGCTGCCATCTCTATCGAGCAGCAGGGGCGGCGGGGCGGGAATGCCATGCTCGCGCAGCAAGCGCAGCGCGTGGAATTCGCTGACCGGCTTGTCATGCCCCTCTTCATCGTATTCGGGATTATATCGGCGCAGGATGATATTCCGCGTCTCGGCGCCTTCCGCCTCAATACGGAGCATTTGCGTGAAATTGGAATAGCTGCCGGGCAGCGACTCGACGCCGCAAGAAGCGCCAGCGTGACCTAGCGCATCCAATACCGCCATGATCGTTTTCTTTGATAAGCCCGAAGTCGCAGTCGTCAACCTAAAGTCACCTTCCATGCTGCCGCCAGATTTGTTATGAATTCACTACTCGAGGCGTCAATTGTCAGTCC
The DNA here is from genome assembly GCA_026713245.1 of Chloroflexota bacterium. Taxonomy (GTDB): domain Bacteria; phylum Chloroflexota; class Anaerolineae; order Aggregatilineales; family Phototrophicaceae; genus UBA6055. Next base: position 1,088 of record JAPOOU010000207.1, read on the forward strand.
CTGCGCCGATTGCGTCCAGGTTACAGGCTGGTCGGATTCCAGCATCGACACCGATTCGATAGCCACGTCGTCGCTCAGCGCCTCAAATGTCACGGACTGTGACGGGATTCCCAACGTCATCGCATAGACGGTCCGTCCGTCTTTGGATCGTGTGTAGCGCCGGTCGTCGGCGGTGCACTTGTCATAGGTCCAGAATCTGTGATCGTTGCGATATTCGAATAGCTTTTCCATATCGCCTTCGGCATGAGTCGTCCAAGGCACGGTGCCGTAGATCGCCTCGCCATTCAGTTGCAGCCAGGCGCCCATTTCCAGCAGCGGCTGTCGCTGACCCTGCGGTATGCTGCCGTCCGCCCTGGGCGAGAGCGATAGCATCATGGTGCCGCCGCGCGCCGTGCAGTCGATCAGCTTGCTCAGCAGTGTATGTCCGTCGGCATAGATCTGATTTTCCACCCAGCCCCAGGACCGATCGCCGATGCGCATATCGTCGTTCCAGGGCCGCTCGTAGATCGCCGGACGATCCCGCCCTTTTTCGAAATTGATCACGCCGAAATCGGGATGGAAATTGTACTGCATGCTGACCGGCAGTTTATTGAGCACCAGGACTTCTTTGTTCCAGCGCAAGCCTTGATTGAGATAATGCGCCAGGATTTCCAGCGCGGTCTCTTCGATGCCGTCCTCGCGGAACTTGCCGCCGTCGAACCACATCAAGTCCGGCTGATACTTGTCGATGACCTCGCGCACTTTGCTTTGCCAATCCGCGAAGAAATCAGCGAATTGGCTGGTTTGCTGCACCCAGTAGAAATCGGCGTATGCCGGATCGAAAAGGTCCCAGCCTTCCGCTATGCCGCGCTCGACTGCCTCCGCGTCAAAAGTCTGGTCCCATTGGTTCCAGCCGGCGAGAAACCAATTGAAGCCGCGCACGATATGGAAGGGCGCCACCAAGCGCAAGCCGCGCTCCCGCAGCGCCGTCGCCAGTTCGCCGTAGAGATCGCGTTTCGGTCCCATCTTGCCGACATTCCAGCGATAGACATCGCTGTCCCATAACCCGAATCCGTCATGGTGCGCCAGGGAGAAACCGGCGTAACCGGCGCCGCTGGCTGCGAAGAGTTCCGCCCATTCGTCGGGATCATAGTGTTCGGCCGTGAAATCAGGGATGAAATCCTTATAGCCGAATTGCGCCGGCGAGCCGAATCTTTCCACGTGCTCGCGATGAATCTCGTGCGAGGGGTCGTACATCCATTTGCCGTACCATTCGTTGCCGAAGCCCGGCACAGCGTAAACCCCCCAATGCGCGTACAAGCCGAATTTGCCATCGCTGAACCAGTCCGGCACTCGGTGTTGCCCTAGCGAATCCCAATTCGCTTGATACGTCCCGCTCATATTGACTCCTGTCTCATTTCCATGAACCCCTTGCTCATTAAGGCAGCCTTGTTCATTCCGTGTGAGCGCGGCGGACCTTCTTGCTGCCGCCGAGCGCTTATGCTTTAGCCGTTTGCGCCGTTCTTGGCTCGTGTACCCACCATCGGAGCAATGCCGCGCCGACGATACCGCAGATTAGCGATATGACAAATAGCGCCTCGATATTAAGAGTCGCGGCTATCCATCCGCCAAGGACAGGTCCGACAAATGTGACTGGCGCGATCAGGGTGTTGGTCAGCCCGATGAAAGTCGGTTGATCGGCCGGCGACGCGAATTCCAGCACGATATTGAAATGAGACACGCCATCGGCAGCGATCGCGCAGGCCAGGCAGACGAAAGCCGGCAGCAGGCCGATGACGCTTTCTGCGGCTAAAGCGAAAAACGCCGCCAGCGCCATGCTGGCGGCCGAAAGCGCCAGATTACGTTTGTGCCCCCAGCGATCCCCCAGCCAGCCAAAAGCCAGGCGCATCACGGCCTGGCTGCCAATGAAAACCGCATTCAGCAATCCGACGTCCGCGCCGCCCAGGTTGAAGGCTGTATCGGCGAATACGATGTAAAAGCTCACCGCCATCATGCTCAGGTGAACCAGCGCATAGGCGATGAGGAAGCGGCGATAATTGTCATGGCGCCGCAGCACCGCCGGCAATTTCTTAAAATAATGTCGCAAGGGAATCGCCGGCTTGACTTCGTCGCTTGCCGGTTCGCGGGTTAGCGCCAGCCAAACCCAGGATATCGCCATCACGACGCCCGCAATCATGAACAGCAGCGAGAAATTGCCCGGGAATGCCACTTGATCCAAAATCAGGCCGACGAAATAGGCGCCGATGATCCCCATAAACATGCCGCCGCCGTCCGCCAGGCCGAAGAAAATGCCGCGCCGCCGGATGGGCACGACCTTGCCGATCATTGTGAACCAGGCCGGCGTGACGACGCCGCCGCCAAATGCCGCTGTCGCAATCCCGATGAAGAATAGCGCCAGCGCCAGCCCGGGCGCATCGACTGCGAAGAACAGCAACGCCAAGCCGATCAAGGGAAAGGGCAAGCGCTGCAGGGTGCCACTCAAGAGAACGACGAAGGGCAGTTTTCGCTTGAGGCCTTCGGCGTGGTTGGCGACGAAAAGCTGTGGCAGCAGAAAGGACAAGCTGAATATGCCGGGGATCAGACCGACGGCCAGCGGCGAATCGGTGAGGCGGCTGACCAGAAGCGGCATAATGGTTTCCTTGGAAACCAGGCTGATCGCCAGGGCAAAAAACATGTTGTCCAGCACATTGACCGTGAAATTCCAGTTGAGGTTTTTCTCGACAAGGCCGTCTGCATGGGGCGCCGGGGCAGCTTCAGATCTGTCGGTCACGGCCTATGCCGCCTCTGGCCCGGGCATGGGCTGCGGCGGGATATGGCGCGGTTCCTTAACCCAAAGCGCCAGCAGCGCTCCACCCGTGACGCCGCAAAGCAGCGTCAGGGTGAACAGGCTGTTGTAGTCGAAACTCGTCGCCACCCAGCCGCCCAGGATGGGCGCAAAAAATGTGACGGGCGCCAGTAGCGTATTGGTTAAACCGATAAATGTCGGTTGATCTTCCGGCACGGCAAATTCCAGCACGATGTTCAAGTGTGAAATGCGGTCGCTGGCCAGCGCGGCGCCTAGCAGGATAAAAGCGGGTATCAGGTTGAAGAGATCGCTGGCGGTGATCGCTACCAGGGCCGCCAGCGCGATAGCGAAGCCAGAGATCATCAGATTGAATTTGTGCCCGCGGCGATCGCCCAGCCAACCCAGGACCAATTGCATGACGGCCTCACTGCCGATCAAGACCGCTGTCAGCAAGGCGACATCGGCGCCGCTCAAGCTAAAGTTTTCATTGCCGTATACGATGAAGAAGCTGGTGCCCATCAAGCTCAGACGATTGATGCAATAGCTGAGCAGAAAGCGGCGATAGTTGTGGTTCTCGCGCAGGATCTCGGGCAATTGCTTGAAATAGCGCCGTTGGGAAATCTGCTTTTTGACCACCGGGCTTTCCGGCTCGCGGTTGAGCGACAGGCCGATCCAGGAAATGCCCATGAAGACGGCGGCGATCAGAAACAGCGTGGCGAAGTTCTGCGGATAGCCGAAATCGTCCAGGATGATGCCGACGAAATAAGCGCCGATGATACCCATCAGCGTGCCAAGGCCCGAACTGAGGCCGAAGAATATGCCGCGCCGATTGACCGGCAAGACCTTGCCAATCATGCTGAACCAGGCTGGCGTGGCTACGCCTGCGCCGAAGGCGCCCAAGCCGATCACCAGATACAGGCAGAGCAGGGCAAGCAGCGGTGCGCTCTCGGCGAAGAGCAGTATCGCAAAGCCTGCAAAGAGATACGGCACGCGCTCTAGAACGCCGCCGATAAACATCACGAAGGGCAGCTTGCGCTTCAAGCGTTCGGCGTGATTGGCCGCGAACAACTGCGGCAAATAAAACGAGATGCTGAAGATCGCCGGTACCAGGCCGATGGCGATCTTGGAATCGGTCAAGTTGCTGACCAGCAAAGGCGTGATCGTCTCGCGCGAGATCACGCTGAAGGCCAGGGTGATGAAGGTGATGTCAATCAAATTGACCGAAAAATTCCAGGGCAAGTTCCTGCGAACAAAGGGATCAATTTTGCGCGCCAATTTACTCACCTGTACCGGAGATTTTCAGCGAATGGGCGTGAGCCTGCGGCAGGTCCTGCGGCAGTTGGATCGCCAGATCGGCGCTGCTCTGGCGCCAGGTCAAATCGGCGTCATGGCCCAACAGTTGAACGATCGCTCCGGCAGGCGCTTCCAGCCCTTCAATGACGATTTCGCTCTCGCTGGGCGCGCCTAGCAGCGTGACATAGATCGCTTCGTCAGTCGTTGTGAAGCGCAGATCCAGCCCTTGGCTTGTCTTGCCATTGGCGCGGCGCCAGGGACGCGTATCGAAGATCGCTTCGCCGTTGCGGTCCAGCCAGCGTCCCAGGGCGCGCAGTCGCCCCGCCTGGTTCTCCGGAATGCTGCCATCGGCTCTTGGCCCCACATTGAGCAGCAGATTGCCATTTTTGCTGACGATATCGACGAACATATGGATAAGCTCGTCTTCGGCCAGCAAGCGCTCATCGCCTTCGTCGCGGTTGTAGCCGAAGGAGTGCCCGATCCCGCGGCAGCATTCCCATTTCAGTTCCTGGATATCGTCGAAGGTGGCGTATTCGGGCGTGATGTAGTCGTAGTGAGGTCCACGCGGCGTCGAGAGCGGTTCGCCGGCCGTCGGAACCTGATCGCGGGACTGCGTGAACCGATCGTTGATCACCCCTTCGGGTACGCTGTTGTAGTAGTAGGCGAAAAGCTCGCCGAGATCGGCGTCCTTCGGGTAACCGATGTCGTTCCACATGATCGACGGCTGGTAGCGGTCGATCAATTCCTTCCAATGTTTCACCGAGTATTCGACGAACTCGGGACTCTGCACGATCGTGCCCCACACATCTTGCACCTGCTCGACGCGCGCTTCATTGAACGACCAGTCCAGGCCGCCGGAATAGTAGATTGCCATGCGCATGCCGCGCGCGCGCACGGCATCGGTTAACTCGCCAACGACATCGCGCTGCGTCTGGTAATCCGCCTTGCGCGGGCAGGGATACTCGCTCGGCCACAAGGTGAAGCCATCGTGATGCTTCGAGGTCAGGACGACATAGCGGGCGTTGACCTCGCTAAACAGCCCCGCCATCTCCTCCGGTTGCCAGCGCTTCAGCACCGAATTGAAACCGGCGGCAAAGTCGTCGTACGAGAAGTCGCTGCCGTAATTCTTGTTGTGATATTCGCGCGTGGGGCTGTCCGCGAATTTGAGCGTGTTCAAGTACCACTCGGCGTAGGAGTTGTTCCGGAACCAGTTGCTCATGTCGCCGCTCTCGAATACCTCGCCGATGTCGCCGCCATGCGGCGCCCAGGCTGGTACCGAATACAAGCCCCAGTGAATAAAAATGCCCAGCTTGGCATTCATATACCAGTCCGGGACCTCATGCGTGCGAACCGATTCTATTGTGGGTTCAAATGCCATGTTCTTGTTCCTCAGTTACGAATAAATCGCTGTTTCGAGTTGCGAATCACCACAGAAACCGCAAGCCTTACACTGCTACGCGCTGCACGCTGCCATCCGCCATGCCCAGCAGCAAGGCACTGCCGTCTTCGCTCTTTGCGGCGACATGAACGTCCGCCGCCGCCAGTTGCCGCCAACTACTGTCGCCGGTCTCATAGGCCAACGCCGAGTCGTCCACTTGAATCGCCAGCCCCGCCAGGGTTGGCAGGCAAACTATTGCATTGACCGCGCCCTGGCAGCGATAAAACGATTCCCAAGTCAAGCCGTCATCATCCGAGCGCAACAACCCATGCGACTCCGTGCCGGCCAATATAGTTCGGTCGTCGGCATATTCGGGTGAAAAGGCCAGGCTAAGCACCGCTTCGTCGCCGGCGGGCATGGTGAGATCCTCCCATAGCCGTCCGCCATTGACGCTGCGGTATACGCCGCTGCTCGTACCCGCCATGACCGCGCCATCGACGGAGTACTCCGGCGAAAGCGCCAGACAAAAGATCTTGTGATCAAACAAGCCAAAGTTGAAGGCCGCCCAGCTCTGCCCACCGTCGTCGGAGAGAAATATGCCGTCCTCGTAGCTGCCCGCCAGTACGCGCCGGTCGTTGGCAAAACCGGGCGAAAGCGCCAGACATGTGACAAGTGGCGCGGGCACGCGCATGGCCAGGGCTGCCCAGGTTGCGCCACCATCTTCGCTGCGGGCGACGCCTCCGTTGATGCCTGTCAATATCAAGCCATCCCGGGAGAAACTCGGCGACATCGCGATGTCAAGCGTCGCGATTGCACCCTCGGGCTGCCAGCCTTGATAGAGACTGCGCGCCGCGCCATTCGAGGACGCCAGGCGATACAAACCGCTCTGTCGCGCGACTAAGTAAGCCCCGTCAACTTCGGCTATCGAGTAGGTCCGGTCTACGGTCGCGTGTTCGCGCTCTTCGCTCATGCTAGGGCTCCGTCATCGTTTCCGGATCTCGATGCAAGACCAGCACATCAATTGTCAATGCCAGCGCGGCGCTGGTGACGGCGCGCTGCAGCGCTTCAACTTGCACACCCGCCACATCAAGAATGCCGGCCCGCGCCATTTCGACGAATTCGCCTTTCATAATGTCGAAGCCGAATCCGCAGTCGTATAATCCCAGTTGCGCCAGGATCTCGCTGGCGTCGTAGCCGCCGTTATCGAGCAAGGAACGTATGGGCGCTTCCAGCGCCGCTGCCATGATCTGCCGCGCCGCTCGCGCTTCGGGACTCTCGTTGTCGCCGGCCGCATCCCGCAAGCCGCGTCCGCAGTTCAAAAGTGAGACGCCGCCGCCCGGGATCACGCCACCCGCGAGCGCGAGCCGCAAAGCGCGGATGGTACGTTCCGCCACATCCTTGCGCCCTTTGATTTCGTCATCGGCGATGCCGCCGACTTGCACCGTGGCTACGCCTCCGTTTAGCATTCCTAGCCGCTTGAGCAGGCGCTCGCGATCATCGTCGTCTTCCGCCTGCGTGTGAGCTTGCCGCAGCATGCGTACCTGGCGCCGAATCCGGATCGGATCGCCCTCGCCGCTGGCGAAGCCGAAGTTCTTGTCGTCCGCCCAAACCCAGCGGGCATGACCGAAGTCGCCGTCGTTGACTTCGTCCAGGGATTGGCCGGCGGCGCCGAGTATTGGCCTGCCACCGGTCAACAAGGCGATATCCCGGCAGGCCTGGAGCAATTCGTCTTGCAGATAGCTGTCAATCTTGACCACGACCGTCTGAATCTTGCTGCGCAAACGGTCATCGAGCACCACCGATATGGCCGTATCCGATATGGATTTGACGATCAACAGCAGCTTGCTGATTTCGCTGCGCAGCGCCAATTGCATCAGCGGTACCAGTTCGCTCGGTTCTTCGATTTCCATATCCGTGACAAGAATCGCGGCGTCCTCCATTTCGGCAACCAGCCGAGCCGTACCGCGAAGCATCTCTTTGGATTGGACGCCGCCCTTCCAATAGGCGCCGTCGACATAGCTGTGTTCCATGCCCCGTCCATGACCGGCGCGGATATCAACTTGTCCGTATTGACCGACCGTGTCGATCACCTCGCCCAGCACAGACGCCATTTCTTCGTCGTAACAGACAGATAAGGCGATCGCCTCGAGTTCTTTGGCCTTGGTCAGAATCTGCGCCTGGGAGAGCAGGGCATCGGTCAACTGTGGCAGGAGTTCCCTCAAGTTCGCTCGCAGCCGCATCGCGTCGGCGCCGGCGGCGATGAAGCGCAGTCCCTCGTTGTAGATGCTCTCATAGAGAACGGCGGCGGTGGCCGCGCCGTCGCCGACTTGTTGATGCACCTGCCACAGTACCTGTCGCAAGAGCATGGCGCCGACGTCATCTTCTCTGTCCGCCAGCGCGATAATACGCCTGGCGATCAGGCCGCCGTCATCCAGTATCTCGAACTTCGCCTGGTTTTGAGCGACCAGGCGACGAGGCAGGGGGCCCAGCGTCGGACGAATGGCGTTTCCCAGGACCGCTACGCCGCGGCGAATCGCTTCTTGCGTCCGTGGCTCGTGGATGACTTTTGGAACGGGCATTGATTCCGCGTGAATTCCGGTTGGCTTAGTCGGGTCGCTTCATCAGACGCGCGTGCAACGCGATTCGGCTTTCGCGGACTGCGTGTCGGCAAGCGAACGCCGGTAAGCATACCACATTTGATTTTGCCTGCCAAAGCGCTGCCGCTAGCGATTCTCATGCGGTAAAAAATCTTTATAGCCAGTTTTCCACATGCGATCCGCATCCCAAAAATACGTACGACGTTGGCAGGGGCGACTGAACTGCAGCGTCGGCGGTCAGTGTCGCAGGGCTGTGTCGACGCGCCCTACGCGCTCAACGACACCTTCGGCGCCCTAAGTGCTTAATTGCCAATAATCTGAAATGCAGCCTGCCGAAAACCGGATTTTGACAAAATCCCCGATTTCATCTAATATATGATACACGTACCATATAAATGTCCTATGCAACTTTGTCGATAACCATCGTTGGCTAGGCAGGAGTGCGGGGAGGTGCAATTGGGAGAAATGTCAAAGCCCCATCCAGTTCTGAGTAGAGTCTTTTACTAGAGAAAGGGAGAGTCATGAGCACCAAACAGTTGTCACGGCGCAATTTCCTTAAGCTGGCGGCGGCGTCGAGTACCGGCGCTGTGGTCGGTTATCTGGGTCCTTTGAGCAACATCGCCAGCGCGCAGGACACGGTCGAGTTGACTTTCGGGCGCCACTGGGAGGCTGCCTTCCGCCCGCGCCAGGCCGAGTACGATGAAGGCTTCATGGAGCGGCATCCGGACATCAAGATCAATATCACCTACAATACCTGGGCAGACCACAATAACGTGGTGCCGGCCTGGGCGGCCGCCGGCACTTTGCCGGATATCATCTATGTCCATGGCAGCCGCGCCACCCCTTGGGCGCACGAGGGCATCATCATCGACATCCACGATATCGTCACAGCCGACGAAGAGTTCAACGTCGACGGCATGTGGGAAGAATCGGTGCGCCTCTATCGCGTCAACGGCCGCATCCACGCGCTGCCCTACGATCATGGTCCCATCATCCTTGGCTACAATGTCGATATGTTCGACGAAGCCGGCATGGATTACCCCACCGAGGACTGGACGATGGAAGACCTTGCTGCCGCCGCCGCCACGCTGACCAATGCCGACATGGGCATCTATGGCTGGGACGGCCGCTTCAACCTGGGCAACGGCGCGAATGGCTTCTTCTTGAACGCTTGGGGCGCAACCAACATGAACGACGACGAAACCGAAATGACCGTCGATACCCCGGAAGCCCGGGAAGCGATGAACTTCTGGTACGGTCTGATTCATGAAGAGAATTCCGCGCCCAGCGGCACCGAAGCGGAAGCCTTCCCCAATCAGCATCCCTTCCGCGCTGGCGCCGCCGCCATGTCGCACATCGCCACCTGGGATACGCCCAGCATGCGCGCGCAAGCGCCCTTCAATTGGGATGTCGCGCCTGTGCCCATGGGCGCCGATGGCACCCGCGCCACGACTTCCTTCGGCAGCGGCTATGGCATCACGCCGACCAGCGACAAACCCGACGTCGCCTGGCGTTATCTGCGCGAATACCTCTCAGTCGATGGCATGATCTTCATGTGGAGCCTCTCGGGCCGTGGCTCGCCGGCGCGTCCGGAAGGCTTGGAAGCCTGGCTGACATCGGATCCGGCGCCGCCCAACGGGCGCTATTTCCTGGAAGCCATGTTTGACTATGCCACGACGGGCCACCCGTACTCGTCCCTCGCTTCGGCGGAGGTGAGCAATATCCTGGCGCGCGAAGCAAATCTCTTGCGCCTGGGCGAAGCAAGCGTCGACGAAGTCATCGCCACCATCATGGAAGAAGGGCAGGCCGCTCTCGACGCTGTCGCCGAAGACATGTAGTCCAGTCTCGTAAGCTGGAACCTGTTGAGGGAGATCGCATAACGGTCTCCCTCAATTCTAATGGCGGATTGACGAGTGAGTAACTTATGTTTCGGCGCTTAACACGACCCATATCGCCAAGCGCCCGGCGCGAAGAGCGAATCTTTTATCTGTTCATCTTGCCCTGGCTGATCGGCTTGGTCTTATTCAACGCAGGTCCTATCCTCGGTATGCTGGGGCTAAGCTTCACCGATTGGCGCATCTCGCTGGATGATCTTCAATTCATCGGCTTGGAAAACTATAACGCGCTTTTCGCTGACCCCATCTTCTGGACCTCCGTGGGCAACACGCTTTATATCGTCGTCGGCAGAGTGATATTCGGCACGGCATTCGCGCTATTGCTGGCGATACTGCTCAACCAGAAGGTGCCTGGCATCCCCTTCTTTCGCGCTGTCTATTACCTGCCAACGGTTACGGCGGGGGTGGCGGTGGCGCTAGTGTGGATCTGGATTTTCAATCCACGCCTCGGCATCTTGAATTACACCTTGAAGCAGATTGGCATCCAGGGCCCGCCCTGGATATACAGCTCGACCTGGGTCAAGCCGTCGCTTATCCTGATGAGCTTGTTTCAGGTAGGACCCAATATGATCATCCTGCTGGCGGGCTTGCAGGGCGTCCCCAAAGAACTTTATGAATCAGCTGAAATTGACGGCGCCGGCAATTGGGCGAAATTCCGCAACGTCACCCTGCCCATGCTTTCCCCGGTACTCTTTTTCGTGATCATTATTTCTGTCGTGAGTTCATTCCAGAATTTCACTGAAATCCGCGTGATGACAGAAGGCGGACCGGGCGAATCGAGCAATGTCTTGATCTGGTACTTATGGGAGAACGCCTTCATTTTCCTGAAATTGGGCATCTCCGCCGCCGTCGCCTGGATCATGTTTCTCATTCTCATGGCGCTGACCGGCATCCAGTTCCGCGTGGGCAGGCGCTGGGTTTACTATGAGGGTGAAGCGCGATGACGACTCTTTCGCCCCCCAAGCGCAAGCATAGCACCGCCTGGCGCAAGTCAATCAAAGGACGCCGCGCCATCGGCATTATTCTCACCTTCGCCTTGCTGATCCCGATTGGCATCGTCTTCGTCATGCCCTTCATCGTCATGGTCTCGACCGCGCTGAAACCACTGAACCAAGTTTTCGCTTTTCCGCCGCGACTGATCCCCGAAACCCCGCAATGGCAGAATTTTCCTGACGGTTGGTATGGGTATGGCTACGTCGACTTCACCACTTGCACCTGGAATTCGCTCAAGATCACCGTCAACAACATCATCGGCAATCTGGTCTCCTGCACGCTGGCGGCTTATGCCTTCGCGCGCTTGAAGGCGCGCGGCAAGAACTTTTTCTTCGCCATCGTTTTGGCGACCATGCTACTGCCCACGGAAGCGCTCGTTGTTCCTCAGTATGTTCTTTTTAACAGGTTCGGCTGGCTGGATACCCACCTGCCCTTGATGGTGCCGCCCTGGTTCGGCTGGCCTTTCTTCATCTTCCTGCTTCGGCAATTCTTCCTCACTATCCCGGAAGAGTTGGTTGACGCCGCCAAGATTGACGGCGCCGGGCACGCGCGCATCCTGGTGCAGATTTTCGTCCCGCTGTCCAAACCGGCGCTGGCGACCCTGGCCATCTTCGCCTTCATCGGCAATTGGAACAACTTCTTCGGTCCACTGCTCTATCTGCGCACGCCCGACGTGCAGACGCTGCCGGTTTGCCTGGTCCAGTATCAAGGCGCTTACGGCAATACCGACTGGCACTTGATGATGGCGGTAGCGACGATCGCGGTCATCCCGGTCTTGCTGATCTTCATCTTCGGCCAGCGTTACTTCGTCGAAGGCATCGCCACCTCGGGCGTCAAGGGCTAAGGCTACAGCGTCACAGCCCTTCGAAAGTCACGACTTGGCTCACACAAAACTATGAACAGGCCAGGCACTAAAGCCAATCCCCGTCTAATTCTCCCCCCATTGCAACGGGGGGAGATTTTATTCGCGCAATCAGCGCCAATCCACTTTCGATGCGCTCCCCTCCCCAATGCCTTGGGGAGGGGCCGGGGGTGGGGTAGGACAGCGAGAAATCGGGGTTCATTAATAAGATGGCGCGGCGGCCTGGAGCGTACAAAGATAGCGCCCGTCATTCATTATCAGCGAGTGAAGTCCTATGTTGTTCACTCCGCCCTATTGATCCTTTGCATTCCCTTTCTCACCGCCATCGGCAAGCTGGATCCCTTCGTCGACGTCAGCGAAAGCGCCGGCATCAGCGCTACGCACCGCGGCGAATGGGAACTATTTGACGACGATTTCGCCACCGGTTATCTGGGCATTGGTCAAGCCTGGGGCGACTACGACAAGGACGGCTGGCTCGATCTCTATGTCACCGGCAACAGAGATCCAAGCGTACTCTACAGAAATGAGGGCGATGGCACGTTCTCGGTCTCGGCCTTGACGCCGCAAGTCGCCCTGGCAGACGTAGAGACCGGCGGCGCCGTCTGGGTCGACTATGACAACGACGGCTGGCAGGACCTTTATGTCGTGAATCATGGGCCCAACACCCTCTTTCACAATGACGGCGGCGAGGGCTTCAGCGATGTCACTGACGTAGCGGGCCTGGGGGACGCGGGCAAGGGCACGACCGCCACCTGGGGCGACTATGACGGCGACAGCCACCTCGATCTCTACGTCGTCAACTGGTCCTGTTTCCCCGAATGCGGCGATCCCAATATTACATTGAACCACGCCGCCGCCCGCGACACGCTCTACCACAACCGGGGCGATGGCAGTTTCGTCGATGTCAGCCACTTGCTGGAATATGATCTGCTGCTCGGGGCGGGATTCACCGCCAGTTTCACCGACTACGACAATGACGGCGATGCCGATATCTATGTGGTAAACGACCAGTTTAAGAATATGCTGGGCAACATCCTCTGGCGCAACGACGGCGCAGGTTGCGATGGATGGTGCTGGACCGACGCCTCGATCGAAGCGGGCGCGCGTACTTTTATCCACGGCATGGGTTTGGCTGTCGGCGACTACGACAACGACCTCGACCTCGACTTTTATTTTTCAGACATGGTCAATGGCATGGTTCTATTGCAGAACCAGGGCGATGGCACATTCGATGATGTTGCCGATGACGCCGGCGTCGCCGTCGGTCCCAGCAGCGCGGTCGGCTGGGGCACGATCTTTTTCGATTATGACAATGACAGTTGGCTCGATCTTTACCTCACTTCCACCGAATTCCTTCAGTTCGATATCGCTAGCGGTCCCGAAGGCATGATGTTCGAGTATCGCGAATTCTTGTTCCGCAATCCCGGCGACGGCAGCTTCGCCGACGTTACGCCGCAGAAGTGGATTGATGATGCCGTTCCAAGCATGGGATTGGCCTACGCCGACTATGACAAGGACGGCTGGCTGGATTTTGTGCTGGGCAACTGGAATCAAGGTTATGTCTTGTACAGGAATACCGGCGGCGTCACGCATGACCGCAATTGGATCAATGTGCGCTTGCGGGGCGGCGGCGATATCAACCGTGATGCGATTGGCGCCCGCGTATATCTCACCACCGATAGCGGCCGAACGCTGATGCAGGAGGTCAAGTGCGGCTCCAGCCTGGGCGCCGGCAACGATACCGCCCTGCACTTCGGATTGGGCGACGACGCCATCCGCGAACTGCGCGTGCGCTGGCCCAACGGTGAAGAATCCTTGCTAAGCGATGTCGATGTCAATCAATTCCTGGAAGTGAACTATGTCGGTTGAAATCGAGAGGCAATCGCTCGATGCCAAACATCCGTGATGTGGCTGAGCGCGCGGGCGTCGCGCCGATAACGGTTTCGCGCGTCATCAATGACACCGGCTACGTCAGCGACGAATTGCGCCAACGCGTCGAACAGGCGATCAGCGATCTCAACTACGTGCCCAATCGCCTTGGTCCCAGCATGCGCTCTAAGCGGTCCAATACCGTGGGCCTGGTGGTGGCCGATATCACCAATCCCTTTTGGACGACGGTTGTGCGTGGCGTGGAAGACGCCGCCTACAAAGCCGGTTACCATCTCTTTCTTTGCAACAGCGACGAATCCGTCTACAAAGAACGAGAGTATGTGGAACTGCTTTTGTCGCGGCAAGTGGACGGCTTTTTGATCGTGCCGGCGGAGACCCAGTTTGATGTCCTGGAGTTGATTCAAAAGCAGGAGAAAGCCATCGTGCTGCTGGATCGTTACGTCCAGACGCGCGCAATCGATATCGTGCGGGGCGATTCTGACGGCGCGGGGTATCTATTGACGCGCCATCTGCTGGACCTGCAACACCGGGACATTGCCATGCTAAACGGACCTCGTATGGCTTCGACCGCCGTCGAGCGCGCCAAAGGCTACCGGCGCGCGATGAACGAGGCCGGACTTTCGGATAAATCTGAACGTATTTTGTGGGGCGCGTACACGCAAGAATCCGGCTATTACCAGACCTTGGAGGCGCTGCAATGGCGTCCGCGTCCCACAGCCTTGATCGCGGCCAACAACTTCATTGCCCTGGGCGTCGTGCGGGTGCTCGACAACTTCGGCTTGCGCATCCCGGAAGATTTATCGCTGGTCGTATTTGATGACCTGCCGGTGGAGGTCAATATGCGGCCCTTCTTCACCTCCGCCGACCAACCCGCGTACGAAATGGGATTTTTGGCGGCGAACACGCTATTTGAACGCCTGGCGGGAAACCGGAACAGCGCATTTAAGGACATCGTGCTGCCCTTCGCGCTCACGGTTCGTTCCTCAAGCGGTCCAGCACCCGGGCCCTAGATCGCGGTCGCGGCCGGCAATCTCAGGACTTCAAATACAGTTTGATCACAGGCGCCTCGGCTTTTGGCTGCAGCACCGGCAATTGCAGTTGCGCAGAGTTGTCGTCGCCTACAGTGAAAGCGACTTCGCTGCCGTCGTGCAAAAATTCGGCATAGGCAAGGCGATCGCCAATCCCGTCCAGGTAAAGATGGCGGAATGGATAGGCGAAGACGTGCACATATAGCAAGTCGCCATTCTGTGTCAGCCGGCAATCCTGCGGCGCGGCAAAAGCGCTGGCGGTGCAGCCGTAAATGGCTTCGCTGTGCTGCGTCATCCAGTCGCGGTAGACGCGCAAGGCGTCCACCGCGCGGTAATCCAGCTCGCCGGACGCGGTCGGTCCCACATTCATCAGCAGGTTCCCGCCGGTGGCGACGGTATTGACCAACATGCGAATCAACTGCCCGGGGCTTTTCCAGGTGGCCTCGTCGCGGTGATATCCCCAAGATCCGCTGAGGGTCTGGCAGGTCTCCCAGACGACCGGCTCGCCATCCACCCGCACCCATTCACGGGGCTGAAATTGCTCCGGCGTGTGAAAATCGACCGACGATGGCAGATCGAGCCGGTTGTTGATGATGATCTCCGGCTGTAAGGACCGCGACAAGGCTTCAAGACCCTCGCTGTCCCAGTCGTCGCGACCCTTGCCGTCTTCGCCCGGGTAGGAAAAGTCGTACCAGATGACGTCGATTTTGCCGTAGTTGCTCAGCAACTCACGAACCTGATTCTTCATGTAGTCGCGGTACTTGCTCATATCGCGGCCGCGGTTTAAGCCGGCGCGATCGGGATGATTGCGCCGCGAGTGAATGCGATCCAAGGTGAAATCAGGATGATGCCAGTCGATCAACGAATAGTAGAACCCGACTTTCAAACCCCGACTGCGGAAGGCGTCGACAACTTCCGCCAGCAGGTCTTTTCCCCAAGGCGTATTGGTCGCTTTGTAATCGGTAAATTGAGAATCCCAGAGGCAGAAACCTTCATGGTGCTTGGATGTGATCACCATGTATTTCATGCCGGCATCGCGCGCCAGGTCCGCCCATTGGCCGGGATCGAAACGGATGGGATCAAAGTACTTGAAGTAGGGCGCATATTGCTCGTCGGTCAGTTCCTCACGCTGTTTGACCCATTCATGGCGGGCCGGAAGCGCGTACAAGCCCCAGTGGATGAACATGCCAAAACGGTCATTCACGAACCACCGGGTATTGCCTTTGGTGGGTTTTGTTTGATGCATCTGCAATTCCTTTCGGACAGAGACGGACAGAAGTAAATCCAGGTAAGTCGTGCAAGAAATTTTAACTACAGCGGACACAGAGTGCACAGAGAAAAACAACAGAGAAATGTACTTTGCGGGCGTTTCGGCGAAACGCCCCTGTTTACGTTAACCGCGTCGCTCATGCGACGAGCCGGCTTACGATTTTGCGTGAGCGCGGCAGACCTTTTCGCTGCCGCCGAGCGGCTACAGGTTGTCTCTATTGATGATTCTCATTGCTTACTTTCGCCTACCGAGAGATCCTTGAAGGGAACTTGGCCGGCTACGTGTTGCCCGCGAACGCCAGGCCCAGATCTCGCGCCACTCCTCGCAGATCGTCCCAAACGGCATCCGGCAGGGGAATGCCGTTTTTGGCACGGTCTCGATACGATCTCGTCTCCGGCTCGCCGGGCAACAGCACCTCATCAAATCCTTCTGCCGGCGCCGCCGCCTTCACCCGCCGCATCAGCGCGCCGACGTGCCGTCGGAAATCGCTGTCTTCGTCAAATGCCCGCGGATCCAGCGCCATCATCAAGGTCGGATTGCCAAAGTGAAAGTCGGGGGAAGTGATCGGGCGGTGCCCGGCCAGCAGCGTCGGGATAATCTCCATCATCATCGCCAGGCCCGAACCCTTGTGGGCGCCCATCGGCAACAAGACAGCGCCTTCGTCCAAAACAGAGGCGTCGGTCGTGGGCCGGCCATACTTGTCTAACATCATGCCGGTTGGCACGGGTGTCCCTTTGGCGCGCGCCAGCACAATTTTGCCGTGTGCCGCGCCAGCCGTGGCGAAATCAAGCAATAACGTACCCGAATCGTCGCTAGGTACGGCGAAGGACATCGGATTGGTGCCGAAGACGCGCTCGCGCCCGCCAAAAGGCGTCACCCAGCCACGGAACATCGTGCCGCTGGTGAAGCAGATGCCAATCAAATTCTCGGCGGCGATCATGCCCGTATATTCTCCCAAGCGTCCGATGTGCGTACATTGCCCCAGCGAGACGGCGCTGATGCCATGCTGCTGCGCCAATTCGATGGCGAGCTCCGCTGTGCAGCGGGCGCCGATCTGCCCGAAGCCGTATCCGCCGGTCACCATGGCCGTCGCGCCGAAGCGGCGCTTGACGCGCGGGCGTTCGCGCGGCTTAATCATGCCGTCGTTGATCATGCTGACATATTGCTTGACACGCAGTACGCCGTGCGAGTCGTGGCCGAAGAGGTTGGTCAATACCAGCGACTCAGCGACCGCTGACGCGATGTCCTTTGGCGCGCCGGCCGCGTCGAAAATGTCGCAGCACAGGCGCTGCAGCGATTCGGCTTGAATGGGTTGGGTCAAGCGATTGCCTTAACGTGGAGATCGATAATCAACGGGAGTGTAACGTCTGCATTTGACGGGCGCAAGGCGATCGGGAACCTGCAGCGTATCCTCTTCGGTTGAAACAAAAGAACTGACGCCGAGAACGCCGAGGGCACCGTGCTCTTGGCTTGGGTGGCGCTGGAGGGCATGTGGGTTTGCCGGGCACGGTACAAGTTTTCGTCACCTTGGAGGCACAGCAGCAAATCCGAGAAAGTCGTGCGACAAGATCGAACAACATAAGTAAGCCCAACTAGATAATTAAAACGGTAGGGGCGACTCGCTGAGTCGCCCGATTTGCAGAATTCAATTAACATTGGGCGAGCCATGGCTCGCCCCTACGAATCCATACATATATTGGAATTGTTTTACTTACTTGCGCATACTGAGGCTTTTGTCAGGTTACTCCGTGAGTCTCCCGCATTATGTCCCACTGTGCCCTTAGTGATTCCAAGCTAACCACCGGCTTCGGCCACCTGATCGCCTTTCCCTAAAGCCGCAAGCATGTCCTCGACAGTGGTGAACTTCACGCGGCTTCGACCGCTCTCGGCGCCACGCTGGCGCTCGATTGCATCCAGCCTTTCCCAGTCAGCAAAGCTGCAATATGTCGGTTTGCGCGACTGTATCAGCTCGAGAATGGTCTCACTGCGCGTATCGACCGGTCTAAGCACGCGATCCACTCGCAAATCTTCCAGGAAGCGATTGGCCGACTCGATCGCGTCAGGCTTGTTGGTGCCGATGATGCCGCTGGGTCCGCGTTTGATCCAGCCGACGACATAGTTGCCGTCCAGGCATTCTCCCCCCTCATGTTCTGTCAAGACGCGCCCGTGATCATTTGGAATCGTGCCCCAACGGTCATAAAACGGGACATCGGGCAGCCGGACGCCGCGATATCCGACCGAACGAAAGACCATATCGACCGGCAGGGTTTCCTGGCGCTGTGTAGCCCTGGGACGCAATGAGCCGCGCTGATCCAGATACAGTTCGTTGCGGACAATTCGTATAGCCTCTACTTTGTCCTTGCCGAGCAATGCGACCGGCGATACCAGAAATCGCATGACGATGCGTCGAGAACGCCCGCGCAACTCGCGTTTGGCATAAGATCTCAGTATTTCCACATTGCGCGCGGCCGCGCGGTCGCCGCTGGCTTTCAATTCAGCGGCGCTGAGCTTGTCCAGCGTCGCCTCTTCCAGCGAAACGACGATGTCCGCGTCCGCCATTTCTCCCAATTCCTTTATCTCCGGATTGGTGAATGCCGCCTGTGCCGGACCGCGTCGTCCCAGCACAATAATTTCTTCTACCTCGCTGCTCTGCAAAGACTTGAGCGCGTAGTCGGCGATATCCGTTTCATAAAGTTCTTCGCTTGTGCGCGCCAATATACGCGCCACATCCATGGCGACATTGCCCACGCCGATCACGGCAACGCGTTTGATACCGGTCAAATCGAAGTCGTAATCGTGATAGTCCGGATGACCGTTGTACCAACCTACGAACTCGGTTGCGGCAAAGCTGTTCAGCAAATCTTCACCTGGAATCCCCAGCTTTTTGTCGGTCTGGGCGCCAACTGCGTATATGATGCCATGATAATGTTTGTTGAGATCCGCTCTCGTAACGTCCGTGCCGAACTCGATATTGCCGAAGAAATTGAATCGCTCGTGCCGGGCGATCCGACTATACAATTTTGTGACCGACTTGATCTTGGCGTGGTCGGGCGCGACGCCGCCGCGTACCAGGCCAAATGGCGTCGGCAGCCGTTCGTACATATCGACGCAAATGAGCGGCTCGCCCTGTTTGAGCAAGTGGTCCGCAGCGTAAAAGCCCGACGGACCGGACCCGATAATGGCGACGCGTATCTGAGCCGATGCCATGTTCTCCTCACAATCTACCGATTTTGTACATTACGTCGCGCATGCGACAAGAGACTTATTCTCTTGCGTGAGCGCGGCTGGCTGATCTTTTCTCCGGCTACGCGCCGAGCGACCCTTCGACTGGCCCTTTACCAAGTGGAATCACCAAATCCTTGCGGAAGGACGACAACGAAACCAGCGCGCCGCTCTCGTCAATGACAAAAAGGTCTTCCACCCTTACGCCATAACCACGGTCAGGATAATACAGTCCCGGTTCAATGGTCAAGACATTCCCGATCTGGAAGACATCGTCGCGTCTTGTGTGACTAATAGACGGACTCTCGTGAATGTCGATGCCAACGCCGTGGCCAAGCGTATGAATGTAACCCTCCATCGTACGCGGATCGGAGCGGATTGTCGGATGTCCCTTGCCTTCATAATGGTCCAATACCGCTTCCTGCATTAGATGGGTCGGCTTGTTCAACCCAAAGCTCTCTACTGAAATGTCGAAGGCCTCCATCACAGTGTCGTAGGCTTCTCGCACCTCGGGCGGGGCATAGCCAATACACCAGGTTCGCGTCATATCGTGGTGGTATCCACCGCCCTGCTCTCTCGGGAACAAGTCAAAGACAATTGCCTGGCCGACTCTTAGTGGCATGTCCGGTTCTCCGCGGCTATGGGGAAAACCCGCGTCCCGCCCTTGCGCGAAAATCGTGTTTGTGTCTTCCAAACCACATGTCATCAGTTCGCGCCGTACCAAGCTTTTGATATCGCCAATGGTCACTCGGCGGCCGGATTCGTCGACAAGGAACTCGCCTTCAACATCCAGCCCGGCGATATATTCCCAAGCGCTTTCCATCACCGAATTTGCGCGTTCCGCCACCGACTTGAGCCGGTCAATCTCCTGCTGATCTTTCGTCAGCATCGCTTCTTCAAAGAGCGTATTCTTGCCTTCCGCCACGAATTGGTACTGAGGAATGTGCTCGCCCAGTACTTCCAGCAGTTTTATTGTCTTGTTGATCTGCCAGGCGCCGTATAGTCCGACGCGTCCCCTGTCTAAACCCATCTCCAACAAAACATCCGCCCACAACTGCGCGGTCGCCTTATAGCTGTTGCCCTCCGCCGCCGCCAGCCGCTCGTGAAAGCCCAGCTCGGCATCTGTCCGCACCGTCAAGCCGCTCTTCTGCGCTTCTTCCAGTTCCATACGGCTGCACACGAGCAGCGCCTCCTGGTCCCGCGCTTTGAAGATAGATCCATGTGTGATATGCGCGCCATTGCTCAGGTAGAACCGAATTGCGTTGAATTCTTCGCCGCCCGTGACCACAAAAGCGTCCAGGTCGCGCTCCCCCATCAACCGGTCCAAATCAGACTTCATGACTGCGTTCCCTTTCCCGTTATTTTCACCTGTCTTCATCTACCGCAAGCCCGGACAAGACTCGCAACAGGTCCGCCTCTTGCTCGGGCAAAACTGTGCGCGGATCCAGCAGCACATCACTCTTCGCAACGCGGGCTATCACCGGTGGATCCGCTTGCCGAAGCCCCGCGACAAAACGAGCCGGAAAAGCAGCCGGGATCGCCAGTAGGCGCGTGGGAAGATCTGTGCCCGGCAAACTGCCCCCGCCGACCGTCGATCGCCCATCCACAACCTTGCCGCCGATTTGCGCCGCCCAGCGCTCGGCTGTCGTACCGATTTCTTTGAGCGGCCGCGCGATCATTCGCCAAATTGGCACCTGTTGCATAGCGACGTCGCCAAGATAATGTTGCAAGGTCGCGATGAGCGCGGCATAGGTCAGCTTGTCAACGCGCATCGCGCGCGCAAGCGGGTGACGCTTCAGTCTCGCGATCAATTCCGCCTTCCCAACAATGATTCCCGCCTGCGGTCCGCCAAGCAGTTTATCCCCGCTAAAACAGATCAGATCAAATCCCGCCGAGACACTGTCCTGTATCGTCGGCTCGTATGCCAATCCGAATTCTCTGGTATCGATGAGTGTACCGCTGCCAAGGTCGTCAACCGCCAGCACTCCACGCTGGCGGGCGCATGCGGCCAATTGCCGCAAGGATGGCTGCTCAACGAAGCCGAGCTGGCGAAAGTTTGAGGCATGAACGCGCAGCAACATGGCGGTTTGCTCATTCACCACCGCTTCAAAATCCTCAATTCGCGTACGGTTTGTTGTGCCCACTTCAACCAGCGTCGCTCCGCTCTCTTGCATGATGGCTGGAATACGAAATCCGCCGCCGATTTCAACCAACTGACCCCGTGAAATGATAACCTCGCGACCGCTCGCCAGCCCACTCAAGATCAGAATCAACGCGGCGGCATTGTTGTTCAGCACAATCGCATCTTCGGCGCCGGTCAAGGCGCGCAGGAGTTTCGCGGCGTGAACCAGACGGCTACCGCGCTCCCCCTCTTCCAGGTCGTATTCCAGCGTATTGTACGCGCCGGCCACGGCAATCATTGCCGCCTGAGCTGCCTTAGACAATGGCGCCCGCCCCAGATTCGTGTGGATTATTACGCCCGTCGCATTGATGACGGGGCGCAGGCTCGCCTGAAAACTCATTCCCAATCCGTAAATAACCCGATCCAACACTGCGGATTCCGATATGTCGAGCTTCTGCTTGGCGAGGATGCCCCGACGCGCCGACTCCAGCTCAGCGCGGATTGCCTCAACCACCAATCGGTGACTATAGTCTTTGATCAAGTTTTGGACACGCTTGTGTGACAGCAGTCGATCGACGGACGGCAGCTTGCGCAACCAATCCCGCTTATCGTCCATGCGCCAATTCTCGGTTGCGGAGGAAGATCTCGATAACCAGCAGAATCAATACCAGGATCAACACGAACGGGAGTGACAAAGCGCGCGGGATCAATAGCCAGGCGCTGCCGACAACCAGCATCCCGGCCCAGACGCTCCGTCGCACAATGACGCCTGCCGGCAGCGGATCATCATTGACCGACGTAAAGCGCAGGCTGAAAAAACGAAAAACCGGCAACACTGATCCAGTAACCGCAATTTGTAGCAAAATAAAAAACAGCCATAGTTCGCCGCCGATGCGGGGACGTGTCGTGGCTACCAACTGAAGCAAACCGCCCCAGCCAACAACTGCCATGACAACCGCCGCCAGAAGCACACCATGCTGTTCTGCGGAAGACTTGGTTTCTCGGGCATTCCCGGACGAAACCGACTGCAATTCCGGCAATCGACTGGGCAACATCAACTCTTCCTAGGATGAAACCGGTTATCTTCGACGCTGTCAGTATATCAGAATGATAATAAAATGGCGATCCATTGAGTACAGATCGCCAGAGCAGCCGCGCCAGAACCGATATTCGTGGAATGTAACATTAGTCCAGGTTGAAGGCGAGCGACGCTCATGAGGCTGTTGAAGGACCACCCCCACCCCAGACCCAATACCCCCTCGGTCCCCCGCCTAACGGGGGATGCATTTCAACAGATGCCACAAAGCCGCCCAGGAAAAAGGGCTGCAATATCTCGGCGCTGCCGGTCAGTGTCGAAGTACAGTGTCCGCCTGCCCTGTGCGACACTCGGTGTCCTCGGTGGTCAAGAAAACCAGCCGCGATTGCTCATTGCGGATCGCCAATCGGTTGCGCGCGAAATCGCGACTATTGCCCAAGAGCGCGTAATAGCGCCTGCGTTTCCTCCGAGGGCGCGACACCGAGCGTTCTCTTAAGCATGCGCTCCAACAAAGTATACTGCTGGCGCGCATCGTCACCGCGATCCAAATTGATGTACATTTGTATGACTTTCCGGTGAATGTCTTCACGCTGCGGTGTTTCCCGCAGTACTCTGACGTAGGTACCGAGCGCCCGCTCCCATTCTCCCCGCCCGGCTTGCAGGTTCGCCAAGCCGATTAACGCTTCGGCGTACATTGTTTGTAGCTGCTTCCGTCTCGCATCCACCCACGCGAGCTTGACCGTATGCAAAAATGGCGCTTTGTAGATGTCCACCGCGTGTCTGAACAGTACTTCCTTCTCGTGCAAATTGTCGGACATCAAAGCCCCTTCCATGGCCTGCTCGAAATCGGCAACATCGTAGTGGCGCACGATCTTGTCGCTCGGCACATAGAATCCGGCGGAATAGGTCGTGAGTTCGTAATTCTCCTCATCGTCGACTTGCATCGAGATTCGTTCGGTTATCTTGCGCTTGGTCACATGAAAGACATTGGTTGCATCTTTTATAGACAGCTTGGGCCAGAAGATCTCGAATATCTGGTCCCGCGTGACCAAGGGATTGTCGACGAAATAGAAGAAAAGATTCCGAGGCAGCGCGCCGTCCCAACTGCGGATTTCCCGCCCGTTAGAAATAGCGTGGCCACGGCCAAAAGCGTAAACCTCCAACTGCGGTTTGGGCGTCGCTTCTTTGGTGAACATAAGATTATTGGAACGATGCTCAGTACCCAACACCACAGCCTGATCCTTGTTGACCCAGTTGATCCATGGCTCATACGTGAGCAATCGGGAATTCAACGCCAATTGCGTGTTCGCCGGCAAATTGTCGACGAGAGCGGTCATAAAGGCGCGGAATTCCGCATCTTGGGGCACACGATCCAACTCGTCAAGAAATAGTACCGCCCGTTCCAAATCTATATGTTCGAAATC
Source organism: Chloroflexota bacterium (assembly GCA_026713245.1). Lineage (GTDB taxonomy): Bacteria > Chloroflexota > Anaerolineae > Aggregatilineales > Phototrophicaceae > UBA6055. The sequence goes on from JAPOOU010000207.1 coordinate 24,883, forward strand.
CGCTGCCAATGCGGCGCCCATTTCCTCTGCGGACGCCCCCGCCAACGCTTCAGAGAGTCCCTCGCCAAAACCGTCCAATACTAACTGTAACTCTTCCAGCAGCCCTTTTAGCCAAACCTGCAAACTGTCGGCTTCCCCCTGGATTCGATGATACAGCAGCCCTTCGCCGATATCGTTCAGAAAATAACTCAAAAAGACGTTTCTAAAATTAGCCCAGGGATATAGCAGTATCACTCGCTTGCCCCTGGCGAGCTCTCTAAACGACTCGAACGAAACATTCGCTACTTCATGGGGTAACATTTTGAAACCTTTCGGTGCATTTACAGCGATGGTGGCGTCTGTATCCCGCAGGCTACAAACAATAACGGTGGCACAATTGCATAACTATAACACCTATGAAGCCGCCCTACAAACGATATCGTCCCCGCTAGCCTGCAAAGAATTCATTACGATTTACTAGACCATAACATATTATCGACTATCTGAACAATACAATTAGTCACCTCGGGTTATTTCACAGACATTGAAGTACGCTTCGTACATGTCACTTTCATCTCTACATACTAGGATTAACCTCATTTCATTCTACAAAGACCAACAACCTTGTTTAATTGGAGTGTGCGGCTAATGTCATAATTCGCTTCCCAGTAGCGACAGCCGGCGATCGCAGGTTACGGATACCTGACAGGCCCCACGCAAACTAAAGAATATTAAACCTGTCACGCAATAATGCTTTCGATTGTCGAATGCAAGACTCCAGCATTAGACCAGCGGCAATCCGACTTGACCGACAATATCATCCTTACAAACAGCTTATAATCGAAATTGTAACGCCGGTTCAATTCGAAAGCAAACGAAATCGCCTTCAATTGCCGGTCGATATGCGCTAACTCCCGCGCAAGGCTGGCATCACAAGAAGATTACGGGAATGATGACTTACGATCGTATCGGCAATGAAACAAGCAACGGCGTATGAACCGGGGCCAATCGATCTAAACTGTGTTGACCACAGCCGCCCGGCGCGTAACCGGCGAAAAAGTGCGCCGCGCTCATACAAATTAACAAGCTTTCTCGTCGCATGCGCAGCGCGGTCGGTTACAAAAGGGGGCCTAGCGTTTAGAGAGTCCTAGCGACTATTCTTCTATATCCGTCGCCTGAATATGGCACAGTCGCCAGCGAAGCGTCAACCGTCGCGCAAAAGCGAGCCTGAAATATGACGAGAACATCTATTCCTTGCTTTTCTCGGCGTCTTTGGCGTCCTCGGTGGTGAATAATCTGTCCAACTTCGCATCATGTCGGTCGCCATAAGTTTGAAGCGATTGCCCGGTTATAAACCGGACTTGGCTTGGCCGCGTCAGCGACTTTCAGCTAGCGCTCTACTATCGCGACGCTCGTGATCTTGTCGGCCACGATGGCCTTGTTCGGACGCTGAGGATCAATCCGCTGCAACGCGCTCAACACCTGCAAGCTTGCTTCATCGTTCACGCGACCGAAAACGGCATGGCGCCCGTCAAGATGCGGCGTCGGCGCGAAAGTAATGAAGAACTGCGAGCCGTTCGTATTGGGGCCGGCGTTCGCCATGCTCAAGGTGCCGGGCGCATCGTGCCGGATTCTCAGGGCGGCATCCTCGTCGTCCCAGCGGTATCCCGGTCCGCCGCGACCGCTGCCCGTGGGGTCGCCGCCTTGCGCCATGAATCCGTCCAGCACGCGATGGAAGATGACATCGTCATAGAATCCATCGCGGGAGAGGAAGACGAAATTGTTGACCGTGATCGGCGCGCGGTCGGCGAAGAGCTCGATTGAGATTGCCCCTTTGCTGGTTTCCATTTTGGCGCGGTAAGCCTTTTTCGGGTCAATAACCATGGCGGGTGGGCTGGCGTATTGTTTCGGCACTGGGGATCTCCTGTTAGTTGAAAGCTAAATTTTCTTGTCAAGTAGACCGCTAAGTTTTTCAAGGGCACGTCTATGCATGGCAAAGTCAGCTAAATCAATCTCCTTCGCATGTGCATCTGGTCGATCATTAATGATGTCACAGTTTTGCTCAAAATCTCTCTTGTCAGAAAATACGGGATCAAATAGTCGCCATTCTTTAAGAATCAGCTTCGTTAAGTCTGTCCAGAGAAATCTTGCCACAATCTCGTCGCTGGTCAATTCAGCTAGTTGTGCACGGCGTTCCTTGGGAATAACTTGAAGCAACCTGTCCTTTACTCCTTTATGGCTATTGCCATGCAGACTGTCATATCTCAAGAAACCAAGTGCCGTTTCACGCAGCCTATGTTCTAGCTTATTCCGTTTCCGGTTCAAGATTGCAAGATTTTCGGCCCAGTCATCCAATGATTCGGATTCGGATATCATTTGCGCTGATCCGGTAACGGTACCTTCAGGACTCTGAGCCTCCAAGTGCAATGCGAGACCGGCCTTAATCATTTCTCCTTTTAATTGATTGCCATCAGAATCGGGAGTTATGATTCCGTATCTACGAAGAGTTTCTAAGTGAATCTTCGCGCACTTGTCTCCCTGGCCCTTAGAGCATTCCAGTGCAACTGACTCCAATTCTGGATAAACGGTAAACAAATGCCCAAGAGCAATGCGCGCCAAAGTCCCACCTTCGTACTCTACAAACTCCCTCAATAGTCTAGCTGTTTCATTTGCATTTGGTGTATATGGTCGGATTTCAATACGTATATTCCGGTGGATGAAAGAACATGCTTTCCGTACCCAGTAGGGCATATCAGCGGCGACTGTAGCAATATTTTTTCTTGCGTCTTCATCAAATACAATCCCAGAAGCACGTGAAAGCCTTTTTATCATGGCCTTGGTCGCGTCTGTCGGGAGAGGACTCAAGTACTCCTCTGGTATAAAGGCCAGCGCAGCGTTTTCAACGTTCTCAATCATTGATACTGAAAACCACCTACTTGAGATACCGCTGACAAGTAGTGATAGATTTCGATTATCTGACCGGGTCAATTCTTGAAAAGTTACTCTAAAATTCCGCCAGAAAACATTGAAGTCTTTCTTCCAATGTGCGGCCGTGGGGCTGCTCGGAGAAATATAGTCGAATTCATCCAAGAATATAATGACCGTTCGATTGCATCGAACAATGGATTGTGTCAATTGTTCGCGGCTGTTAGAAATCGGCATCGGATTGCTTGATGCTGAAACAGCCACGTAGTTCCGATCGCTTTCAATAGCCTCTCTTATGTGTTCTGCGATAGACCACATTAGGCCATTAGCATTTAGCGTCCAGATATCGTCTTTCGAACAGTCAATCATAACACATAGCACGGTATCATCATAACGAAGATTCTTAATGATGCGATTTACAATTGATGTCTTTCCGATCTTGCGTATTCCAAGGCAAGCGCGGATCTGACCGGTCTTTAGTTTCCGCGCGAGTTCATGTGCCTCGTTTTTTCGCCCGTAGAATTGATTATCTTCAGAAACAGGACCAACAACTTCAAAATGATCGTGACTATAAAGTTCTGTGCTCAATTCACGCTCAAAATTATCTCCAGATGGCATGTTACCATTAACATATATTGGTAGCACGGTATATCCTTCCTCTCTTCCCCAATCAACGAGCTTTTCGTTTCCACTACGATCTTTATGCACGATAATCAGTATGTTTGAGTCAAGCCGGCCTCTAGACTCCCTGATGGTCTTACGTGCGAAAAATATCGTGCGCATTTGCTGATTCTCGAAATTCGAGAAAATAACGGCGATTTCTTTATCGACTGCTAGTATTGTTCGAAGCCGCCTAGACAATTTAGCAAAAACAATTCCATACTTTGCTCGGTCAAAACTCCATATGTTGCTCTGAGATACCGTTAGCAGACTCGCGGTACAGTTAGCGAAATCATCCATCATTTCAGCCAATAATTCGCTGGGGTTCTTAGCGATCATATTATCCCACCTTTGAAGCACCGCTTCGATAAGTAATTGTTTCTATTGGAGCTAAGAAATAATATGTCATCGGATGCTTATAATCGAGACCCGAAATAGAGTGGTTAGCTGACTTGAACTCATAGCAAACTGTTGTTGGTCTTGAAAACGCGACTGTGTGCTTGACAACTCCACATGTATAATCCGTTACAGATACGAATTAACCATGGAATCTAAAGTTGGCGACAGAACGCAGTAAGACCCACATCCCATGTCCCAAATAACCGAACTCTTCCACTCCATGAGCTACGGACCCGCGCCGGAATCCGCCGCCGCCGCCGAGGCCTGGCTGGACGCCCACAAGCGCCAATTTGATCTCTTCATCAACAATAGCTGGATCCCGCCGGCCCAGGGCAAGACCCTCACAGTCGCCAACCCGGCCCGCGAAGAAACCCTGGCGCAAGTCGCAGACGCCTCCGCCGCCGATATTGACGCCGCCGTCAAGGCCGCGCGCGCTGCTTACCAAGGCTGGAACGCGCTCAGCCCCCACGGGCGCGCGCGCCACCTTTACGCCATCGCCCGCAACGTCCAAAAGCACGCGCGCCTGCTCGCCGTCGTCGAAAGCCTGGACAACGGCAAGCCCATCCGCGAATCGCGCGATATCGATATCCCGCTGGTCGCGCGCCACTTCTATTATCATGCCGGCTGGGCGCAATTGATGGCAAGCGAATTGCGCGATTATCAATCCCTGGGCGTCGTCGGGCAAGTGATACCCTGGAACTTTCCGCTGTTGATGCTGGCATGGAAGATCGCGCCCGCCATAGCCATGGGCAATACCGTGGTTATCAAGCCTGCGCCTTACACGCCGCTTTCGGCCTTGCTCTTCGCCGAGGTTATCGCGGAAGCCGGCTTGCCGCCCGGCGTCGTCAACATCGTCACAGGCGGCGACGAAGCGGGGGCGTCGCTGGTGGCGCACAGCGACCTGGACAAGGTCGCCTTCACCGGTTCGACAGCGGTCGGGCGCGCCATTCGCCGCGTGACAGCCGGCACCGGCGTCAAACTCACCTTGGAACTGGGCGGCAAATCGCCCTTTGTGGTCTTCGACGACGCCGATCTGGACGGCGCGGTCGAAGGTCTGGTCGACGCCATTTTCTTCAACCAGGGTGAGGTATGCTGCGCTGGCTCGCGCCTGCTGGTGCAAGAAAACATCGCCGATCAATTCATCGGAAAGCTGAAACGACGTATGTCGCGCCTGCGCCTGGGCGACGCCCTGGACAAAGGCATCGACATTGGCGCAATCGTCGATCCCGTCCAGCGAGACAATATTGCCGACTGGGTCAAGCGAGGCATCGCGGATGGCGCCGAGGTCTATCAACCGGAGATCGAATCGCCCGACCGGGGCTGCTTCTATCCGCCGACGCTCTTGACCAATGTAGAAGCGGCCTCGGCGGTTGCGCAGCAAGAGATCTTCGGTCCGGTGCTGGTGGCGATGAGCTTCCGAACGCCGAGCGAAGCGGTTGAACTGGCCAACAACACACGATACGGTTTGGCGGCTTCAATTTGGAGCGAGAACATCAGTCTCGTTTTGGATACCGCGCGCAAGATCAAAGCTGGAAGCATCTGGATCAACAGTACCAACTTGTTCGATGCGGCATCTGGCTTCGGCGGCTATCGCGAAAGCGGCTTCGGGCGCGAGGGCGGCAAGGAAGGCCTCTTCGCTTATCTGCGCCCGCGCTGGATTGCTCGGTCCCGTCCGCAACTGGATGATGCTCCCGAAAACTGGGGCGTCCATATCCCCCCAACTCCGCCAGCCCTGGGAACGCAAAGCGATGGCGCTCCTCTCATAGACCGCACGGCGAAACTTTACATCGCCGGCGCGCAGAAACGGCCCGATGGCAATTATACGCGTTCAGTCATAGCGCCCTCCGGCGCGCAGGTCGGGCAAGCCGGCGATGGCAACCGCAAGGACATTCGCGATGCCGTCGAAGCCGCGCGCAATGCCAGGAACTGGGCTTATTACGCGCCGCATAATCGCGCGCAAATCTTGTTTTACATCGCGGAAAACTTGTCGGCGCGCCGCGACGAATTCGCCCGGCGTATTGCCATAATGACGGACTGCGAGCCGGCAATGGCGGAACGGGAAGTCGACGCCGCGATTGACCGGTTCTTCCACTGGGCCGCTTTCGCTGACAAGTCGGGCGGCACAGTTCAAGAGACGACCATCCGCGGCTTGGTGGCCGCCATTCACGAACCCATCGGCGTCATCGGCATCGCCTGCCCCGACGCCAGCCCGCTGCTGGCCTTCACGTCCTTGCTCGCGCCGGCGATCTCTCGCGGCAATACCGTCGTCTGCCTGCCGTCTCCGCTCTACCCGCTGAGCGCGACCGATCTCTATCAGGTATTCGATACCTCCGATTTGCCGGCGGGCGTGGTCAACATCGTCACCGGCGATCGCGACCATCTCGTGAAGACCCTGGTCGAGCATGACGACGTCGATAGCCTGTGGTACTTCGGCAGCGCCGAGGGCAGCCGACAAGTCGAAGCGCGCTCGGCAGCAAATTTGAAGCGAACCTGGGTCAACTACGGCGCCGATCGCGATTGGTTCGACCCGATTCAGGGCGCCTGCGCCGAGTTCATCCAGGAATCGATACAGGTTAAGAATATTTGGGCGCCAGCCGGCGCTTAAGAAAGTGTCTCTATTACTTCCAATAAAGTGTGAAGCATTAAGTTCGCGCCATTGACGCAATCGGCAGCGCTAGTGAACTCGGCCGGGTTATGGCTGATGCCACGCGCCGACGGGACGAAAAACATGGCTGCGGGACAGATCTGGGCCATAGACTGCGTATCGTGACCGGCGAAACTCAGCATGCGCCGATGGGACAGGCCGAGAGCGGCCGCCGCCCGCTCAATCGCGGACATGACCGTCTCGCTCATCCGCGCCGGATGGACGGCCGGTGTTTCCTCGAAGGATGCCCGCAAATCAAATTCGCGCGCGCATTCCTCCAGCAAGCCTAGCAGATCGTCACCCATGGCAGCCATTTCTTGCAAGGAACCATGACGGAATTCCAGCGCCATATCAACCTGGGCCGGGACGATGTTGAATGCGCCGGGTTCAGCGCCGATCATCCCGATATTACAAACGCCCGGTGTGTAATTGTCCATGATATGTTGTCGCGCGCGCAACACAAAAGCAGCCGCCCCCCAGAGGGCGTCTCGCCGCTGTCGCATAGGCTTGGCGCCGGCGTGCGCCGCCTCGCCATACAAGCTCAATTTCAGCGAACGAATCCCGACGATGGCGTCAACCACGCCGATGTCGATGTTCTCGTCTTCCAGGCGCGTACCTTGTTCGATATGCAATTCGATCCAGGCTAGGACGTCGTCTCGGCGCGCGCCCAACATGGACTCCCGCGAGATGCCCGCGGCGTCCAGCCGCTTCGTCAGTTCTTCCGGGGCGATCTTGCTGCGCTCCAGGTCCGCCGCCTCGAGCTGCCCGACCAGCGCGCGGCTGCCCATCAAGCCCATAATCGCGCCTTCTTCGTCGGTGAAGTTGACCGCCTCCAGCGTCAGCGCCGGCCGAATGCCGTTATCCTTAATCGTTCGCAGCGCCTCGAAGGCGACCAAGAGCCCCAGCGCGCCGTCATAGCGCCCGCCGTCGGGCACGCTGTCCAAATGGGAACCGGCCAGGATGCGCTTGTCGCTGGGCGGATCGCTCCGCAGAATCGCCGATTGATTACCGGCCCCGTCCAGCGCGTAGTCGAGCCCGGCGGCGGCGATTTTGCTGCGATACCATTGACGCGCTTCAATATCATGGACAGTCAAGGCCGGGCGCGATACGCCTCCCGCAGCGGTGGCGCCAATTAGCGACAATTCGCGCAGGTCTTCGATCAAGCGATTCTCGTTGATCTTGAGCATGGCATTATCCTCCAGTGGCGCGAGCTTAGCGCAGTTGCAGCCGCTTGACCAGCCACCGGTCAGCGTCGCCCTGTCACGGTCCTTGAATATGTTAAAGGGATTTCTTGGAGGCCATGGGGGTGGGGGGACACTATACAGGTCTTATTCACCACTGCCGCTCGGCGGCGGCGAAAAGGACTTCCGCGCTCGCGCACGATCGTAAGCATTCTCGTCGCATGAGCGGCGCGTTTTACGTAAACAAGCTAGAGAAGCCGAGAATAGTAAAGCGATTTGACGAATTTATGCGATTTTCTATGAATTTATGCCAAATTGCTTGACAATCTTGTGAAGTCGACATAATCTTATAGGCAACAAATAGATTTAATGTAAGCAGATTTATTGAATCCCCGACGCCCCGCTCCCGCGGGGCGTTTCCATTTCTGCGCCCCTGATTGGACATTCTCAAGGCAAGGCGATTGCGCTAATCTCGTGGCATGTTGACTTTAGCGCAAGGAAAGTCTCTATGGATGCAAAAGGGTTGATTCTCGATCGGGTTGACCAGCAAGGCGAAGAACTCTGTTACATCGCCAAAGAAATCTGGGACCATCCGCAAATCGCTTTGGAGGAGACGTTTGCGTCTCAACTGCTGGCGGAGAAACTGGCTGCGGATGGATTCGATATTAGCTGGGGGGCCGGCGGGATGCCGACAGCTTTTGTCGCCGAGTGGGGTGAAGGCGCGCCGCTGATCGGTTTTTTGGGCGAGTACGACGCGCTGCCGGGCTTGTCTCAGGAGCTGTCCAGCGAAAAGTCGCCCTTACACCCCGGCGGGCCCGGGCATGGCTGCGGTCATAATCTATTTGGCACGGCTTGTATGGCTTCGGCAATGGCCTTGAAAACAGTGATGCAGCAGGGCGGGATCAAGGGCAGGATCCGGTTCTACGGTTGCCCGGCGGAAGAGACCTTGGTCGGCAAGACATTCATGGCGCGCGACGGCGTATTTGACGACCTGGACGCTGCCATAAGCTGGCATCCGGGGGATAGCAACATCACCTGGAACGGCTCCTCTTTGGCGATGAATTCTTTCAGGGTCAATTTTTACGGGGTGGCCGCGCATGCCGGGGGATCGCCCTGGTTAGGCCGCAGCGCGTTGGACGGCGTGATGCTGATGGACGCCGGCGTCAACTATATGCGCGAACACGTGCCGCCGGAATCGCGGATTCACAGCGTCGTCACCAGCGGCGGGCAAGCGCCGAACGTAGTGCCGGCCTTCGCGCAAGTATGGTATTTTGTGCGCGCTCCCCACCGCGAACAGGTCGAAGAAATGTATCGCTGGATGAGTGACATTGCGAAGGGAGCGGCGCTGATGAGCGGCACCCGGCATGAGATCGAGTTTCTCACCGGCTGCTACGAGATTTTGCCAAATGATGTCATGTCCGATTTGCTGTACGAAAAGATGGCGGAGATTGACGACATGCGCTTTTCGGACCAGGAACGCGAATTCGCCAAAGCGTTGCAGGAGAGTTTTCCCGAAGGATCGGTGAAACGCGGCTTTGATTGGGCGCAAATTTCCAGCAGCGCACAGCTTGAATCAGCGGATATAGACGATCCCTTATGGGAGCGCGTGCTGCCACACTCGCCAACGCCACCGCTGTTGGGCGGCTCGACCGAGGTGGCCGACGTTAGCTGGATCACGCCGACAGGTCAGATCACCACCACCTGCTGGCCCCTTGGCACGCCCGGGCATAGCTGGCAGACGGTGGCGTCCTCCGGATCCAGTATTGGCAACAAGGGCATGATCTTCGCGGCCAAGACGATGGCGCTGGCCGGCTTTGATCTTGTGACCAAGCCCGAGCTCTTGGCGGAAGCGAAAGCCGAATTCGAACGCGCGCGCGCTGGCAGAGCCTATGTCAGCCCCTTGCCGCCAGAAGCGACGCCGAAGTAGATGGGCGCCCAGTCGACTCCACAGGGCGTTGTCGCGGGGAGCATTCCGCTTTTCGCCGGTCATCCGGCGCATGAGTTGCTGCCAATATCCAGTGTTCGCCCACTGGTGGATGCTATCTGGTCACAGCCGGATGTCCTACGATTGTTCAACTACGGCAATGAGCAAGGAAATCGGCAGCTAATTGACTTCCTGGCGGCGCGGTTGCAGCGCAGCGAGAACCTGCCCATCTGTCGCGAGAACTTGATGATCATCGGCGGTTCGACCTGGGGCGTCGACATGATCACGCATCATCTCGCAGCGCCGGGCGATACCATTATGGTAGACGCGCCCTCCTATCGAGACGCCTTGCACATTTTCCGCGATGCAAGGCTCGATGTTCAATCGATTGCAATCAACGCTGGCGGCGTCATTGTCGATGACATGGACCGGCGCCTGCGCGATCTGGCTTCTCGGCAGCGTTCCCCAAAGTTTTATTATGTCGTGCCCAACTTTCAAAACCCGACTGGCATTACGCTCGGGACGGAAAGGCGGCAAGCGATTGTCGATTTGAGCAAAAAGTATGGTTTCGTAATTGTCGAAGATGATGTATATCGCGATATTCGCTTCGTTGACGACTTGCCGCCCAGTTTTTATGCTTTGTCGCGTGGGGAGAAGGTCTTGCGCCTGGGCACGTTTTCGAAAACGCTCGCGCCCGGGCTACGAATCGGATGGTTGATCGGGCACGCGGACGCCGTCAAGCGCTTCGTTAGCAGTGGCATGCTGCGCATGGGCGGGGGCGCCAACCCCTTTACTGCTGCGATCGTTGCGGATTTCTGCAGCAGCGGCCGTTGGGAAAAGCATGTCGCCTGGTTGCGCAATCAGTACAGGTTGCGGCGAGATTGCGCATTGGCTGCGCTGGACGCCGCCATGCCGCGTTCAGCCCATTGGACCAGACCCGAAGGCGGGTATTTCATCTGGCTGCGATTGCCAGAAAACCTGACTGTCGACGAACTTGAAGCTCAAGCGAAGGCGCATAATGTTTATTTTGCCTCGGGCAAAGGCTTTTTCGTCCATCCCGAAGACGGCGCTCATCACGTTCGGCTTTCGTTTAGTTACGTGCCTTTGGAAGATCTTGAGTCCGGGATCGCGACCCTGGGGCAACTTATCAAAGGCGCTCGGCGGTCGCGCAGACACTGACCGCCGGTCGCCCCTACAAGGCTCATTTTTTTGCGCGACTTACTTGCACTTACTTCTGTGCTCTCAGTAAGCGCAAGTAAGTAATGAGAATCTTAAAAAGCGACGAGTTGTAGAGGCGTTTCGCTGAAACGCCCGAAAACAGTGTGTGATGGAACGGGCGGCACAGCGTGCCGCCCCTACAGCACAAGCATTTTCGTTGCACGACATACCTGGATTTACTGGGGTTTATCAATTTAGAGTTGGAAGGACGGTGATTCCGCGGTGGCAGGCATTTCGACTCAGCATCTTGTGCGAAGAGAGTTGGCGGAGCAGGGTTACAGCCTCATCCGCGCCCGGGAGATCGAAATTGACGACGATTTGCGCGAGTCGTGGTTGAGCCTCTCGATTGATTTTTCCGATCTGCCCGGCGACGAATACTTGCCCGGTGACGGCAAGTATCGCTTTCGTCGTTATGGGCGCTTCCGCTTCGTGCCCGCCAGCGGCGAATTGACGCCCTTGCCGCATGTGGACTATTTCCAGAGCGCCGACATCAATCGCGTGACCGGGGGCTATATTCGCAAGTTCGCGCCCTTGCTGGACAGCACGTTTGGCAATCCCTTCCTGCGCGCGCTCATTCGCTTCGATTTCGATCAGTTTCCCCTCAGTCTCGAAGAGAGACAATCCGTTTGGGAAGTGCAGGCGCATCTAATCCGCGTAACCGCCAGCGCGGTGGAGCAGGGTCATCCGACGCCGGAAGGCATTCACCGTGACGGCGCCGAATATGTTTCGGTCCATTTGGCGGAATTGTTGAATGCCGGGGGCGGCGATGTTTCGATCTATGATGACGACAAGCGACTGCTGGCCAGCTTTCGCCTGGAAGACATCATGGATTGCTACCTCTTTCGCGACGCGAGCTTGTGGCATCAAGCGAGTCCCATATCGCCATTCGATGAAGCGCATCGCGCCACCCGCAGCATTTTGACATTTGACTATCACTTCAGGTCTGATCGCTAGAAGCGCGGACGGGACGGGGCGACAATACAAAAAAGCCTGCCCTTGGGCAGACTTCAGTTTGCTCAGCGAGGAAAGGACTCGAACCTTTAACCTTGTGCTCCAAAGGCACCTGCTCTGCCAATTGAGCTACCTCGCTAGATAGGGCGCCTATTGTAGCAAAACGCGCGCGAACCTCAAGTGCGAAACCGACGCCAGAAAGCCCCAGAGCCTGACGTTCACGAAACTAATTTGACGGGTCGCCGCTTGCTGCGGTATATTCCGCTCCGTTGGCTGCGGTCCATTATCGACAATATCCAAGATCCGGCATCCCGGCGTGATTGGATCATTTCCAAGCGCATCGGAGATTATCAGAAAGAAATTCGCTAATGAAGATCAGGTTAGTCGCTGTAGTAGCAGCCGCGCTTACCCTGTGCGGCCTTGCATCGGCGCAAATTGACAACTGCTGTTTTGTTGACAGGCAATGCAGCAGCAACCAGGAATGGACGAACGGCTACTGGGCATTCCAGAATGGGCAATGCGTCGCCCCCGCGTCGTCCGGGCCGCCCGCCAACTCGTCCGCGCCGGTGGATAACTGCTGCGGCATCGACCGACAATGCAGTACCGACGCGGAGTGGCTAAGCGGCTGGCAGGCCTATCAGAACAATCAATGCGCCGCCCCCGCGCCGCCTCAGCCAGCGCCGCCCACCCAGCCCGTGGCCAGCACGCCGGCAACCGTAGACAACTGCTGCTTCGTTGACCGACAATGCAGTACCGACTTGGAGTGGATGGCCGGCTGGCACGCCTATCAGAACAATCAATGCGCCGCGCCCGCGCCGCCCCAGCCGCAGTCATCCCCAGCGCCCGTGGGCAATATCCCCGCGAATGTAGACAACTGCTGCCGTGTGAATCGTCAATGCGCGACCGAACGAGATTGGACGAATGGCTGGGCAGCCTACAAGTTTTTACAGTGCCGTACGGATATTCCAATTCCAATTGATGGATCGCCAACCTTCATCAACTGGATGTCAGGATACTTGAATCAGCTGAGGGACGGTGCGCCGCAATGGTATCACTATGTCATCACTGGACTGAGGAAGATAAGAGAGGTGGTGGGGACAATGCCAGGATCGGGCAAAAGCTATATCAACGTGTTTCTAGATACGGGGACAGCCAATTATCACAGCAATTTGATGTGGGAAATGATCAACACCCCCCAAGAGGCACAGATCCCGTTTTTCTTACTCTCGTCGCTCGTTCACGAAGCCTGCCATGTACACCGCTACAATGCCGGATTGCATACAAACATCGTGTGGAAAAACGAACTGCCCTGTTATCAAAAGGAACTTGAGCTTGCGCAGTTTTATGACCCTACCTGGGTACCGCATCTTCAAAATGTTATCGTACAAATCAAGACTCCAGGTTCAGGGTGGCGGAAGGTCGCTGAAGAATAAGGTCGCCGCTTTCTGTGGTATATTCCAATCCATATGCCTCACGGCGGGAGATAATCTATGCGAAGCAAGTTTATCGCAGTTCTGATCGCGTTCTGTACGCTCATCGCCCTGGCATCGGCGCAAATTGACAACTGCTGTTATGTCGACCGGCAATGCAGCAGCGACCAGGAATGGACGAACGGCTATTGGGCATTCCAGAATGGGCAATGCGCCGCCCCCGCGCCGTCCGGGCCGCCCGCCAACTCGTCCGCGCCGGTGGATAACTGCTGCGGCATCGACCGACAATGCAGTACCGACGCGGAGTGGCTAAGCGGCTGGCAGGCCTATCAGAACAAGCAATGCGCCGCGTCCGCGCAGCCTCAGCAAGCGGCGCCCACCCAGCCCGTGGCCAGCACGCCGGCAACCGTAGACAACTGCTGCTTCGTTGACCGACAATGCAGTACCGACGCGGAGTGGCTAAGCGGCTGGCAGGCTTATCAGAACAATCA
>JAPOOU010000122.1 GCA_026713245.1 Chloroflexota bacterium
ACGCCCTAGGCATCCGTATCGGCTCCCTGGGGATCCCGTCGCAGTTGCCGCCGTCGATTCCCTCTTTCGCGGCCGTGCTGGCGCTCGTGATCTATTCGCTGCAACGGCGCATTTCACAACGCGTCAGCGAAATGCGCACCGCTTCCGGGGACGCCTTTGACGCCGAATTCTGGCGCTCAATCCAACGCATAAGCATCTTGCATATGCTGCTGATGATGGTGGCGGTCATCGGGGTTGTGACCGGCGTCAGCATCCTGGCGGCGCCCAACGGCTTCGGCGGCGCCGACGGCGCGATCCCGGTAGGATTGCTGATTGGCGCCTTGTCCATAGCGCTTTTCCTCATCAGCCTGCCCTTCGTCCGCGATATCTTCAAGATTCAGCAGCGCTGGAAAGCCAGCGTGGCCGTGACAGTCGTCTCGCTGGGCATTTATCTGACGCTATTTCTGGCGCTGTTCTTTGAGCCGATCCTGGCGCTGGTTATCGGGTTGTTTGCAGCCGGCGCGATCTGGCTGATCATCGGGGGGCGGGTGCTGATGCGGGCGGAGTGACGGGGACGAGAAGCGTCCTCAACCCATACTATAGCCTTGTATCGCAAACATGATGATTCCGACAATGACACCGGTTGTTATTGCTACCATGATCGCAACAATCACACCGAGAATCCATTTCAGGTTATCCAGTTTCGTTTCAATGCGGACGAGTGTTGGAGCAATCTCGCTACGCTTTACATATTCTTCCGCGCGCGTCTCTATCCTGGTCAGTCGATCGTTCATCGTTGCTTCAGTCATGGTCTACCTTGCGAGTCTCTTGTCTGCCATCTGTGATGATATACTTGCATTATGCCAGATATCGTGCAATTAAACCACTTTACAGACGCCGAAATGAAAGTAAATGAAGCGTGTCCTCTACTCTGACAGGTCCGATCATCGGCGGGCCGGTGCTGATGCGGGCGGAGTAAATCGGCTGATAGCCTCCGTTCATGTACACTACGTTATCGGTCCGTGATGCTCGGATGAGCAGAGTGTTAGTAACGTTGTGTGAGCGAGACTGGACGATTCGCAGTTTGTTCACCATGCGGATTACCGGGTAGACAATTGGGGCGTTCAGGTTATTGCAGGACAGCATGTGGTTTACGAGCGGCAATGCCAGGTGATGGGTAATAAATCAATGCGTTACGTATCCTGATATTGGTATGTACGAGGCGAATCAAGATGACAATGCCCGCGCTACATTTGCAAAGCAAGATCCTCGGCTGTCTCTACGGCCAAGCGCTGGGCGATGCCTTCGCCATGCCGGCGCAGGTCCACCCGGATAATACCGAGCGCAGCTTCGGCTGGCTCGATAGTTGGCAGGACGCGCCCGATGACCACATCGTGCACGCCGGCTTGCCCGCCGGCCGCATCACGGACGATTCCGAGCAAGCCTTCTCCATCGCGGCTGCGGTCATCGACGCCGGCGGCGTGACGCTCGACGCGGTCGTCGGCGGACTGGTCGCCTGGTACGACCGCGTCGGCGGAGACGACTCGCCGTATGTTGGTCCCAGCACCCGGCGCGGCATCAACGCGCTGAAAGCCGGCGAAGATCCGCGAACAACGGGAACATGGGGCGATACCAACGGCGCGCCTATGCGCATCGCGCCCATCGGCTTGTTGCATCCGGGCGATATCGCCGGGGCGGTGGCGGACACAGTCACCGTTTGTATGCCGACTCATTTTACCAGCCCGGCCGTATCCGGCGCTTGCGCCGTATCTGCGGCGGTCGCGAATGCCATGGTCGATGGCATCTCGTTAGATGCGGTGCTTGAAGCCGGCCTGGCGGGCGCGGACCTGGGCAAAGCGCATGGTCGCGCCTGGTTCGGCTGCTCAGTGCCTTTCAAGATCGAGCAGGCGCTGGCAATCGCCAACGGCGAGCAAGATGACACGACACGCTTGCGCCGGATCTTCGACGAGGTCGGCGCGACCTTGAACGTGCCGGAAACGGTGGGCGCGGCATTTGGCCTGCTGGCAATGGCGGGAGGCGATCCCAAGCGAACGGCGATTCTGGCCGCCAATCTGAGCGGCGATGCCGATACCATCGGCGCGATTGCCTGCGCCATGGCCGGCGCTTACGCCGGCTTTGACGCGATTCCGGCCGAAGATGTCGCGGTGCTGGAAAACGACGAAGTCTTCCTCGGTTATGATGTGCGCGGTATCGCCGCCGGGCTGGAAGCGCTCATCAACATTTCAGCAGGCTAATGACTAGAGTCCTTGTCACAGTTGGCGACCTGGTGGTCGATCTACTGCTGGATGTTCGGCTGCCGGTCGCGGCCGGCGACCATCAAATGTCGCCGACGCTGCTGCTCGAACCCGGCGGCGCTTGCAGCACCATACTGGCGGCCCGCAATCTGGGTTTGGATGTCGCCGCGCTGGGCGCGGTCGGCGCTGACTTCCAGGGACGGATGCTGCTCGATATCATGGCGGGAGCCGGCGTCGACACATCGGCGTTGTTGGCGCCCGCGGGCAGCACCACGACGACTGTGGTCGCCCTCGCGGATAAGGAAGGCGGCGGCCATGTCTTCCTGGGCAACTACGGCAAGGGATCCGATATCGCGCTGACGGACGCCGCCCGTGAACAATTGAAGCGCGCGGATGTCGTATTCGTCCCGGGTTACTCCCTGGTCGAAGCGCGGTTGCGTCCGTTGATCGACGGTGTTTTGGACGTTGTCAATGACAGGCCGGCGCCGCTATACGTGGATGTGGGACCGTTTATGGGCCAGTTGACGCGCGACCGGGTGGAGCGGGCCCTGGGTTTGACCGATGTCCTGCTGCTGACCGAAGACGAGATTCCCTTTGTCAGCGATGGGGAACCCGGTACCAATGCCTGCCGCCGATTGCTGCAACGCTATCCTTCCCTTCTGATCGTGCTGAAGTTGGCGGAAATGGGCTGCCGTATTATGGGGCCAGACATCGACATACGCTGCCCCGGCTTTCCGGTCGCGGTCGTCGATACCATTGGCGCGGGCGATGCCTATGCCGCGGCCTTCATCTGGTCGCGCATGCAGGGCTATGCGCTAGGGGATTGTGGTACTATAGCCAACGCCATGGGCGCCGCCAGCGTCACAAAAGCGGGCGCTGGCCGCGGGGCGCCGACCCGGGGCGAGATACAGGCTTTGTTGGACGAGCACGATACAGGATTACAACTCTCATGTTAAAGACTCTACATTTTGATACGCCGCGTGGCGATGCCCTGGTTGATATCACAGCGCTTGTGCAGGGTGCGATCGATGAGAGCGGCGTACAAGCCGGGCTCTGCGCAATCGTCATTCCGCATACTACCGCCGCAATCACCATCAATTCGGGACTTGATCCCGCCACGCCGAACGATATCCTGGCGGATCTCAAGCGGCTTGTGCCAACGCGGGTCGATTTCGAGCATCAGTACGATACGCCGGCCGATGCCGCCGGGCATATCAAAGCGACGTTGGTCGGGCATAGCTTGACGCTGGTGATCGAGGCGGGCAAATTGCTGCTCGGGCACTCGCAAAGCATCATGTTCTACGAATTCGACGGACCGCGCAAGCGTCGCGCCCAAGTCAAAATTCTGGGAGGTTAGCCATGCCACGCAAAATCATCATTGATACCGACCCGGGCATTGACGACACCATGGCGATCTTCTTTGCCTTGTGCTCGCCCGAGCTCGAAGTGATCGGCTTGACCACAATCTTCGGCAATGTGCATACCGAGCTCGCGACCAAAAACGCCCTGCGCTTGCTGGAAATCGCTGGCCGGACCGATATCCCGGTTGCTCATGGCGCTGAAAATGCGCTGACCGGCCCGTTCGAAGGTCCCGTTCCTTTTGTGCATGGCAGCGACGGCCAAGGCGACGTCTTTCTGCCGGATCCGTCAGGGCGGCCGAGCGAAATCGGCGCGGCGCAGTTTATCGTCGAGCAACTGCGCGCGCATCCCGGCGAGATCACGCTGGCGCCGGTCGGTCCCTTGACCAATATCGCGCTGGCGCTGCGCCTGGAGCCGCGCATCACCGAATGGGTCGACCAGGTGGTGCTGATGGGCGGCAACGCGCTGGCGCCGGGCAATGCCAGCCCCGCGGGCGAGGCCAATATCCGCAACGATCCGGAAGCGGCCGATCTGGTATTCGGCGCCGATTGGCCGGTGACGATGGTGGGCCTGGACGTAACGCACAAGGTGCACATGAAGCCGGAAGACATCGCCGAATACGCGACGCACGGCAATCCCATGTCCGACCATATCATCCGCATCCTGCCGCATTATCGCAACTACTTCGAATCTAATTATCCGGCGGAGGGCATCTTCGTGCACGATTCCAGCGCCATCGCCTACGTCCTCGACCCGTCGCTATTCGAGACCAAGCGCTGGGCGATCCGCGTCGGTACGCAGGGCTTGGGACGGGGCAAGACCTGGCCCGCCTTCGGCAAGCACATCTTGCCGCCCTGGCAGAATCGGCCGCTGGTCAATGTCTGCGTCGGCGTCGACGGCGCGCGCCTGGTGGCGCTGGAATCCCAACGCCTGCGGGACGCTTAGCCGGTACCGGCACTGGTATACGATTGAGAAATCTTGTCCTGGGGTTCTAGCTGTCCCGATTCGGCAACGCGCCGGCCAATCCAAGCCCTTCCAACAAACCAACGACTCGCGATTGCTCGTTTTCAACGGCGCGCAGGCGATCGTCGAGTTGTTTGAAACCGGTGTCCACTTTGTTCTCTAGCCGTCGCACGTCGCCTTGCAATTCCGTACGCAATTGCTGCATCTCGTCTACCATGTCCGTACGCAACTGCTGCATATCGTCTTGCATATCCGAGCGCAATTGCTTCATATCGCCTCGAAACTCGTCGCGCATGTTCTTGCTATCGTTACGCAGCCAACTGAACAAACCGCCTGAAACGGTTACAATGCTTACGATCGTGAGAATGGTTTGCGCCCACTCCGTTTCCATGATGCGTCCTCAGTGTTTATATTCCGGCTTTCGATCCTCATGAGTAACTACACGATCCGCTTATACAACCCACGACAACAGTATACCACAGCCGAGCAGCGCGATTGAAGCGCCCGGAACACAGACAGATTTGCCGGAGGTCTCAGTCGCGGAAGATCTGCTGCATCACGGCGAACTCATTAAAGAGCATCCATTCCGCCGCGATTGCGCCGTCGACAATTCTGTGCTGGGAAATGCCCCAGATCTTGATCGGCCGTCCGGTCGGTTGCCCATAGATGCCATTGCCGCGGTGCGAGCCGGCGATGCTCCAGCGCACCGCTGCCAGGTAGCCCTCGTCGTCATTGCCCATCCAGTAGATATCGTCGATTGTCAGCGCCAGATCGGGGAACATGGCCAGAATCGACAAGACATGCGACTGATACTCGCCGCGCCCGCTGAAGGCGCGCCCGGTCGAGCCTGTGAATTGCAGCGAAGGATGGTAGGCGCGCATGACCTCGTTCAGCATGCGCCGGTTCCAGATGTTGTGGTAGCTACGGCGGATGAAGTCCTCGACATCGAATCCGCGGGCGCTGCTCGGCAGCAGGTAGGCCGGCTTGCCCTGCCCGGGCAGGCGCTCCCCTTCGCCGGCGCCTTCGCTGTCGGCGCCGCTTTCCATCCGGTTGCCGAACTTTCTCGCCATTTCGCGCAGGTCAAAACCCAGTTGGCGGATCATGCCGGCGGTATCGTAAATCACCCACTCGTTGAAGATCTCGTTTTCTATAGAAACACAGTTGGCGATGCACCAAAGCAGCACTTTTTTGCCGGTCGGCGGGCCATAGCGCGAGAAGCCGGTATTGTGCCCGCTGATCACCGTGCGGTGCGAGGTGTGGAAGCCGCTGACATCGTCCCCGGCCCAGATGATCTCGTCGGCGTAGAGGCGGATATCGGGGAAGGCGTTAATGGTGTGAACCGTGTCGGCGACAATCTTCTCGCTGCCGTATTGCAAGCCATAATCGTCGTAAACGCGCGAGTTGTGCCGGTAGGTGTCGTAGATGTAGCCGATGTCCTTTTCTTCCCAGATCCGGTGTGTGATGCGCACGATATAGTCGATGATGTCGACGTAGGTATCTTCATAGCCGCGCATGCTTTGCAGGCGCTCTTTGCCCGGATTCCGCAGCAAATTGTCTGTGCCGCCTTTGGCCGCCAGCGAGATGGAAAAGTCAGACGGCATCATGCGCGCGCTGCCGGCGCTAGCCGCGACGCCCGGCGAGTTTCGGCTGGCGTTCGCCTTGCGCTCATCCGCTTGTGATTGCTTGTCGGCCATGGCTCGCCCTCTTATAAACCATTCTCATCGCGATAGTCGCGGTATCGCTCGAATACGTCAATGCCCATCTGCATGAAAATGTCGATCATGTCGATGTGGAGCCAGTTAGTGATCAGAAGATCGTCTCTTCGTTCCCGAAAGTCCATGATCCTCCAGCGCAATGTCCCGTAGCCCGCAAGGAGAGAAGGGGAGCGTTATGACTGCTTAATGAGATGTTGAAGCCCCTCCCCGAGAAGTAACTGAGGAGCGGACAGTTTTCGACAGGCAGTTGCTTGCAAGGCGCGAGCGCTCAATGAAGCGCAATTTGTCCTCAAATGCTCGGAAGATGCCCTCATTTTGCCCCCTTTTCGGGTAACAGTATAGATACAGTATGTATACGGGAGGGGGGGTACCCCCTCCCCAGATCGGAAGCTGAGGACAGGACAGGTTGGCAGCGGCAGGAAACCGGGAAATGCTGTGGCGATTGCCGGCGAGCCAATGGTCGCCCTGGCATTTTTTGCGCTGTGGCGGGCGACCTGACAGGTCGCGTAGGTCGCGTAGACACTGACCTTCGACACTGACCGGCGACCGCTCCTCCAGCATTTCGTCACAAGAGATGCCCTGCGATCGGCGCGGGTTTCGCTTTGAAGTTTGTCTGTCTTTGTTCATTTGCGGATCCCGTAATATCGTTTTCGGAGTTTAGCGCCGCTTTTTTGGACAATGGCGCTAGGTTTGAGCCGGGCGCGGGTTTGAAAAGCGGCGGCTCGGGCTGGGCGGCTGCGTGTGATGCGACGTCGAAGGATACAGCAAGGCGGGGAGAAAAGGGCGACTATATGGTCGCGGTATCGGGCGGGAGGGCGAGCCACCGCCGCGCATAGGGCGCGTGGGTCGCGCAGATACCGACCGCCGACACAGCCCTTCGACACTGACCACCGGCACTGCAGGTCGGTCGCCCCGGTTTGCGTAAACCGGGGCGCTCATGCGACGAAATGGCTTGCTATTTTCTGTGAGCGTGGCAGGTTTTCGGCTGCGGCCGAGCGGCTAAGCGCTCTGCTTCGAATGGCAATCAGCTTGTATTCACGGCCGGGGATAGCTAATGCCCAGCATGCCTTCGATATCCAGCGGATCGACGCCATAGTGTTGTCTCTGTTTGGCGCGCAGCAGCGCCTCGGATTCGAGATCTCCTTTGAGTGGCAACGATAGCCGTTTCCCCTCTTGCAGCGCCGATTCGCGCGTGGCGACATCCATCGTCATCGCCATCAGCGCGTCTTCGTCGCTGTATTCGGATTCACGCAGGCCGCGCACAGTTTCGGCGAAGTCGACAATATGACTGATCACCGCGGCGCTATAATAATTGCGGCGATGATAGGCGCTTTTTCCCAGACGGTAGGGATTGACGTATTCGATGCGCCCTGTCGGCAGGTCAACATGCGAGGACAGCCAGTCGCGCCCGTCGCCCAGGTGCACGATGGGGTAGGCCAGGTCGTGGCGTCCGCCATTTGCGAGCGCCTCGTCAGTGCAATAGCGTAGTTCGCCGATGCCGTGCCAGCCTTCGCCGGCTTGCTGCACGATTGCGCCGCGCGACCCGGCCAATTCCGTATAGCCGGGCCGCGGATAGCGCCCCAGCATGCTCTTTATATTGCCGGCGTGGTCTATGACCAGCGCCTCATCGGGGAACCAGAAAAAGTGCGCGCGGTACTGCTCCGATTCGTGATAGCGATGCGCCAACTGATAGTGCCCGTCCGTCGGCATGACATGCGATATCGCTTGCGCTTCGGTGGGATGCGTGCCGAAAAAGCGAATCCAGCGCGAATTGTTGTGGTAACCGGTGTGATCGTGCCAACAGGTCAAGCGCTTAATCGGACCAATGAATCCGTCTTCGGCGATTAACTTCATCATGCGGTCGAAGGGAAAGCGGAAGAAATTCTCGGCGATGCGCAAGACCGTATTGTTGTCGCGCGCCGCTTGCACCATCTCCTGCGCTTGAACCAGCAGGCTGCACATGCTCGTCTCGACATTGACGTGAATGCCATGCCCGAGCAGATAGCAGCAGATCGAGTGGTGAGAGGGAATCGGGCTGACCACGAAAGCGGCTTCCATCGGACGCGCCTTGACCAGTTCTTTGAGATCATAAAATGCCGGCACGCCAAGCGACCGCGCGAAATCATCAGCCGAGTCTTTGACCGGGTCGCAGACCGCCACAATCTCGATCCAGGGTTTCAAATAGTCGAAGAGCGGTCGGTAGGTCGTTTTGGAGCGATTGCCCGTGCCGACCAGCGCCACGCGCAGCTTTTCATTCAGTGCCATTTTGCAGCCTTTCTTTGATTGCGTCAGGTATCTCCGCCTCATAAACTTGCGCATGCCCGGTTCTGTCGCTGGTGTAGACAACCATGCGATTATCGGGCGAGAACGAGGGATGCGGGTGGGTATGTTGTGGCGCGTACACTTTGATCGGACCGTCTTCGTAGGGGAAGGGGCCGTTCCAGTGCGCGCCCTCGCTGCTGGCGCCGGGGTAGCAGAGCGTGATTGGAAGTCCCTCCCCGTCAAGCGGGTTAAACAGTTGCAGGCCGATATCGGGAAAATTGGTATCGGCGACCATCATCGCGCCATCGCGATTGCAGATGGCGTGCCAGGCGTTGAAAGAGGCGACTCGCCGCTCCCCGCCGCCATCGACCATGATACGCCCGCG
>JAPOOU010000179.1 GCA_026713245.1 Chloroflexota bacterium
ACCTTTTCGCTGCCGCCGAGCGGCTACAAGGCTCACTTTTCGTTGCGCGACTTACTTGGACTTACCTCTGTGGCAAATCCTAAAACCGCGAACATATAGTCGCCTTTTCCTTAGAACTTCTGTGCTATAACAGCTTCAAATCAAACCGACAAGGAAAGAGCATGCCTAAAAAATATCCCAGAGAACAAAGACTCGAAGCCCTCGGTCTTTTGTCCATGTACAGCAACAACGTCCAAATCGTTCATGACATCACCGGCATACACATCCGCACCTTGCGTCGCTGGCGCGCCCAAATGGAAAGGAAAAAAAATCGCCGCGAAACTCGAAAAAACCGCCTAACGGACACAAAACAACCCAATACCGCCCATTTCGGACACAACGCGGACGCAAAGGCGCTCCCGCAATCCCATCACGGACACAACGCGGACACAAAGGCGCTCCCGCAATCCCATCACGGACACAACGCGGACGCAAAGGCGCTCCCGCAATCCCATCACGGACACAACGCGGACGCAAAGGCGCTCCCGCAACCCCGTCACGGACACAACGCGGACACAAAGGCGCTCCCGCAACCCCATCATGGACACAAGGATCCCATCGAGGACGACCCGGCCCCAAACGATGTCTTTGAAGACCTCAATTATATCCGCGACCAACTCATGCAATTAACCCGTCAACTGTCCGCTAGCCTTAATCCCGACGACCCCGATTTCAGCCGCCAAACGCTTGCCATCGCCCGCCTCCTTGATCGCATCCTTGCCCTCGACAAACTTATCCCCGAGAAGAATCCTCAAGAGACGGTTCGCTTCGAATACTACTATGACGGCGCTGTGCAGAAGCTTCCCCCTTGGTACGGCGTCTCAACGGAACTAGGACCGGTCCGCTCCGTCGAAAACTATCTGCCCGAATCCCATCCCGTCCATCGACCGCCATCCCCCATAATCGCAATGGACGATCACAGCGCCGCCGATGAGGAGACAACATGACGCTCCCGGGTTCCCTGTGCCCCGTCACGCTCGCTGGTCAGAATGAAAATAGTGAACTTCGAGGATAGGAAATGTCTCAATGCTCTCATACAATCGCCAACTTGCTCCCCTCTACTTCGGACTTTCCCTATCACCATTCTCGCGCTATAATTAGAACATGTTTGCTAAGCTGGCGATGAAGGAGTGTCATCTTGGATATCACATGGTTTGGTAGAAATTGCTTTCGCATTACCGAGCGCGGCCATACGTCCGTGGTGACTGATCCCTACTTGCCGGCAGAGGGCGCGCCAGAACTGAAGCTGCGCGCCAATCTTGTCACCGTCAGCCATGAATTGTCTCGACACAGTGTCGAGCAAGTAAAAGACCATGACTATGTGATTTCCGGCCCGGGAGAATATGAAGTAGGCGACTTGTTTGTCACCGGCATTCAGCTTCATATTCACGATCCCGCAGAAGACCGCGTATTGGACAATATCGCCTACCTTTTCGAGTTTTCCAACAATCTAAGCGTCTTGCACCTGGGAAAGCTGCGGCAGGTGCCCGACCAATCCATGATCGAGCAACTTGATGCGGTCAATGTTCTGTTGATGCCCGTGAATGGCGGCGCCGGCCTGCCCAATGAGCAACTGGCGGAATTGATCAGCCTGATCGAACCCAATCTCGTCATTCCTATGTACCGCGGCAAAGACGGCAGCGCCGACGAAGGAGCGATTGTGGACGGTTTCCTAAGAGCCATGGGCGTTGGGCAGTTGGAACCGGTGGATATGCTGCGGGTGACGATGAGCCTTCTGCCCGAGCAAACGCAGGTGGCGCTACTGCGAGCGTCCTCGGTTCTGATATGAGTCCTTGTTTGGACGCCTGAAGCGATTATGCGTTATAGTGGTGGACATGACCCGCCAAAAGCGAGCGCAAACCCATGCCAAACGGAAATGTCAAGCTGCTGATGAACTGGGACATCAAACCCGGGCTTGATCAAGAGTATTTTGAATTCGTGATGCGCGAATGGGTCCCCAATACGACGAAGTTGGGCCTGACGCCGATTGAGGCTTGGTACAGCGTTTATACCGATTCCGATATGCCGAAAATCATGGCCGGGGCTATCGCCGAAGACGACGAATCCATGCGCCGGATCATCACCAGTGCCGACTGGGCGGATTTGCAGGCCAAGCTGATGGAATACGTGGAGAACTACAGCCACAAGATCGTTCGCGTCACCGGGGATTATCAACTCTAGCAGTTGCGGTGACTTTGAATGATATGAAGTCCCTAATTGTCCTCAGTAACTTGTAGAGAATTGCCCCGCCCCGATGCTTCACAGATGAATAGGTGTCCGCTCCCTGTGTACTGGACCCGGAAAACTGAATGCAAAAAGGGCGAGGCTACCAGCCTCGCCCTTTTTCTCGACTTGTCGCGCTGTTCTACCCGCCCATGGCGGCGCGCAGAGAGTCGCAAGCCGGGCATCTGCCATCCGGGCGAACGATCGCGTATCCGGATTGCGGATCGGAACTCCAATGCGTAGAGTCTACGTTCCACACGATGAACATGCGGACGAAGCCGGAACCGCGCAGGCGATGGACCGCGCCCGCCAACCAGGAAGCCTGCTCGCCCAGGGTATTGCCCGAAGCCCAGGCAAAGCCGCCTGGCAGCGCGCCGATTCCTTCGCCGGTCAGATAACCCAACTCGGTGAAGCAGAGCGGCTTGGTCGGGAAGAAGCTACGGTAGAGATTCATCATGCGTGGCAAGTACCAGGAGTAGTGGCCGGAACTGCCGACGGGCGCCCCGCTGGACGCGTCCGGCGGTACGATGCCGGCATTGTAATGAATGCCGACGCAATCGAGTGCGTTGGCGGCGCCTGCGGCCGCCATTTGGCGCATGTAACAGTCGTCATCGCCGCCGTTGGTGGTACAACCCTGGAAGAAGCCGGTCGGCGCCGGCGCGCCGCTAATGACCATTGTTCCCGGATTTGCGGACTTGATCGCGTGGTACGCGGCGCTTAGCATCTGTGTGTAATTGGCGCCGCTGATCAAGCCTGATGGCCATTCGCGGTCGATATTCATCTCGTTCCAGACTTCAATGGCGTCCGCGCCTCCGCGCGCCAGTCCACCCAGGAAGTTGGCGAAATTCTGGTAATACCCGCCGGGATTGGCGGCGACTCCGCCGGGCTCGCCGATGACGCTCAGCAGTACTTTGAATCCGTTGGCATGGGCGCTGTCGATAACGTGCTGGAAGTTGCCGGCGGGCTCGCCGTGCCATTTGATTTGGCGTTTGACCCAGGTCATGCGCGCATTGTGCATGTGGCCGGGATGCGCGAAGCTCAGTGCCTGTCCGCCCAATTCAAAGCCGCCGGTATTCGCAGTGCTCACCGGCGCTGGCGCGACTGTGACAGGCGGGCCGGTGCTCTCATGGGGAGCCGGTTGCGGCGGTGGCGGCGGCGCGCCAGGTACCTTCAACACCATGCCTACCGACAAGATATCCGGATTGACGATCCCGTTCATCTTCGCCAGCTCGAAGTAATTGATGTTGAATTGCGCCGCAATTTTGGCCAGCGAATCGCCCCCTCGTACCGTATAGGTACCGGTCGTTGTCGCTGGCTGGGGACTGGTGACAGGTTGGCTGACGGGTTCGGCGGCGGCCGGCGGCGGGGCAGGCGCGGGAACGCGCAGGACTTGACCTACAAATAGAACATCCGGATTGGCCAGCGA
Source organism: Chloroflexota bacterium (assembly GCA_026713245.1). Classification (GTDB taxonomy): domain Bacteria; phylum Chloroflexota; class Anaerolineae; order Aggregatilineales; family Phototrophicaceae; genus UBA6055. The sequence continues at coordinate 3,689 of JAPOOU010000179.1, forward strand.
ATTCAAGCTCGCCAATTGCAGATATGTCACGCCGTATTTCGCGGCTATGGACGCCAGGCTTTCGCCCGGCTGTACGGTATGCGTTGTATACGACGCGGGCGCCTCAGGGCTTCCTGCCGATCCAGCGGGAGCAGGGGCAGGCGCATTTGATCCCGGGAATACGATCTCGTTGCCCGCATGAATCAAGTATGGCGCGCTCAAGCCATTTGCATCCGCCAGCGCGGCCAGCGAAATGCCATAGTTCAAGGCGATCCTGAACAATGTCTCCCCGGCTTGAACGATATGGACTTGTTGTGCTAGAACCGCAGATGTTCCGACCGTCGTCAAGACGATCAATGTACCCAAAAGTAGAATTAGACGGCGCATATCCGCTCCTTGCCATTAGTTTCGCAACACAATTTTGACAAACGCAAGCTCATTCTAGCATGGGTCAAAAAAAGCTGCTGACGGCAAGCACGTAAGATTGCTAGACATTTCGGACTTTGGGAGTTTAATATGTCTGTAATAGCGATACTTCAGCTAATGCCCGATTTCCATGCCCAGATCCACGACCGGCAGGCGAGGATCGCTGGCTGTGAGGGTATCCGCCACCCAAGCGTAGTCCGGGTCGGTCGTGGCGGCGAAGGCTCTGCTGGAGCCGGCGAGGAAATTCAGCGTATAGGTTGTCGTGGCCGGTGCGCTAACCAGGGTATAGAAACCGGATGGCATGGCGACGATATCATGCTGGCGCGCCATTATCACGGCGTTCGAGGCTTTGTCCGCGCTGTAGACGCGCTGGAAGGCGTAGCCCGTTGGGCGATCGAACTTGAAAAAGCTAAAGCGGTTCAACTGGGCTTCCAGCACATTGCCTTTTTCGTCAGTCTTGTGCGTATCGTGTTTGCGCGGAGGGTAACTCGACCAGTTGCCGCCTGGCGTATACAGCTCGTAAACGAGAATTCGGTCGGCTGGGAATCCCGATCCGATCACGCGGCACATTTGCCGCGAGGCATTGCCGCCTCCCAGCAATTGCACTTCCACATCGCCTGGTGTGATCAAGCGCGCCTGGCTGTCGCGTTCCGTTGGCGCCCAGCACGAGGCGAACTCAAAATCGTCGCTGATAGCTTCAATTTCAAACTCGGTATGGGCTGGAAGGTAAAGAGCATAGGGCATGCCCGCAAAGACATTTTCGCGCCGACCCACTTGAGAAAAATCGCCCCTGTTGGTGCGGATATTGCACTGGCCGCTGAGAATAACGGCTACGTACTCGAAGGCGTCGATGGCGATCTCGAATGTTCTGCCGGCGCTCAGGCGCACCGCCGCGAAGTTCATCGTATCCCAGCCGGCTCGCTTGGCATCGAGCGCGGCGAAGGCGCCGGCTCTGCCGCTGTCATTCGCTTGGATATGCAGCCTATCCGCTGTGTATGCCGACATCGCTAAGCTCCGATATTAGAGACATGCAACTAGGTTACCAGTCCGCGCGTTACGCGCATGAACATATGCTCAAGGTCTTTTTGCTCTTCGTTGAATCCCAGCATGGCGATCTCGCCCTCGAAGAGATCCCTGCTCAGTTTCGACAAGTCCTCGTCATTGCCGGAGAAGTCAAGGCGCACACGCGCGCGACCGTTCTTGGGGATGATCTCTTCGGCAGCGACGACATTGCGCATGCTGCCGACCAGTCTCATTACAGCCTGGGCCTGCTCGTGATTCATCACGGTGATGATGATCTCTCGATGCGCCATCAACTGTAACTTCAGGTCGTCGATGCTGCCTTGCATGATCAGCTCGCCCGCTTCGACGATGCCGATGTGCGAGCAAATGTCTTCGACATCCGCCAGAATATGGGACGAAAAGAAGATCGTTTTGCCCATATTGGCCAGTTCGCCCAGCAATTCGCGGATCTCGACGCGCGCGCGCGGGTCCAGCCCCGAGGCCGGCTCATCCAGGATCAACACTTGCGGATCATGCGCCAGCGTTCGGGCCAGTGAAAGCCGCTGCTTCATACCTCGGCTGAGTTTGTCCACCATATCTTCGCGGCGATGCTGTAAATCAACCAATTCCAGCAAATCAGCTACCAAAACCTTGCGCTCGTTCTCGGATATATCGTAACAGGCGGCGAAAAAGTCCAGGTATTCCCAAACGCGCAAGTCTTCGTAGACGCCGAATTCGTCTGGCATGTAACCGATGGCGCGCCGCACGGCGCGACGGTCTTCCAGCACCGAATGACCCGCGACCCAGGCTTGTCCGTCGTTGGGGCGGGTGAGCGTGGTCAGTATGCGCATGGTGGTGGTTTTGCCAGCGCCATTGGGACCGACAAATCCGTAGATAGAACCGGCCGGGACTTCCAACGAGATGCCGCGCAAGGCTTCAAATTCGCCAAATGACTTCTTCAGCGCCTGCGTTCTGATTATCGCTTCTTCCATCATTGCGGGGCTCGCTCTCTCAATTGTAGGCGCCAGTCTGCTCGATGCGGATTTTCCGAATGCGCGCTGTGCCAACCCCTTCATCAAATTTCAGGCGAACCTGGACTTCGTTGTTGGCGGCGAGGTAGCGCTGTGGGTTTACAAGGTCCAATTCGTCGCCCTCGCGATATCCGAAGGCGTCGTATTCGTTTGTCATTGTGTTGAGCAGTTCGATGTCCAGCGATTGCGCATAGCCGCCGCCACGATCAATCTCGAGAAGCATCCGCTCTACCTTGTCCATGGCCAGGCCAGGTTGCGGTCGGAGCAGGAATTCCACCGAATGTCCTTCATACAGATTGAAATTCTCGGTGCCGTTGCCGGTAATGCCAACACGGCTCAAGGTAATCCAGGTGAAGTATTCGGAAGGCAGAGTGGCGCGCGCCGTGGGCAGGTTGATTTCGACATCGAGTTCGATCAAATACAGCGTCGTATCAATGGAACTCCATGCCGCTCCTTCGATATCCAGATCGCGCGGCCAGCTGTCGTCCCAGCCGGCGAGGTACAGCTTGGTCCCGCGCGCTGTTGACCTGAATTGATCGAGCGCGAAACTCGCCAGGAAGGATTGCTCCCGCGCCGCCTGTTTTTCAGCGACCGACTGTACATTGAGAAAAGCCCGCGTGCGCAGGAATCGGTCGCCCTGGATATGTTTCAGCGTCATGTTGGTTTGGCTGCCTGAAAACGGCGACGTGCTGTAGTCCAGCGCCATGAGAGTGAGTTCCAGCTGGTTGGGCTGCGCAGGGTAATCGGCGATATCCGCGCGCAAGGTCTGCCCGTCCAGCGCCAGAATATCACCGGGCGCGAAGTCGCCGACCAAGGGATAGTCCAGTCCCTGGCCCAGGATGACCGCATCGCGCAAGGTGATGTCGCTGTCATTGCGGATGACGCCTTGATAGGCGCCGGCCATCCGTCCGCTTTCGAGGACTTCAAAGTTGAGCGCGAAACTGCCGCCGATCGCCGGCCGCGCTATGTGGCCCGCGATGGCGAAATTGGCAAAGATGCCGCCGTCGATGGTGAAGTCCGCCGCGCCAAAGCGCGATCCCTGCCGGATTTCGGTCGACGTCTGGATGGTATTGCTGGCGAAGAGCGTGCTTGGCGTAGTCGCGCCGGCTACCGCCAGAAAGTGGTCATCCAGCACGTCCAGCGAATAAGTGGCGCGCCGGGGCGACAGCAAGCCGATGACCTGGTTCAGCCGCGCCTCGTCGCTATCCGGGAAGGATTGCACGACGCTGAGCCGGCTGACAATGATCTCGGCGCCGCGCAGGCTGAAGCCGACTGTCCAGGCGATGCCTGTGAAGACGGCAATCACGAGGGGAATGGTGACCCAGCCCCAGCCGCTGCGCTTGATCCGCGAAAGGATGAAATAATTGGCCGGTCCGACTAATGCGATGTACAAAGCCAGAAACAGACAGAGCGTTTGCAAAGGCGGCAACAAGTCTACCCCGGGCAGATTCGCGACCGCGTCGGCGCCCGATTGCGGGCGCGTGAAGCCCGAGACCCAAGTCGGATGCGGCGCCCGAGACGCCAGCATCGTCATCCACAGACGGCTGATTTGCTCCCAACTCGCCAGCGGCTCCAGGGTCGGATCAATCGCCAGAAAATCCACCAGTCCGGCGCCGATTTCGCGCCGCGCCAGCAGGGGCAAGCCGTCTTGCTCGACGAGTACTTGCGCGTCTTCATGCAAAGAGCCGACTGCGACTATGGTTCGCTCCCTTAATTGGCTGATGTTGTCACCGCTAAAACGCGCGAGCGCGCTGATGTCGTCAAGAGAGCGGCTGTCTTCCGGCAGCAATGGCAATATTTCGACCAGCGCCAGCGCGCTGGCTTGCGCCGCGGGACCGCCAATCACGATGAGATGCCCGCCGTCCCGCACCCAGCGTCGTATCGCTGTCCGTTGCGTGCTGGATAGACTCTCACTATTGACGTTGGTCAGCAGCATCGCGTCCAGCGATTGCAGCCCCATTGCTTTTTCCGGAATTTCGTGAAGCAGCCAAAGCACCTGCTCTGCCGCGGCGCCCCCGATGTGGACGCCGGAAAGATTCGGCGCGATCACGTTGGGACCGCTAACCACGGCGTAGAGTTGATCGCCGGGCCGCAAGTCATGGAGCCTGGCTTCTCGTGTGGCATGAATAACGCCGTCGTCATTGATGAGTTCGACGCGAATCGAATCGGGGAATGAACGCGCCTGAATGTAAATCGTGGCCGACTTCCGCGCGCCATTTGGCAAGTCGATGGGGGTGCTGAAGGCATTGCCCACCACCGTGCCGGAAGTCTCCGGACGTATCACCAGACGGCCCTTAATGGATTCGCCGTTGTTGCCGAGTTCGACGCGCACCGGTGTCCATTGGCGGGCGCGGAAGAAGGAATCGAAACCGACCTCGACCCCCATTTCGATAACATCCTGGAAGTTCTGCTGGGCGCTGACCGGCAGAATTAAGATCAGAAAGAGGAGGGGGAAGAACCTATGCAAATGCAGAGAGCGTACAGGCATTGCAGTCCCAGGCTGTCTGGCGGAAGACGCTGCCTATTGTATCACGCCCTTGCGCCATGTCATGGCTGCAATCTTTGTCGGCGACGGGCGAATCGCCTCCGGATGGCGCGCGCAAATGAGGCAGGGATTTAGAGACGCGCTATGTTATATTTGTGCCAGTTTCGCTTATCGGACATGCTTATCAAGGAGATGGACTATGGTTTATCAGGCCGCGGGCACGCGCTACGACAGGATGAAATACCGTCGGACTGGCCGCAGTGGCTTGCTGTTGCCGGCGATTTCGATCGGCATCTGGTGGAACTTCGGCGGCGTCGACACGCTCGAAAACGCGCGCGACATGCTGCGGATGGCATTCGACCTGGGCGTTACGCATATCGACATCGCCAACAACTATGGTCCGCCGCCCGGCTCTGCCGAAGAGACCTTCGCGCAGATATTCCGTCAGGACCTGGCGCCCTACCGCGATGAACTCATCGTTTCCAACAAGGCGGGCTATCGCATGTGGGAGGGACCCTACGGCGAGTGGGGCTCGCGCAAGTATCTCATCGCCAGTTGCGACCAGAGCCTCAAGCGTACCGGGCTCGACTACTTTGACATCTTCTACAGTCATCGTCCCGATCCCGACACCCCGCTCGAAGAAACCATGGGCGCTCTTGATCACATTGTCCGCAGCGGCCGCGCGCTATACGCGGGCATCTCGAGTTATCGCCCGGCAATGGCGCGCGAAGCGGCAAGAATCTTGCGCGACTTGGGGACACCCTGCTTGATCCATCAGCCGCGCTACAATATGTTTGATCGCTGGATCGAAGACGGATTGACCGATGTGCTGGATGACGAAGGCATCGGTTGCATCGCCTTCTCGCCGCTCGATCAAGGTATCTTGACCAACAAATACATCGGATCCACGCCGGAAGATTCACGCGCCATAAAGCTGCAATGGGGCGATCGCCTGTCGCAAGCGAAGATCGACAAGGTCATCAAACTGAACGCCATCGCGCGCGAGCGCGGCCAAAATATGGCGCAATTGGCGCTGGCCTGGACGCTGCGGCTGCCGGAGATGACCTCGGCTCTGATCGGCGCGAGCAAGCCTTCTCAGATTGAAGATGCGGTCGCCGCGTTGAATAACCTGGAATTCAGCGACGACGAGTTGGCGCGGATTGAGGCGATCTTAAGCGAATAGGGCGCCGATGACCCTCCTCGTCATTGATTTGGGAAGCTCGTCCGTCCGTACGCTGCTTTTCGATGGCTGCGCGCGTCTGATCGAGGGAGCGATTTGCAGCCGCAAGCATGACTTCGAGACGGACCATGACGGCAAGGCGGTAGCCAATGCCGATCACTTAAGAGCGCTGACCGAAGCCTGTCTCGACGACATACTGACGCATCCGTCGGCCGCGTCGGTCCGCGCGGTGGGCATGGCCAGCTTTGCCGGCAACTGGCTGGGCGTCGACGCGTATGGACGCGCCTGTACAGCGGTCCTGACTTATGCCGATACGCGCGGCCGCAGCGCGATAGCGGACTTGACGAAAAGGCTCGGAGGCGCGCTGGACGCCTATCATCAAGCCACCGGCTGTTTCATTCATCCGGCCTATTTCCCCGCGCAATACGCCTACATGAAGCAATTCCATTCGCAGTCCCTGGAGCAGGTCCAGCGGATCAGCGACATAGGCGGTTATCTCTATCGTCAATGGTTCGGGCGTGATATACCAATCAGTTACTCAGTGGCAAGTTGGTCCGGGTTGCTGCACACGGCGGACTTGCGCTGGCATTTTGACTTCATCCGGCAGTTGCTCGGCGCTGATCTCCCGGAACGCTTGCCCGACCTGGGCGACTTCGATGTCTGTCAGATCGGCCTGGCGGACCCATACGCCGGGCGCTGGCCGCAATTGCGTTGCGTGCCGTTTTTTCTGGCTTTGGGCGATGGCGCCGCCGCCAACCTGGGATCGGGCGCCGTCGACGCGCGCCACATCGCCCTGACCATCGGCACGACATCGGCGCTGAGAGTAGTTGGGCGGGGCGGCGCGCTGCCCGCTGGGCTTTGGCGATACCTGGTTTGCCAGGGCATGACCCTGGTTGGCGGCGCCACCAGCGAAGGCGGCAACGCATATCAGTGGGTGGTGGAAGAACTGGGCCTTGATACGGCTTCGCTCGACGCGCGTTTGAGCGAACGCCGGCCCGATCAACACCGATTGACCGTTTTGCCTTTGATCGCGGGCGAACGCAGCCCGGGCTGGCAGTCGGATGCATCAGGCACGATACACGGCATCCGCCGCAGCACCAGCAAGCTCGACATCATGCAGGCGCAACTGGAAGCGGTAGCGATACGCCTGTCTATGATCTTCGACCAGCTCAAATCGGATGAAAGCGCGGTCATAGCCGGGGGCGGCGCCTTGGAGTCGTCGCCCGCCTGGGCGCAGATGATCGCCGACGCTTTTGATGCGCCCATTCAAGTGCTGGCCGAGCCCGAGATCACCGCGCGTGGCGTGGCGCTTCTGCTGCGGGATCGGCTGGACGGCACAGCGCTCGACGCGGACTCGCCGCGAATCAGCCGCGTCCTGCGCCCCAATCCCGAACATGCGCCGATTTACGCGGCGGCGCGGGCGAGGCAGGTTGACTTGTATCAGCGTCTTTATGGCTGAGGCTTCGTGACCTAAATCATCCGGGCGTAGGCGGCGACATCCGCGACCGAGTCATTGCCACCGCAGATCAGCAGCGCGAGATGATCGTCGTCACGCAGTCGATCCTTGATCTTTTCCCCTGCGGCAAGCGTACTGGCAGCCGCTAGTTCTGCGAAGACTTTTTCGCTTTCCAGCATGACTTGCTGCGCGGCAATCATGTCGGGATCGCTGACAATGATCACGTCCTCCAGATGCGCTTGGCACAGTTCCAGGCCGGTCTGTCCGACGAAGGGACCGCCCAGCGTTTTGGAGAGCGAGGTCGGCCTGATGTTGACGATCTTGCCAGCCGCCAGGGCGCTCGCCATGGTGGGCGCTTTCTCCGGTTCCACGCCCCAGATGCGCGCCGCGGGTTTGACGGCCTTGATGGCGCAGATGATGCCAGCGATCAATCCGCCGCCGCCGATGCTTACTATGATATCGGTCATTTGCGGGCAATCTTCCAGGATTTCCAACCCAACGGTGCCGTTGCCCGCCATCTGCGCGGGACTGTCAAAGGGATGCAGAGAGCTTCGTCCCTGCGCAACCCAATCATCGGCGCGGGCGAATGCCGCAACGGCATCCGGCAGCAATTCGACCGCGGCGCCGTAATCGCGGGTGGCGTCAATCGAGCCTTGAGGCGCGTTTTCCGGCATGCAGACAATCGCGTCCACGCCGAGGACGCCGCTGCAATAGCCGACGGCGCGGGCGAAATTGCCGCCGCTGACGGCCACGACGCCTTTGTCCAGAGCCGCTTGTCCCAGGGACAGCATCTGGTGAAAGCAGCCGCGCGTCTTGAAAGAGCCGCTGTGCTGGAACAGTTCCAGCTTCAGGTGAACATTGGTTCCGAGCCGCTGGCTGAGCGTCGTCGATGTCCATTGCGGCGTGCGGCGGTAGTATTGCCCTTCATATACAAGAGCGCTGCGTACGTCTTCAAGTGTGATCATGGCCTGCTTTCGATTTGCTATATCGTCATCGCCCAAGACTTTAACATGGAAGCGCCCGGAAACAAGCGCCCGGCTCAGTCAAACTCTATGGCTTGGGTCTCGGCGATGCAACTGCTATCGGGTTCTGTAACCGGATCGTCCACAAAGTCCAGTGCGATCTCTACCGCGCAGCGCTCCGAGCGCAATACGCCATGCCCGACGTGCGGCAGGACATAGTTGTAAGAAACGCTCAAGGTTTCATGAGCCATATCGGCATAAGACGGCGGCGTTATGGGATCGTAATTACCTGACAGCAGGAGGGCGGGGATATCGCTTTCAACCGGATTGTTGGCGGAATCCGGCTGCGCCTCCGCCCCCCACATTTCGCAGAGGCGCTGTAACGTGGCGCTGCCCTCCACCGGGTAATCCAGATAGCCGCTGAGGTGGGGATGGGCGGCGATTAAAGCCGCATAGTCGCGGTAGCTGGAAGATATGTGCTCCTCCTGGCACTGCACGGTATAGTGCATGCCAAGCGAGGTGTTTCTCATCAGCGCTTCGTGCGCGACGCCAAAGGTGACGACGTCTTGCAGCCGGCCCTGGTGCAAATCGTAGATCAGATTGGGTATCCGCTGGATGAACTGCACATCGTATAGCCAACTGAAAACCCAGTCGTAGAGTCGATAGCCGCTGATTTCAATCTCCAGCGTCTTGTACTGCGGCGGCGAATACGTCGCGGTCTCCGGCTCCTTGTTCAGGTGGTGGTAGAGGCTGTAAAACACCGACTCCAGGTCCGGGTAGCGCTCGCTGCAAGCCGCTGACGCCGAACAAGCCGCAAAGACTTCTTGCAGCGCCCGTTGGCCGCTGTAAAAGGAATCGAGATAAATGTCGGCCTGCGGCGGATAGACGGAATCGAGAATCACGCTGCGCAGATACTGCGGATGATCGCGCATAATGGCCAATGCCAGGCGCGATCCATAGCTGACGCCGACCAGGTTCCACTGCTCGTATCCCAGGGAGAGCAGCACGTTGACAATATCGCGGGCATTGTTTTCGCTGTGAAATGTCTCGAAAAGGATATTCTGGCCGGAAAGGCGGCGGTGACACTCCCGCAAGATTTCCAGCACGACTTCAGCGTGCTCGGCGTGATTGCTCTGCAAGATTTCGTCAATGCGATAAAGGACTTCGCGGCAATAGAGCGGTGGATTGGAAAGCCCTGTACCTCGCTGGTCAATGACAACGATGTCGCGCTCACGGGCGAATGCGCGCAGGTAAAGCCGAAAAGAGGTCTGCAATAGTTGAGTTCCGCTGCTGCCGGGTCCGCCAACCAAATAAACCAGGGGATCCGGTTTCGCGTGCGGACTCTTGCCCTTGATCAATGTGTAGAAAATCTCCACCTTGCCTGCGGCCGGGTTATCGTAATCTTGCGGCAAGGCGACGTAACCGCAGCGCGAGACAAAACCGTAAGGCTCTTCCACGCATTCGGCGGATTCGAGCAGGCCCTGGGCGCTTGCGCTCAAGGCGGGGACTAAGATTAGAAAAAGCCAGGCGAAAGAGAATTTGATCATAGCCAGCTATCGTCGAATGCTCCTATCCAGTTAAGCACATAACGCGGGTCAAATCAAAAAAGAGCGGGCGCTTGCCCGGCGATGGACCGCGTCAGTTGGCGCTTGTAATCCGATTCGCCGTTGCTCCGTGATGATTTGGCTGATTAGATCATGTACGACGCGGAGACGTTTGCGCGCCCGGTATGCTATCCCATCAGACTGGACTGCCATTATAATGCGCCATATGAGCGAATCCCCAAACTCCCGTAAGAGACTTCGGCGTCGATATCTGATTGCGACGCTCGCCGTTTTGTTGATTCTGATCGCTATGCTGGGCCTGGACCTGAAGAACCGGGGCCTGGCCTGGCAGTTGATGTGGTCGCAGACCGGTGAAGAATCGCCCCTGGCGCAAATACGCGGCATGGTCGAAGTAGCGGGCAACCTGGTTCGGCAGCCGCTGGCGACGGATCCGCTGGCGCCCGTCAAGCACAAGAGCGATATCCCATACGGCGTCAACACGTTTTTGCAGCAGGAGGTCGAGCGCCCAAAAATTGAAGCGATGCTGGCGATGATCCGCGATGCCGGTTTCGTCTGGCTGCGGCAGGAATTCCCCTGGGAGGACCTGGAAGTGGACGGACGAGGACAATTCAAGGACTCGCGGCAAGATCACGATGGCGACGGTGTCGTTGATACGGTTGACGGCTGGGCCAAGTACGACCGGATCGTTGACTTGACCGAAGCCTATGGATTGCGCTTGCTGGCGCGCTTGAGCAATCCGCCCGATTGGTCGCGCGCGGATCCCGAAGCCGGCCCATTTGCCCCGCCTGATGATCTGCAGGACTTCGTGAACTATGCCGTCGCCATCGCGCAACGCTATCGGGGGCGCGTCAGCCACTATCAGGTTTGGAACGAACCCAACATTTACCCGGAGTGGGGCAACGCCTTCGTCGATCCGCCGCGCTACGTGGAAATGCTTTGTCGGACGCACGATGCGCTCAAGCGCGTTGATCCGGAGATCGTGGTCGTCAGCGCGGCAATCGCCCCGACCGTCTCGCTGGACGGATATTTCGGTTTCAGCGATTTGATCTTCCTTCAAGAGATTTACGATCTCGGCGGCGGGGACTGCTTTGATGTGTTCTCGGCGCAGGGTTACGGACTTTTTAGCGGGCCCAGCGATCGCCGTCTGCGCGCTACCTCTGTTAACGTGGCTCGGCACATTTATTATCGCGATATCATGGTGCGAAATGGCGATGCCCACAAGCCGATCTGGTTGAGCGAAGCGGCCTGGAACGCCACGTTTGATGCCGAATTGCCGCGCGACGAGATCGACGCCTTTAGCCGCTATGGCAATGTCACGCAAGAACAGGCGGCGCGTTATATGCCGCTGCTCTACGAACGGGCGCAACGGGAGTGGCCCTGGATCGGCAATGTGATGTACTGGTTCTTCACCCGCAAAGATCCTTTTGAAGCAAATCAGTCCAAATATTATTTCCGCATGGTCGAGCCGGATTATCAGCCGGAGAAACCGAGCTTTACGCCGCTGCCGGTTTATGAAAGCGTACGCGACTACATTGTCAATCAAGAGCCGGTCTTGCACCGAGGCAGGCACCAGGCGGAAACCTGGCAAGTGGGCAGCGAGGGTACGGTCATCGCCGATGAAAGCGCGCGCTTCGGGCGGGCGAAACATTTCGAAAGCGGCATCGCGTTTCGCGCGCGGGGTACAGCCGTCGAGATTCGCTGGCGCCCGGCCCAGAGTGATGATGCTGTCTGGCGCGTCAGCCGCTTCGAACTGTCGGCGAACGGGGCGCGCAGCGATTGGATCAACCTGGGTGCTGCCCCAGTGATTGTTGACGAAATCGCCGTATATGACCTCAGTCTGAATCACCTGTTTCCGCTGGTTTCAGCTGGTCTGGCGCTTGTGATCGTGCTGACGGGCACGGTTGCTGTCGCCGTGCGAGAACGCCTGGCATGAACCCCGGCGCGTTGGACCGGTCCCGGCCTATGTTGCCGCTGCTCCTGATGCTGGCGCTGCTCGTCGTGGCCTGCGCCGTCCGCTTTCATCGTTTGGGCGAGCAATCTCTCTGGTATGACGAAGGAGTCGCATACAACCATGCGCTGCGCACGCTGCCGGAGTTGATTCCGCTTTTGCAGCGAAATGTGCATGTGCCGGCCTACTTCACGCTGCTCGGACTGTGGGAAGATATCGCCGGCGCCTCCGAATTCGCCTTGCGGTCGCTTTCAGTTTTTTTCAGCATTCTAAGCGTCGCATTGACTTACGCTTTAGGCGCTCGTCTCTTCCATCCGGTGGCTGGTTTGGCGGCCTCCGCTTTTGTGGCGCTCAACAGTTTCAGCATCTATTACGCGGCGGAAGCGCGCATGTATGCTATGTTGACGGCAATCGCCGCTGGCAGCATGTTGCTGTTTGTCGTATTCCTGGGCGATCTCTGTCGGCCGGCGCCATCACGCTCTCGGGGTCGATACATTCTTGCGCTGGGATTGATCAACGCGCTCGGCCTGTATACCCATGTGGTTTACGGCCTGATTTTGCTCACGCAGTCAGTC
>JAPOOU010000229.1 GCA_026713245.1 Chloroflexota bacterium
GATCTTTGGCCCCGCCTACTGGTACGGCCGCATGTTGAGCTTTCTCGCTTCGCTCGCATCCGCCTGCGCCATCGGATACGCGGTCTATCGCGACGGTCATAGACATCTTTGGCTCGCCGCCTTGTCCGGCCTGGCATTTCTCGCATCCAATTTCGTCTATCACATCGGTCCCTTGTTCCGCCAGCATACGCTGATGGTCGCGCTCGAGACGGCCGCGATCGTGATTCTGGCGCGCGCTTTCCCGCAGCGCGACAAGCGCGGCATCGCTTTCGGACTGCTCTTATTGATCTGCGCCGGATATACCAAGCAATTGGCCGCGATCACAGCGATCGCGGCACTCGCATGGATGTTTTTGCGCCAGCCCCGCGCCGCGCTGAGCTGGGCGGCTGGTTTCATCGGCTTCGGCGCATTGATCTTCGTCTGGCTCAATCTGGCTTCCGACGGTCACTGGTGGACGCAAACGATCGTCGCCAATGTCAACCAATTCCATCCTTTGCAAGCCTTTGGATTGTTTGCCTTGTGGTTCCAACTGCATGGATTCCTGCTAGTCCCGGCTGGACTGCTGATTGTCTACGAGACATATTTCGACCGACTGTCGATCTACGCGATTTGGCTTGTATTCGCGGCGCTCTTGGGTGGAATCGCATCCGGCACATGGGGCGCGGGCGACAGCTATTTCACCAGCTCGATAGCCGCGGCCTGCATCCTCAGCGGCATATGCCTCTCGCGCAGCCTAAACGCGGCATGGCAGTCTCCACCTTGGCTTCAACGAGTTCTGGGACAAGTTAATGGCGCTGCCTGGCCGATTCTGCTGCTCGTGCCACTGCTCTATCTCGGGTATGCGCGCGCGACGCTAAAGATACCCACCCAGGGAGCTTTCTCGCCCCTGGCGAGTTTGCTGAATGTCGAGCCCAATACGCGCGAGTCATTTTATGATTCCGCTTCATTTGACGTGCCGGGTTACGCCAATATCGGTTACTTTGTCTCTGAGGAAGACGCAGTAGCGGGCCGACGCATCGTGGATCTGATCGTGCAAAGCGGCAGTCCCGTCCTAAGCGAAGAAGCGGGCTTTGCCTTCGCGGCAGGTCGCGATATCGTGTCCAATCCAACACAACTGCGCAATCTGTATCTCGCCGGCTCGTTTCGGGGTGACCGGCTGATCGAGATGATCGAGACACATCAATTCGGCTTGGTGATTCTGCGCGCGCAGTTCTATCCGACGCCGGTTCTGGAAGCGATCGGTCGCGCCTACCAGCATTGGCAGACCATTCGCATGAATAGATTTGACTACTTGATCTTGCGCCCGAAGTCCGGCGCAACACAATAGCTGCATGGAGGGACCTGTGACAACCGCCTACTTGACGCATCCCAGCTTTACCGAACACGATTTCCCGCGGCACCCCGAACATGCCGGGCGCATACAAGCGCTGTGGTCGGCTTTGGAATCCGCCGGATTGGCCGACCAACTGCTGGAACTGGCGCTTTCTCCCGCCACTGACGAACAGATTTTGGCGGTACATACCGTCGAGCATTTACAAAGACTGCTTGATATCAGCCAGATGAATCGTATGGTCTTGATCGACCAGGACACTTACGCCCTGCCCTGTTCGCTGGATGTCAGTCGCCTGGCGGCAGGCGCGGGGATCGGCGCGGTCGACGCCGTTTGCGCCGGAGACGCCGAAAATGCCATGGCGATCGTCCGGCCGCCGGGCCACCACGCCACGCCCGACCGGCAGATGGGCTTCTGCCTGCTCAACAATGTCGCCATTGGCGCGCGCCACGCGTTGACACAGCATCAATTGCAACGGGTCATGATTCTTGATTACGACGTGCATCATGGCAATGGCACGCAAGACGTCTTTTATGATGATCCGGCAGTCCTGTTTCTGTCAATTCACCAAAGTCCCCATTATCCGGGCACCGGGCGCCTTGACGAGATCGGCGATTCGGCAGGAAAAGGAACAACATTAAACATACCGGTACCGGCCGGGCACGGCGATCAGTCTTATCAGCTGATGTTTGAACAAGTGGTGATGCCGGCGGCAGAGCGCTTCAGGCCGGAACTGATGCTGATCTCGGTCGGCTTTGACGCTCATTGGATAGATCCGCTGGCCGGCATGCGCTTGAGCCTGGGCGGCTATGACTGGCTGGCGCGGCAGTGCCTGAAGCTGGCCAGGCAAGTCTGCGCCGGGAGGATCGTATTCCTGATGGAAGGCGGCTACGATTTGCAAGCCCTGTCGCACGGCTGGTGCAACATCGCGCGCGCCCTGCTGGGTTCAGAGGAATTGAGCGATCCCTACGGCGCGACAACGTCAGGCGCTTCGCCTCGCGATATTCAAAACTTGATCAATCGCGTCCGGTTAATTCACGGCATCTAGGTCATCAGCAAGTCGCCCTCGGCGCCACCCGCCTCAACCAAACTGCCGCGCAAATCGAAGACTTGATCCCGCAATGCCGCCGCCTTTTCAAATTCCAGCGATTGCGCCGCCTTTTGCATTTCCTTTTCCAGCTCTTCAATCATTTTCTCAAGTTCGTCGGCAGGCAGCCCCAGCAAGCCCTCGTTCAGCGTCGCGGCCTGCTCCTTTTCTACACCCTCAACCGAACGCAAACGGTCAGTAATATCCTGAATATCTTTGACGATTTGCTGTGGCTCGATGCCGTTCTCCAGGTTGAACGTTTCCTGCTTGGCACGCCGTCGGTCCGTCTCATCGATTGCGCCTGCCATCGCCGGCGTCGTCTTATCCGCGTACATGATCACTTTGCCTTCAACATGACGCGCGGCGCGCCCAATCGTTTGTATAAGCGCCGGCTCCGAGCGCAAGAAACCTGCCTTGTCCGCATCCAGAATGGCCACCAGCGAAACTTCCGGCAGATCCAAGCCCTCCCGCAAGAGATTGATGCCTACCACAACATCATAGACGCCCATGCGCAGATCACGCAGGATTTCAACGCGCTCCAGCGTATCAACTTCCGCATGCAGGTACTGCCCTTTGATGCCGAGTTCATTTATGTATCCCGCAAGCTCTTCGGACATGCGCTGCGTCAATGTGGTGACCAGAACGCGCTGTCCCATCTTTATGCGCAGGGCGATTTCCTGCAGCAAATCGTCGATCTGACCGTCGATTGGACGCACGTCGATCTGCGGGTCAACAATGCCGGTGGGCCGAATGATTTGCTCCGCGACCTTCTGCGCGTGTTCATGCTCGTACGGACCCGGCGTGGCGCTGGTGTATATCGCCTGCCCGACCCGTTGTTCGAACTCATTGAACTTCAGAGGCCGGTTATCCAAAGCGCTCGGCAAGCGGAAGCCGAAATCGATCAGTACCTGCTTGCGCTGGCGGTCGCCGTTGTACATGCCGCGGATCTGGGGCAAGGTCATGTGACTTTCGTCGATAATCAGCAGGTGATCATCGGGCAAGTAGTCAATCAAAGTGAAGGGCGCGCTGCCGGCCGGACGCCGATCAAAATGCCGCGAGTAATTTTCGATGCCGGTTGTGAAACCAACCTCGCGCAGCATTTCTATGTCGTAGCGCGTGCGTTGCTCGATTCTTTGGGCCTCGATCAATTTGTCTTCGCCTTTGAAGTACTTGATCTGCTCTTCCAGTTCCGCTTCGATATCGTGAAGGGCCTCGCGGATATGCTCCTCGTCGGTGATGTATTCGCGCGCCGGGAAGATGGTCACTAGCTCGTGCCTATGTATTACTTCCATGGTCAAAGGATGAAACTCGATGATTTTTTCGATTTCATCGCCCCACAAATAGATACGGTAGGCCATTTCCGAGTATCCCGGCACAATCTCCAGTGTATCGCCCCGCACGCGAAATGTGCCGCGCCGCAACTCCAAATCGTTGCGCGTATACTGAATTCGCACCAGATCGCGCAGAATCCGCTCGCGCCGAATCTCGTCCCCGACCTTCAATTCAACCGACATCTTGCGCCAGTTGACCGGATCGCCCAAGCCATAAATGCAAGAGACTGAGGCCACAATCAGCACATCGCGCCGCGAAAACAGGGAGGCCGTCGCCGACAGGCGCAAGCGTTCAATCTGTTCATTGATGTCGGTCGACTTTTCGATGTACAAGTCGTGGCGCGGTACATAGGCTTCCGGCTGGTAATAGTCATAATAGCTGACGAAGTATTCGATGGCGTTGCTGGGGAACAAGCGCTTGAACTCTGCATAGAGTTGCGCAGCCAGCGTCTTGTTATGCGCCATCACCAAGGTCGGGCGCTGCGTCACCTGGACGATATTCGCCACGGTAAAGGTCTTGCCGGTGCCTGTGGCGCCCAGCAATGTCTGATGGCGATGCCCATGCTGCAATCCATCAAGCAAGTCATCGATGGCGGTCGGCTGATCGCCGGTTGGCTCGAAGGGAGATTCCAGTTCAAACTCGGGCATAGTGGCTATGGACTCTCTTTCAGAACAGGCGTTCGATCCAGCCTGCAGTATAGCCCAATTCAAGGCCCAATTTCAAGGCAAAACATGACAAATCAAGATTACGATCTCTGTGGCTCTATATCGGCTATTGACAAGCGCTTTCCACAATGTTAACATCAGAATTCGCAACGAAGATTGTTGCGGTTTACGTTGCGGGGTGGAGCAGTGGTAGCTCATCGGGCTCATAACCCGAAGGTCGTTGGTTCGAATCCAGCCCCCGCTACTCTGCTGATGTAGCTCAGCTGGTTAGAGCGCACGACTCATAATCGTGAGGTCGGAAGTTCAAGTCTTCCCATCAGCACCTGGATCGAGATCCCGCGTCGGGGTCTTTTTTGTTGTCCACCCAAATTTGACTCAATAAAACAGATGTGCTATAATTTGTCTAGTTGGGCGGATACTTTTCGCGCGCATTTAGTTGATTCCAGGAGCGGACAAATGGAACGCCTAGACCTGTTGCTAAAAATAATCGTAGCCGCCGACGGCGAAAAAGTCACACCTGCTCAGCTGCAGAAAGTGGCGTTCTTGGTCGGAATGAAATTCCCGCAGAATATGCCAAACGACTACTATGTATTCGAGAAATATCACTATGGTCCATTTTGCGCTGATGTTTATTGGGATGCCGAACAGCTTGAGCGCGATGGAATGATTGCGATATCAGTTCATCAACGCGGTGGCTGGAGAGAATACGCGGCAACGGTGAGAGGGAGTAGAATCGACTTTATGGATATTCCGGTTGAGATGACAACCTTTATAGAGGACAAAGTCAGATGGGCTCGCGGATTGAGCTTCCAGCAACTCGTGAGAGAAGTTTATATCCAGTTCCCCGAATATCGAGAAAACAGCGTCTTTCAAGGTTAAGTCTGCTATGACCCTTATCATCGGAATAAAATGCAGCGACGGTATCGTTGTTGGCGCTGACAGCATAACTACATTTGGGTCGCAAATTGAACAAGAAGTGGATAATAAGATCCAAAAGTTATCTAATGACGCTATCATCGCAACTGCCGGCGCAGTAGGTCTGGGGCAACTAATCAAAGATGAACTTCTTAGAAGTTGGAAAAGTGTCATTGAACATAATGATGTTGGAATTGCGCGAAATGTCATATCAAATTTAATGTGGTCAAGAATCAGACCGGCAATGCAACGCGCAAGCGAAGTACAGCAAATCATGGAGGCGGACGAAAGCATTATTGCCGATGTACTTTGCAACTCGCTAATCACTTTTCCAATTCAGGACTCAGCCTCCCTTCTCGTTTTCGACGAATGCGCGCAATCAATCGAAGTAACGTTTGAATCACCGTTCTTTTCGATCGGAAGTGGAAGTTTTCAAGCTGATCCATTCCTGGCATTTATCAAGCGTATCTTCTGGAGTGATCGAGCGCCAGAAAAAACATCTGACGGTGTATTCTGTGTACTTTGGGCGCTTGACCATGTCAGCCGAGTAAACGCTGGTCTAGGCGTCGGTGGCAGACCAAATGTATTTGAACTGAAGAAAACGAACACGGTATGGAAAGCAGAGAGACTAAGCGAGCATTACCTTGAAGAGCAACTTATCTCTATTCAAGCAGCTGAAGACAAACTACGCGAGTTGCGCGACCGTTTCCGACCTGAGTAGATTACTATCGATAATCTGCATCTAGCAATCGCCTAGACTTTTCTTGATTCACTAACATTTGCGTATAGCAAATCCCCAATCGTCTCCCGCCTCCGACTAACCGACCAGCTATCCCCATCGACGGCCACGACCGCCTCCGCCGGGCGCAAACGGCTATTGTAGTTGCTCGCCATGGCCATGCCGTAGGCGCCCGCCGTCATAATCGCAACCCGATCGCCCACCTGCAGCCGCGCAATTTCCCGATCTGATGCCAGCACATCCGTCGATTCGCAGACGGGACCGACCACCTGTGCCACCACCCACCCGTCATCCGGCTGCGTGAGCGGAACGATTTCGTGCTGCGCGCCGTATAACGCCGGACGGATCAATTCAGTCATGCTCGCGTCGATGATGTAGAAGATCTTGCCCGCTTGTTCCTTCACATAGAGCACCGTCGCCACCAGAATGCCCGCATCGGCAACGATCGCCCTTCCCGGCTCCAGCAACACTTGATATCCATGCACATGCGGCGCAATCTCGCTGACGAGCTCCTCAAGAGACGGGATCGACTGATCCTGTCTGTAGGCAACCGGCAAGCCACCGCCCAGGTTAATCGTGTGGATGTTCGGATAGGGTTTGATCAACTGTCTCGTTTTTGCCAGCGCCTGTAAAGTCGCCGCCGAGTCGCCAAGCTGGCTGCCGATATGCAGGTGTACGCCACAGATGCTGAGATTCGGATAGCGTTCAGCCCCTGCCAAGGCCTTGCCTATCGCCGCCGCAGTCAAGCCGAATTTCGCGCCGCCGTGCCCGGTGGAGATCTGCGGGTGGGTATCGGCGCGTACCTCGGGATTGAAGCGCAGCGCCACTTGTACCTTTTCCGTTCCAATGGATGACGCCGCTTCATTTATGTACTGCAGCTCCAGCTCATTCTCGACATTGAACCAACCGATGCCTCGCTCAATCGCATATCCGATTTCCGCGACCGTCTTGCCGACCCCGGCGAATACAATGTCTTGCGCAGCCGCCCCGGCACGCAGCGTGCGCGCGATCTCGCCGCCACTCACCGCGTCGATGCCGGCGCCTTTGTCAATCAGCGTCCGCAGGATTGCCGCATTGCTATTGGCTTTTGCGCTGTAGTGCAGGCGCGCGCCGACCGGTGCGAAAGCCGCCTTCAAGCGCCGGTAGTTCTCTTGAATGCGCTTGAGACTGTAGACGTAAACCGGTGTCTCCAACTCCCGCGCGATGGCGTACACCGGCAAATCATCGATCATCAGCGCGGCATCGACGACGCGAATCGAATTGTTGAAGATCATATGACCCGCTTGCTCCCCCAACATTTCCAAGGCGGTTGCGCCCAAAACAAAAAAGGAGACATAGTCGCTATGTCTCCTCGCTGCGGGAGCGACGGGATTTGAACCCGCGATCTCCGGCTTGACAGGCCGGCATGTTAACCGCTACACCACGCCCCCACTTACCGAGATTACGTTATCATTTGCCTGAAACACTGTCAAGTACAATTTGACGTGTCGGTTGAGCAATCGCGTCAACGACAACCATCTAACGTAGCGGCGTCTCGGGAGGCGCGCCTGATTACGAAGACCGTGTCGCTCGTGCGACGAGAAGTCTGGCTGTTTTGCGTGAGCGCGGCATTCCAGGGACCAGGTCGCCGGTTACGCGCCGAGCGGCTACAACTGCCCAAATCCGCCGATGGCGCTGGACTTGCCCGACAAATAGCGGGCGGTCAGAATCAATATCAGTATCGACGGCGCTACAAAGACCAGGGACATGGCAGCGGTGAGCGCATTGTTGCTGCCCGATGCCGTCGAGAAGAGCAGCACGGGCATCGTGATCACCTGCCCGGCGCCGATCAAAAAAGTCAAGATATATTGGCTCCAGGAGATCAAATAGGCGAAGAGGCTGGCGACAACGATGCCCGGGAATACCGC
>JAPOOU010000166.1 GCA_026713245.1 Chloroflexota bacterium
GCTGGTCATGTGTTGGCGTTTTACTGCGAGGACCTGCATACGACTGGCGCGAAGCCCCAGTGAAGTCCTGTGGCAAATCCAGCGTACTTGGTAACGTGGAAGATTCATCAGAAGCGCGTCCGATACGTCCAGAATCTGATTGATAGCTTGTCAGGGTTAGATTTTTATCCGTGGCAGATCCGTTGGCCGGGCGCATCGGCGCGAACCAGCCGCGCATGACTTGGGCAGTGGACAGAGGAGTCTGATAAATGATTGATATGAATACAACTGTTTTGATTGCGGTCGTAGCTGGGATGATTGGATTGCTGTTCTCGCTCTATCAGCGCAGCTATGTTTTGGCGCAGGACGAAGGATCCGACCGCATGAAGCAAATAGCCGCGGCGATTCAACGCGGGGCGCAGGCATTTCTAAGCCGAGAGTACCGCGCCGTGGCCATCCTGGTTGCGATTGTGACGGTTGCGCTTGTCTTTTTAAGCTCAGTGCCGGGCTCTGGCATGTCAGCCTTGACGGCGGTGGCTTTTGTGCTGGGCGCGTTGGCGTCCGGGCTTTCCGGCTATATCGGGATGTACATTGCGGTGCGCGCCAATGTTCGCACGGCGCAGGCCGCGTCGCAGAGTTTGAACAAGGGTCTGCGCGTGGCTTTTGCCAGCGGTACGGTGATGAGCACTATGGTTGTATCGCTGGCGCTGCTCGGCATCAGCATCCTGTTCATTCTCTTCGTCAATGAACTGGGCAATGCCGCTCAAGCTGCGTCGGCCTTGGCGGGATTTGGTTTCGGCGGCACGTCGATCGCCATCTTCGCGCGCGTTGGAGGTGGCATCTATACCAAAGCGGCTGATGTCGGCGCGGACCTGGTCGGCAAGACCGAAGCGGGAATCCCGGAAGACGATCCGCGCAACCCGGCGACGATCGCGGACAATGTTGGCGACAACGTCGGCGATGTGGCCGGCATGGGCTCCGACCTGTTCGAGAGCTACGCCAGCTCTATCATCGCCGCGATTTCGCTGGCGACAAGCGCCGGCGCCTTTGTTGGCGACGGCTTGGTGGCGGCGCAGGTATTTCCGCTGCTGGTCGCGACTGCCGGTCTCATCATCAGCATCATCGCCAGCTTCCTCGTAAGAACGGAAGAGGGCGCCGACCAAGAGAAGCTGCTTGGCAGCATCCGCACGGGCATCTATAGCGCCTCTGTGATGATCGGTATCGTCGTGATCATCCTGGGTTTTGCGCTGCCATTCGGCGAGAAAAACGTAGGCATTGTCATTGCCACGCTGAGCGGACTGATCGGCGGAGTCCTGATCGGCTATTTCACTGAATACTTCACAGCCGATACCTACGGACCCACGAAGGCGCTTTCGGCGTCAGCTGAAGGCGGAGCGGGCATCGTGGTGATCCGCGGGCTGGCATTGGGCATGATGAGTACGCTGGCGCCGGTCGTCATCGTGGTCGTGGTTACCTTGTTGGCAACATCGCAAGCGGACCTGTACGGCGTGGCGGTGGCGGCCGTTGGCATGCTGTCGACGCTGGGAAT
Source organism: Chloroflexota bacterium (assembly GCA_026713245.1). Taxonomy (GTDB): domain Bacteria; phylum Chloroflexota; class Anaerolineae; order Aggregatilineales; family Phototrophicaceae; genus UBA6055. The sequence continues at coordinate 1,529 of JAPOOU010000166.1, forward strand.
CACACTGGCGACTGACGCCTACGGTCCGGTTGCGGACAACGCCGGCGGCATCGCCGAAATGTCCGACCTGCCGGAAGAGGTCAGGGACCGCACCGACGCGCTGGACAGTCTGGGCAATACCACGGCAGCCACCGGCAAAGGCTTCGCGATCGGCTCGGCGGCCCTGACGGCGCTGGCGCTGACCGCCGCCTTCATAACGGCCTTGACGGCGGGAGGCAGTACCGCGCTCGGCGCTGCCGTCAATCCAGCGGATCTGTTGTTGAATCCGCAGTTTGTTACGGGACTGTTTATCGGTGGCTTGTTGCCGTATATCTTCAGCGCCTTGACGATGGTGGCAGTGGGCGATGCGGCGCAGCAGATCGTTGAGGAAGTGCGCCGCCAGTTCCGCGAAATCAAAGGCATCATGGAAGGCAAAGCTGAACCGGACTATGAACGCTGCGTAGCGATCAGCACCGATAGCGCCATCAGACAGATGCTGCTGCCCGGCATCATCGCGGTTGGCGTGCCGGTTGGCGTGGCGCTCTTGGCGGTATTGGGCCGGGGGAACGCCCTGGGCGACTTTGTCGCGCCGATCACGCTGGTAGGCGTTTTGCTGGGCTCTCTCGTATCCGCCTTCATGCTGGCGGTGATGATGGCGAACGCGGGCGGCGCCTGGGACAACGCCAAGAAAAATATCGAGGCCGGCAATTACGGCGGCAAGGGATCTGACGCGCACAAGGCGGCGGTCGTGGGCGATACGGTCGGCGATCCCTTCAAAGATACATCGGGACCATCCTTGAACATTCTCTTGAAGCTGCTGGCGATCGTATCCCTGGTCATCGCGCCCTTGATCGGTAGCGCTTTTCCGGCGACTGCCGGCGCCGTGGACGAACAGGCGCCCGCAATTGAGCGGACCGTCGACGATGATGGCAACCAAGCCAGCGACGCGGGCGATGACTCATCGGGCGGATAGCGCTTGATGAAGTGCGGCTTGACAGCAACAGCATCAGATAGAATCTGGTGCTGTTTTGATTGGTCGACTTAAGCGCGCTGCAAAGCAGACCAAACCGGAACGGAGGGGGCATGTTCAAAATGGAAGCGGACGGACCGCGCGGTCTGTACTTCGAGGAATTCGAAATCGGCCAGACCATGCGCAGCAGGGGCCGTACGATCACCGAAGCGGACCTGGTGCAGTTCGCCGCATTGACCGGCGACTACAATCCCATGCATACCGACGCCGAATACAGCAAGGATTCCTTCATGGGCGCGCGAGTCGCGCATGGTATGCTGAGCTTGAGCTACGCGATCGGACAAGCCTATCAGCTGGGTATTCTGGAGCGCACCGTACTCGGCTTCCGAGGCCTGGATATGAAGTTCAGCAGTCCGGTTTACATCGGCGATACCATACATGCCGAGCTAAAAGTGACGGAAGCCAGGGAGGCGCGGCGCCTCGGCGGTGGTCTGGTTACATTAGAATTGCGAATTGTCAAACAGGATGGCGTGATCGCCCAGAAGGGCAGCATGTCACTGTTGATGATGTCTCAACCCTGAACCCACGCTCTCTTCTAAATGCACCGCTGCGCGATCGCAAGCCAGCCCAGCTTCAACTTTCGCCATGCCGGTTTCGTGAAAGCCCGCCGCGGCCGTTTCGCCAACATCAAAGCGATAGTCCTTATTATTGAATGCGGCCGCCGGGACAGGGATTCGCCTCCGAGACCTATCAATGAGCGCCGTCCTCATTCTAGAAAGAGCGGCGGCAGCTAACCCCTCCCCTGATTCCCGCGCCGATGACGGCGACGCCTGCTATGGACGTCATTTCAGTTGGGTCGCCATCCGTGTGCGGCGGTGTCTGTATGCGAAGAGCAGCCGCAATGGCAGGCCATCAAAAAACAGCCGCGTCAGGCGCCCGGCCAATCCGGATCTGTGCGCCAGGATGATGCGGTCCGTCAGTTCTACGCCGCCCGGCTTCTCGGTGAAGATGTGCTCATGGCGCCAATAGGCCATGGGACCCTTGATCTGCAGGTCGGCAAAAGAATGAGGCGACGGTCCCGGTTCGTGCCTCGCGATCCAGCGGATGGGCAAGGGCCCCAACCAAAGCGTGAATTCGATTTCGCCCTCCGTGATTGAGCGGCGCGCATCACTGTGCAATTGCATAATGATTGGCGGGGGCGTCAGTTTGGCAAGCGCCCTCGGATCTTCGTGGAAGCGCGTGAGTCGATCAAGCGACGTCCGTATGAAACTGCTTTTGACAAAACTGCGATATTCGGCCGCCGTTGCGGACATGGATATCCTCGGTGAACGAAGCTGCCTGCTGCCTAATTTCATTGTGCCGCGATTGTGGGATATCCTGGTAAGAGCCGTGTAAGAAAGATATGAGAAATCCCTGATCGCGGCCTCGCCGTCAAGACCGAAAACGGTTGATCTCGTCCCTGGTGGATTTTGCGGCCGCCGCCGGGTCCCCCGCGAATATGATGCTGCGCGACGCGCTGATGATGAGCCCTTTGCCGCGACTGTTTAAGCCGGCGCTCAGCACAGGTCCGATATCCCCGCCCTGCGCGCCGATTCCCGGCGCCAGTAATGTCATGTCTCCTGCGATAGCGCGTATCGCGGCCATTTCTTCCGGGAAAGTTGCTCCGGCGACCAGCATACAGTTGCCGTTGGCGTTCCAGGTGTCAACGACGGATTCGGCGACCGCCTGCCAGAGCGGTCTGCCGGAGACACGCAGGTACTGAAACTCTCCCGAGCCGGCATTCGAGGTACGACAAAGAATGATGCAGGCTTTATCCTTGTAGTCCAGAAACGGCTGCAGCGCGTCGCTGCCCAGGTAGGGATTGAGCGTAACCGCGTCGAAGCCCAACTCGTCGAAGATGGCGCGGGCGTAGGCGGCGCTGCTGTTGCCGATGTCGCCGCGCTTGGCATCGCTAATTGTGAGAATTCCGGGGTGACTCCGGCGAAGATAATCCAGTGAGTCCTTCAACTGTCCCCAGCCGGCCGCCCCGGCCGCCTCGTAGAAGGACATATTGAACTTGAATGCGCTGGCGTAGCAGGCGGTTTGATCAATGATGCGACGATTAAAGTCCAGTTGCGGGAATTCGACCGCGTCAAACTCGGGGGGCAATCGCTTGATGTCGCTGTCGAGACCAACGCATAGCAAGGAATCGACGCTGTCGACGCGGGCTTCGTATTTTCGCAAGGCGCTCATTTGCTTGCCGGATCCCAGTTATGTGGATCAGCGAACCAAGCCCTTAGCACAGCTTCGTCGCGCTTGCCAAATATCCCGCGCTGCAAGGCCTCTTCGAGCAAAGCATCGAAATCGGTCAATGTATGCAGCTCGACCTGAGCGTCCTTGAACGCCCGGCGCGCTTCGGCGAAACCGTAACTCACGATCGCCACCATATCTGTGACGATTGCTCTAGCTTCGCGCAACGCAGCCACAGCCGAAAGACTGCTGCCGCTGGTAGTGACCAGGTCTTCGACAAGGAGGACGGTTTTGCCCGCGACCGCTCCCCCTTCAATGCGTTGCGCCTTGCCGTGTCCTTTGCTTTCCTTGCGGATGAATACCGAAGGTTTCTTCAGGACATAAGCCAGGGCCGAGCAATGGGGAACGCCGCCGACGGCGACCCCCGCGATCAGGTCAAATTCCAGCTCTATATCGGCGATTACGGACGCAAAGCCCTCGACTACCCGACGCCAGGGATCAGGATGATAGATCAGGGTGCGATTGTCGACGTAGACCGGCGACACTATGCCCGACTTGAAGGTGACCGGCGCCCCCGGCGCAAAACCGACCGCGCCGATATCAAGCAAGGCTTTCGCGATGGACCGCTTCGTATTCGAATTCATGGGCTGCAAGTTCGCTTTCGATGAGCGCTGCGGCCAAGGGACCGCGATATACCAGTGCCGACCAATACTGCGCCGCATTGACACCTAATTCACGGTAGGCTTGAAAACTCTCGCCGTCAAGGATGCCGCCGCATGCGACTATGTCTATCGCCGCGTTGCTGCGGATGATTTCCGCTCGCAAATGTTTCACAGCATCGAGCGTCGCATCGAAAAGACCGCCGCCGCCTAGCCCGGCAATTTGCTCTGGATCTTCGGGACTGGGCTCTGGCAACGTGTTTGTGGCGACGATGGCTTTCACGCCGACATCGGCGAAGATCCGCACAAGGGCATGGTATTGCTCGGCGGCGAGACCGGGGCTGATCTTGACCCAAAGCGGGATCGACAGCGAGCGTCGTTTCAGGCCCTTGATGAAGGCGCCGCACAAGCGCCGCGTCTCCGCTTCCAGTTGATGGCCCAGCGGATCGTCATTGGTATTGGGACAACTCAGATTCAAGGTGAACCAGGACGGCAGGACGTCGTGATCCAGGAAGAATTCGAGCGACTCGACAACTTCGCGCTCCTGCTGATCGAGATCGTGAACGCCGGGCGAGACCGCTATATTGATGCCGTACTCGTCAGGAAGTTGCGCTTTCCGCATGCCGAGAAACATCGCTGCGGCGCGCGCGCCCGGATTTTTTAAGCCGACGCGATTCTGTAAAGAGCGCGAACTCCTGCGGCGCCATATCACAGTTCCGTCGTTGCCCATGCGCGGGAAGCGCGTAAAGGATCCAAATTCCATAGGACCAATCAATGCCGGAACTGTCCGCCAGCCAGGTATGATATTGCACTTTCTGTCAAGAACAGCATGCTCTGCGGTTGCTTCGTCTTCGAAACCGTCGCCTTTGGCAAGCCCCGCCGCCAAGACGAGAGATTGGGAAAGTATGATGCCGCCAACCCTCGTAGGCGTGCCGCAGGAAACGCGTATACGGATCGCCTGCGCGATTGATATTGCCCTAGGATTCCGATCAAGCGAACGCAAAAAGCGGATCAGCTTGTCATGTGCTTGCTGACCACTAAATCTAAAGATTATGGTGTTCAAAAATGGGTAAACTATCTTGTAAAGAAGCAGAACAAGTCGTTTACGCGGCTTATTCATGCGGCTACTCCGCAGTCGCCTATAACGACTCCTCCTAGATTCACATTACTCGCGCTATGGGACAACTGACCACGACTCACAGAACGAAGAAAAACTTCACAGGTTACTCGCAGGATTCTATCGAGTAACCATCAGACACTTGCTGATCAAATATGTAGTTCGACGCAACAATCATACTTAGTATCTTACAGAGTAAGAGATTTGCAAGCCGAAATTAATTGAACTCGATGAATAGTCAAAAGTTGTTTTGCTGTAGACTAACTGGTGGAAGATACTCAGAATGAGTTTCAAATGGATCTGTTGGAGATTACGTATTACTGCGCCCTGGTATTGGAAGTATTCGAGATAATTCAAAACTAAGTAGTTCCAGGTTAGTAGTGCGAAAAATATGTGTGCTGTAGGGGCGGCACGATGTGCCGCCCGTTTTTTCTAACTGTTTTCGGGCGTTTCGCCGAAACGCCCTACAGCTCGTCATATTTGCGGATTCTCATTACTTGCTTGGAACTACTTTGCTTTTGCCATCTCATGCCACTAACCCAAACAAGTTTCTGCCAAAACCGGGCGGGCTGATGACGTCTTCGCCATCAAAAACCAAATGACCGCGGATCCAAACTTCGCGGATCTTTCCGTAGACGCGCAAGCCCTCAAAGGGCGACCATCCGCACTTGGTTCGCAGATTTTTCCGTTCGACAACATAGCTGTGATCGGTGTCGACGAGCGTATAGGTTTTTGGCAGCGGGCTGACCCGCCAAATTCGCTGCACGTTACGCGAGAGCATGTTGATCGTCTGCTCCAGCGAGAGTCGACCGTCGCGAACGGCGCGCAACATCAGTGGCAGCGCCGTATCCAGACCGGGCACGCCAAAGGGCGGGGAATCCGATTCCTTGTCCGCGAAGGTATGAGGCGCGTGGTCGGTCTCGATGATATCTACCACGCCCAGGCTGATCGCTTTCCACAGCGCGCGTTGATCCTCTCTTGACTTCAAGGGCGGTTTCATCAGCCCATAGGGACCCAGCGTCGCTAGGTCGTCTTCGGTGAGGAATAGATGGTGCGGGCAGACGCCGACCGTCACCGGCAAGCCGTCTTCTTTGGCTTGCGTCAGCAGGTCGATTTCGCGGGCGCTGCTGATATGCAGAAAATGGGTTGGCTGTCGGTATTTCCTTACCAGCGCGAGTATGTCGCGGACGGTCTCTTCCTCGGCATGGACGGCGATCAGTTTGTTGGCGGACCAGGCGCGATAGTGGCGCTCGCGATCGCTTTGCCTGTGAATGAGCAGATCCCCGGTGGTGGAATTGTTGTAGATCTTCAGGCCACAAACGCGCGAGGCGATTTTTTCGTATGTGTCGCTATTGTCGGATTGCGAAGCGCCAAAATACAGACCCCAATCGCAATGGGCGTCTCGATCCAGCCGTCTCAGTTTGTGCTTGAGTCGGTCTTCGTCCGTGGTGGAGGGGGCGGTATTGGGCATATCAAAGACGGCCCAATAGCCGGCGGCGATGGCTGCTTTTGTTTCGGTCGCGAAAGTCGCCTTGTCCGCCCAGTCGAGATCGCGCAGGTGCGTATGCGGATCAATCATGCCGTGAATTTGGACCAGAGGCATCAGACATAGACCCCGCGCAAGACCTTTACCAGCAGCGCCATGCGGACGAACATGCCGTTTTCCATCTGTTCGAAGTAAATCGAGCGCGGGTCGTCATCGAGGATGTCATGATCGACGCGCGTGCCCATCTCGTGTTTGCGCGGCAAGGGGTGCATCAAGATGGCCTTCGAGCCCGCCTTGGCGAAGACAGCGGGCGTCATGATAAATCGGTCTTTGATCCTGTCGTAGATTTCGCTGTCCGCGAATCGCTCCTCTTGAATGCGAGTCCAGTAGATGACATCTGTCCGGGCGATCACGTCCATCAGATCGTCGGTTTCAGTTACTGTGATACCATGGCTTTTTACCAAGTTGGTGATCTCCGCCGGCATAGCGAGGCTTTCCGGCGCGACCAAACAGAGCTGCACGTTTTTCGCATCGTAATAGGCGATAAGCTTTGCCAGCGAGTGCACGGTGCGGCCGTGTTTGAGATCGCCAACCAGGGTAATCGTCAAGCCGTCCAGTGATTTCTTGCGGTCGAAGATCGTGAAAATATCGAGCAAGGCCTGGGTGGGATGTTCGCCGATGCCGTCGCCGCCGCTAATGGCGACCGTGGGATTGTCAATGCGGGTATTGAGCAGATCCAGGTAGTAGCCGGCTTCATAAGAGGAGCCGATTTCCGGATGGCGCAGGACAATGACATCGGCGTAGCAGCCGGTCGCTCGGATGGTATCGGAGAGGTTCTCGCCCTTGTACATGGAGGAAAAACGCACACCGTTGCTAACGGCGATGACGTCGCCGCCAAGCCGCCGCATGGCCGATTGAAAGGACATATCGGTACGGGTGCTCGCTTCAAAGAACAGCGACGCCATCACTTTGCCGGCGCATAGCTCGGTCAAGCCGCGATCGTGGCTGCGAATGCGCTTGCGAATGGAAGTGGCGGCGTCAAAGAGAATATCGAGATCTCTTCGCTCAAATTGATCTACAGAGATGATGTGCTTGCCCAGGAACGCTCCGTTTATCGGCTGCGGTTGATAAGCGAATGCGTGTTGGCTGACCGTAGATTCGTTATTTGCTGCGGAAATCAATGGCGCCTCCTTGCCCTGACGCATTATAACCAAACACCAGGCCATTTGCACTGCATGTGGCGAGTTTGTTTAGGGCAATTGCGTGAACGAGTATTCCGCGCAGATGGCTACGAGAAATCTGAAGATCCGGGGTCGTCTCCCGCTGCCAAATTCCAATTCACTCGCGCGACCATATAGTCGCCCTTTTCTCCCGCTCTGTGATAC